>NZ_JBIWCX010000007.1:0-242528 GCF_044761695.1 Lysinibacillus sp. NPDC097287
AGGTCACACCCGTTCCCATACCGAACACGGAAGTTAAGCTCTTTAGCGCCGATGGTAGTTGGGGGCTTCCCCCTGTGAGAGTAGGACGTCGCTAGGCTCAAAAAGTCGCTGCTAATACAATTGGTAGTGGCTTTTTTTTGTATATTGAAATTAAAGGTTAGAGTAACTTCTTATTTAAATAGAGAAAAGCAAAAGGGATTGTCCAAGAGCTAGAAAACAGCTTGTTGGACAATCCCTTCTGTTGTTAGAAAATAAGTCATTTAAAAATTAGTGGCTACGTAAATCGATCCGACGAATTTTGCCAGATGTCGTTTTCGGTAGTTCTTGTAAGTAAGCAATTTGACGAGGATATTTGTATGGAGCAGTTAATGTTTTAACATGCTCTTGTAATTCTTTTGTCAGTTGTTCCTGATCTTGTGTTTCAAAACCTGTTTTTAATACGATGAAGGCTTTGACGATACTCCCTCGGATTTCGTCTGGTGCTGCAACTACGGCACATTCTTGTACGGTTTCATGCTTATTTAGCGCGTCCTCTACTTCAAAGGGGCCAATCGTGTATCCGGAAGAAATAATGATATCGTCGCCACGCCCTTCAAACCAGAAGTAACCATCTTCATCGCATTTTGCTTGATCGCCTGTAATATACCAATCTCCTCTGTAAGCAGCCTGTGTACGTTCGTGCTCATTATAATATTCTTTGAATAGAGCTGGAGAGTCTTTATGAACAGCGATATCACCGACTTCACCGGTCGCCACCACGTTTCCTTCTGGATCAATGATTTTAACATTGTTTCCAGGTGTAGGTTTTCCCATTGAGCCGGGTCGTAAATCCATACCTTCCATTGTACCGATTAATAATGTATTTTCAGTTTGACCGTAACCGTCTCGTACCTTTAAATTGAATAGATTCATAAAGGTTTCGATGACAGGGCGATTTAAAGGCTCCCCGGCAGATACTGCGCTACGTAAAGAAGACAGGTCATAATCACCTAGTTGATCGAGCTTAGCCATAATGCGGTACTCGGTTGGTGTACAGCACAGAACATTAATTTTTTCATCCTGTATAAGTTGTAGGTACTTGTTTGCATCGAAGCCACCGTGATATACGAATGCTGTTGCCCCAAGCATAATTGTCGATAAAAATGGACTCCATATCCACTTTTGCCAACCTGGAGCAGCTGTTGCCCATACTAAATCACCTTCGCGAACTGCTAACCAATTTGCCGCTGCAGTACGTATATGTGCATAGCCCCAGCCGTGTGAATGTACAGCACCTTTCGGCTTACCTGTGGTGCCTGATGTATATGAAAGAAAGGCCATATCGTCACGGTGTGTTGGTACTGCCTCAAATTCAGTGCTTTGCTCCGCAGCTAGAGCATCTAACGTTATCCAACCTTCTTCATCACGCCCAATTACAAGTTTTTTGTTTAGTGCTTGGTGATTACTTGTAAGGTGATTGATTTCTGAAGTAAAGGCTTGATAAGCAATTACTGCTTTAGCGTTTGAGTGATTAATACGATACTCTAAGTCATTGGCACGAAGCATTTCTGAGCATGGAATTGGTACGATACCAGCCTTTAAGCAAGCTAAATACACGCAATATGCCTCAGGTAAGCGAGGGATAATTACTAAGGCGCGATCTCCCTTTTGTATACCTAAAGAAGTCAATGCATTAGCATATTGATTCATGTGATTAACTAATTGCTCATAGGATAAGATTTGACGAGTACCTTGTGCATCTATCCATCGAATGGCTTGGCGTAAGGAATCACTAGCATATTTTTCAAGCTCTTGTGTAATGTTGTATTGCTCTGGTGCGATTAAATTAGTATTTTGAATCCCAGTAGTTTCAACCATGCAAGAAATTCCCCCTTAATAAATCACGATATAACTATATATTATAGAATTATTTTACATATACACGCTTCACAATATCAATACAAAATAATGCTTTAAAAGACTAGAAATATGACTTCTTTAAGAAATATTTTGATTAAAATCTAATAAGTTCCCTCTATATTACTAATAAGCATTCAAAAGAGAGAAATATAGTAAATGCTCGAAACTGTCGGATTTTCATATGAAAATCATAAAAATTGAATAATTGAAGAAAGACTGTTGCCAAAATCTAAATGCCTGCTATAATAAGTAATGTACCTAGCGTGCTAGGGATAAATATAGTAGCGTTCCGAAGTAGCTCAGTTGGTAGTAGCACCTGACTGTTAATCAGGTTGTCGCAGGTTCGAGTCCTGCCTTCGGAGCCATTTTTTTTTGCCTTTTTTTTGCTAACCCTCTTAAAACACTTCTCAAGATTCATCTTCAAAAGTTGAGTATGCCTCAACATGATAGAAATATTTCAGACAAATAAACTACATCTTTTTTATTACAAATACCTCTTAAAATGATATACATCAATTCAAAAACAGGTTCATCTACTTTTTAACGAATATCTTCCTATTACAGTTAATTCCAGAACCACTAATATTGAATTATTTTCTATTTTTATACATAAATTGGTTATATTACAATATGTATTTTTAGCATGGATTTCTATTAATGTGTAGGAATAACGTAAGATTAGAAAGTTAAAACATCTTTTATTGATATTTTAAAATAATTAATTTATAAAAACTGCGCACTCGTTACTAAAGTGCGTGGTTTTTTCTTAGGAAAACTAGGAATAAGCGAGAAAAAAGATAACTTAAGTCAAAAATTTGTAAAAAAAATCCCATAATTTAGATTGACAACATTATTCCAGTTAAAGTAATATTCAGAGCATGATGTTAATAAACGCTTAGATAGACAAGGGGGAATTTAAGTGGAGCCTATTTTAGAGATAGAGGGTGTATCTTTACAATTTGGTGGCGTTAAGGCATTAGACAATGTCACGTATCACATAAACAAAGGTGAAATATTCTCACTAATTGGTCCCAATGGGGCTGGTAAAACTAGTATGCTAAATTGCATCAGTGGTCTATATCAACCAACTAGTGGTTCTATCCGCTATAAAGGTCAAGAAATAATTAATATGAAACCCTATGAACGTACATCTCTTGGAATGGCACGTGCATTCCAAAATATTGCCCTGTTCGCACATATGTCAGTACTGGATAACCTGAAGTTAGGTCGCCATTCCTTGATGAATTCAGGTGTATTTAGTGGTGGATTGTATGTAGGAAAAGCTTCGAACGAAGAGATAGCTCATCGTAAGAAAGTTGAAGAAGTAATCGAATTTCTAGAGCTGCAGGACATTAGGCATACGCCAGTAGGTACACTTCCTTATGGTTTGCAGAAGCGCGTAGAGGTTGGTCGAGCATTAGCGCTAGGACCTGAATTAATCCTATTAGATGAGCCGATGGCAGGTATGAATAATGCAGAAAAAGACATGATGTCAAGTTTTATATTGGATATGCATGAAGTGATGGATACAACTGTAGTATTGATTGAACATGACTTAGGGATTGTTATGAGCCTGTCCGATCATATTGCGGTATTGGATTTTGGAAAACGAATTGGCTTTGGTACACCAAAGGAAATTCAGCAAAATCCAGATGTCATTAAAGCGTATATTGGGGAAGAAACGGTTATTTAGAAGGAGGAAGGAAAGTAATGAGCGAAAAAACATTACCTACTCTTTTAGCAGAGCGAGCGAAAAGTGAAGCAAATGCAGTTGCCCTAAGACAAAAATACCTTGGCATATGGAACGAAGTATCATGGGGGGACTATAAAAAAAATGTTGAGCATTTAGCAATTGCACTATCAGAACAATATGGTTTTAAGAGTGGCGAAAGACTAGCGATTATAGGCGAAAATCGTCCGCAGTGGCTTTATGCACAATTAGCAGCACAAAGCTTAGGAGGAGTTTCGGTTGGAGTATACCAAGAGTCATTACCTGATCAGATTGAGTTTTATTTAAATGATTGCAAGGCGCGTATTGTCATAGTGGAAGACCAGGAGCAGGTTGATAAACTACTTCAGGTTGAAGATAATTTGCCGTTAGTAGAGCACATTATTTATTACAATAAGCAGGGAATGCGTCATTATAAAAATGATAAACTACAAGATTTAGATAACTTATTGAGCGCAGGTGCTACTTTAGCAAAGGAAAGCCCAAACTTCTTTAGTGAAAAAGTGGACCGGATTAGTGGGAATACTCCTGCTATTATTGCGTATAGCGCAGCTACGACAGGCCGGCCAAAAGGTGCAATTCTTACACATTTTAACTTGATTGAGGCTGCCAAAAATCTAGCAAAAGTAGATGAAATGAAAAAGAATGATGACTATTTCTCATTTTTACCGCTTTCTTGGGTACATGAGCAAGTCGTTAGTGTTGTTATGCCATTACTGACTGGCGTAGTCGTGAATTTCCCGGAAAAATCACATACGGTTATGGGTGATTTACGAGAAATTGGACCACAAACTTTGTTAGCTCCACCTAGGGTTTACCAATCGTTAATGTCGAATTTCAATATTCGAATAGAAGGGGCAGGTTGGCTTAAACGCAAAGTGTATAAAGTCTTCCAAAAGTATGGTGACAAAAAGGCACTTGCTACAATTGAGGGCAAGACATTATCTGCAATGGATAAGTTTATGTATTGGTTAGGTGATGCATTAATTTTTAGTGCGATACGTGATCATTTAGGATTTGCAAGAATAAAACGGGCATACGTTGCAGGTGCGGCACTCCAATCAGATGCTTTTTATTTTTATCATAGTCTGGGCGTGAATTTGAAGCAAACTTATGGAGGAACTGAAGTTGCAGGGATTGCCTTTGTACAGCATGATAATGCTATTAAACCAGGAAGTTCAGGTGTGCCTATTCCGGATACAGAGGTTAAAGTTGAGGCTGATGGCACAATTTACATGAAAAATAATGCGATTTTTTCAGAATACTTGAATGAAGCGGATCGGAAATTAGTTGTCGATGGGTGGATTTCGTTAGGGGATAACGGTTACTTAGATGAGGATGGGCATCTTCATATTTTAGATCGACAAGAAGATGTTATTACAAACCAAGCAGGTGAACCAGTTTATCCTAGATTAGTAGAAAATAATCTAAAGTCGAGTATTTATATTCAAGAGGCAGTTTGCTTTGGTAAGGATCGACCATATATGACGGCAATTGTTAACATCGATTTAAGCAGTGTAGGTCGATGGGCAGATAAAAACCGTATTATATATACTGAATATTCTGACTTATCAAGAAACTCAAAAGTAGCTGAATTAATTGAGCAAGAAGTAACGAAGTTAATGGGGCAATTACCTTCGCATATGAGAGTAAAGAAATTCTCTATTTTACACAAACAATTTACAGCTGATCAGGGTGAACTAACGCGTACATTAAAGGTTCGTAGAAAGTTTGTAGAAGAAAAGTATCATAGGCTAATGGAAGCTATGTATTCAGATTCTGAAGAAGTATCGCTTAGTAGTTCAGAAGTTGAATCGTCGGGTGATGTTAGTTTAACTGTTATTCAGTTGGATATTAAACAGGAGGTGGCTTAAACTATGGTATTTTTCTCTCAAATGCTGATTAACGGAATCGTAGTTGGGAGTATTTATGGGCTGGTAGCATTGGGCTTTGTTTTAATCTACCGGGCAAGTGGTGCGTTAAATATGGCAAACGGGGAATTTGTCATTATTGGACCATACATTTGTTTAGTACTCATGACTGCTTATGACATACCATTTTTAGTTGCTTTACTCATTACGCTCGTCTTTAGTGCAATACTTGGATTAGCTGTCGAGCGACTAGTCGTACGACCTATCCAAAATGCTCCTGTTATTTCAGTAATAATGGCGACAATCGGATTATCGAGTTTATTAGCTGGGGCAGTTCATATGATTTGGGGACATCAAACACGTGTGTTCCCACCGATTTTCCCACCCACACCGGTTCAAATTGGCGGGGTTATCATTACACCAGTTTATTTATGGTCTTTCATTGTTGTTATTGCACTCCTTATTTTATTTTTACTATTCTTCAAGTTCTCAAAAATGGGAATCGCGATGCGTGCTGTAGCAGATGATCGTACGGCTGCATCTTCAATGGGGATTAGTGTGAAATATGTTTATGCAGCAACTTGGACAATTGCAGCTGTAGTTGCAGCAATCGGCGGGGTTTTACTTGGGAATATTAATGGAGTAAGTCCATCGATGTCAGCGATTGGTTTAACGGTGTTGCCAGTAGTAATTCTGGGCGGTTTAGATAGTGTATTTGGTGCTATTGTTGGTGGTTTTATCATCGGAATATGCCAAAATTTAGCTGGTGGCTATCTTGATCCACTGGTAGGCGGCGGCTTGAAGGATGTTGTACCTTTCATTATTGTTCTACTAATTTTAATGGTTAAACCACACGGGTTATTTGGAAGTCGAGGAATTGAGAGGGTGTGATGAATTGAGAAATCTATTTGTGAGAGAGTGTGGAAATTACAAAACATCTTATAGTGATGACATGAAACTGTTTGGTACTACTGGAGCGAAAGTGAAAGCGTTACTTATTGTTGCAGTATTAGTACTAGTCCCAATGATTGCCTCTAACTATTGGGTAGGCTTATTAACGCTGTGTGCAATCGCATCCATTGGAGCAATCGGATTAAACATTCTGACGGGCTTCACAGGTCAAATTTCCATTGGGGTGGGCGCTTTCTTAGGTGTAGGCGGCTACGCATCAGCAATTTTGACATCCACTTATGGGGTTAGTTTTTGGATTTCATTGCCACTAGCAGGGCTAATTACAGCGGTAATCGGAGGATTATTCGGTATTCCGTCACTACGTTTAAAAGGCTTGTATTTAGCCATTGCGACGTTAGCTGCACAGATTATTATTCTATTTGTCATTAGTAGATGGACAAGTGTAACTGGTGGAACTTCAGGTATGACACTAAGTCGTCCAGAGATAGGGTCATTCGCTTTAACGAGTAACACTTCGTACTTCTATTTGAGCATTATTGTGTTAATTCTCACAATTTTATATGCAACGAATTTATTAAGAACGCGTGTAGGACGAGCTTTCTTAGCTGTTCGAGATCGTGATATTGCAGCACAAATTATGGGGATCAACTTATTCCAATATAAGGTTATGGCCTTTGCTATTAGTTCTTTCTTCGTTGGGATTTCTGGTGCCTTATTAGCACATTACACAATGATTGTTAGTCCAGAGCTTTACGACTTCCATGTATCAATCGAATACTTGGCGATGGTTTTAATTGGGGGCCTCGGTAGTGTGTTTGGCTCTATTTTAGGGGCGGTATTTATTACACTATTGCCTGTTGGATTAAGTACGATGGTTGATATATTAACGGTATACATGCCAGATTTGTATCAAATTTTATCGGCTTTCAAAGAGTTTGTATTCGGTTTCGTCATTATTCTGTTTTTAATTTTTGAACCAGGTGGTCTAGCTCATATTTGGTTAAATATGAAGAAGTACTTTAAGTTATGGCCGTTCTCTTACTAAAAAGAATTGACTGGGGAAAAATTAATAATAATTAAAACAAAATCAAGGGGGAGTTAGTTTGAAAAACAAAAAGTTCTTGTGGGCATTAATGGGGATTATGATGCTATTAGTATTAGCTGCATGTTCAGGAGATGGTTCAGAGGAAAGTTCTTCAGAAGGTTCTAAAGCAGAATCTCCAGGTGGAGGTGACCCGAACAACCGTACAGTAGTTATTGGTGGGATATATGATATTACTGGAGGAACTGGTGATGTAGGTACTCCTTATGCTGAAGGGGAAAAAGCATACTTTGAGCATTTAGAGGCAAAGGGTGGCATTGAAGGGTTAAACCTTCATTTAGTAGGTAAAGACTATGCATACAAAATTCCAGAAGCACAAAAAATTTATCAAGAATTACGTGATAAAGAAAAAGTAGCAGCAGTATTAGGTTGGGGAACGGGTGATACAGAGGCATTACGTCAGCAAATTGGAACTGATGAACTTCCATACTTCTCTGCGTCTTTCTCTGAAAACTTAAAAGATATCAAAACAAGTCCATATAACTTCTTAATCGCGGCTTCATATTCAGATCAAGGTCGTACAATTTTACAATGGATTAAGGAAAATCATAAAGGAGAAAACCCAACTGTAGCGTTATTATACAATGATAGTGCATTTGGTCGTTCACCAGTTGAAGATATTAAAAAATATGGTAAAGAAATTGGTGTCGAAGTAGTAGACGAGCAAGTAATCGATGTAAAAGCAACTGAGGCGCAATCTCAATTATTAAATATGAAAAAGAAAAAACCTGACTATGCGATTATCAATCAAACTTGGGGAGCGACTGCAACAATTTTACGTGATGCAAAAACTTTAGACATTGATACTCAATTTATCGGACTAAATTGGGCATCTGGTGAAGGCGTAATTGATATTGCAACTGCGGATATTGCAGAAGGATACATGGGTATTTTATCTCACGCATTCCCATACGAAGATTTACCAGGTATGGTTGAAGTTAAAGAATACTTAGAGTCAAAAGGAAAAACTATCGACGATATCAACCAAAAGTTCATTCAGGGTTGGACTGCAGCAAAAATTATGGTAGAAGGTGTGAAAATCGCATCTGAGAAAAATCCAGAAGGCGATATTACAGGTGCACAAATTCGCGAAGGTCTTGAAACTTTAAATAACTTTGATTTAGGTGGATTAGCTGCACCTTTAACGTTTACTGCTGATAATCATGCAGGTACAGAGCAAACACGTCTTGGTATTGTAAAAGACGGTAAGTGGGAGCAACTTACAGAGTACAGAAGCTATAAATAAGTGATATGAATAAACAGTAGACAAGCTCCTTGAAATTAGGAGCTTTGTCTTTATTGCAAGGAAAAGGGGGACTTCTATGCTTCAGGTAAATAATGTGGAAGCGGTATATTCGAAGATTATTTTGGCTTTAAAGGGGATGTCCCTTCATGTTCCTGAAGGGAAAATTGTAGCGTTGTTGGGCAGTAACGGGGCTGGGAAATCAACAACATTAAAGGCGATTTCTGGACTACTTTCTGGAGACGGTGGGCAAATTACGGATGGTACAATTGAGTTTCAAGGCAAAAAAATTAATGGTATTACACCTGATGTGCTTGTGAAGAATGGAATTTTCTTAAGTATAGAAGGTAGACGTGTGTTTAAAGATCTAACGGTTGAGGAAAATTTAATTGCTGGGGCATATACACGTAAAGACCGTTCAAACATTAAAGGGGATATTGAGAAAATTTATGGTTATTTCCCTAAGCTTCGAGCATTAGCGCCAAGAAAAGCAGGTTTCCTTTCAGGCGGAGAGCAACAAATGTTAGCGATTGGTCGTGGCATTATGGCCAAGCCGAAATTGCTGTTACTAGATGAACCTTCACTGGGGATTGCCCCATTACTTGTAAAAGAAATTTTCCAAAATATAAAAAAGATTAATCAAGAGGAAGGTACCTCTATATTAGTTGTAGAGCAAAATGCCAATGTTGCATTATCTATTGCTGATTATGGTTATATTATGGAAAGTGGACGAGTTGTCATGCAAGGTGATCCTGCAACACTATTGTCGGACAAAGACATTAGTGAGCATTATTTAGGGATAGGAAAAGAAGGCGAAAAGAATTATAAAGAAGGAAAAATATTCAGACGTCGCCAAAGGATTGTCTGGTAATACTATTCATTTGCCAGTTTCAAAAATTTTAATTAGGCTGCTTATGACCAGATTTGAGTGGTGTTAAGTAGTCTAGTTTTTGAGTTTTTTCTAAAAAGATGATACAAAAAAATTACATTATATATGAAGGAAAGCTTGAAATATTCCACATAAAAAGTTTTTTTGAAAAAACTTTGTAAAAAGGGTTGCATTAATAAAAAAAAGCTGATAATATAAGTCTTGTCCTGTTAAAGACAACGAATAATTAAACAACCGGCCCCTTGGTCAAGCGGTTAAGACACCGCCCTTTCACGGCGGTAACACGGGTTCGAATCCCGTAGGGGTCACCAATTTTTCTTAGCATTGTAGTAATGCGAAGGCCTAAAAGAATAAATAAACTGTTAAGAAATAACACCCGTTTTTATGGAGGATTAGCTCAGCTGGGAGAGCATCTGCCTTACAAGCAGAGGGTCGGCGGTTCGAGCCCGTCATCCTCCACCATATAGTGTTTATTTCGGAGGGGTAGCGAAGTGGCTAAACGCGGCGGACTGTAAATCCGCTCCTTAGGGTTCGGCGGTTCGAATCCGTCCCCCTCCACCAGTTTTATTTTGAATGTTTGGGGTATAGCCAAGCGGTAAGGCAACGGATTTTGATTCCGTCATGCCCTGGTTCGAATCCAGGTACCCCAGCCATTTTCTTTTATGAGCCATTAGCTCAGTTGGTAGAGCATCTGACTTTTAATCAGAGGGTCGAAGGTTCGAGTCCTTCATGGCTCACTTTTCTATAAAATATTCAAAAGTGTATCATTAACTACAAAATTTTCATCTCTTACTGAATTCAGTAAGAGATTTTTTTATTTTCTCTCAGTGTAAATCTCTTGTTAGCCCCACACCATATACTGGTATGGTGTGGGCTGAAACCTTGGATTAAAGTAGTGGGGATATTATTTGTACCTTTATAGTGTGTATTAGCACCTTGTTGTATAAAAATTCAGAAAAATGATAGGTTGAGCCAAGTGTCTTGTAGGCTTTACAATAGTCGTACAACACGAAGGGGGTATAGAATGGTGAATAAAAAAACTATCTCTATTATTGGTGTACCTACAGATTATGGGCAGGCACGACGTGGAGTTGATATGGGGCCGAGTGCAATTCGTTATGCGGGTGTTGTGGAACGTCTTGAGGCAATTGGTCATACGGTGCAAGACCAAGGTGATATTCGTGTTAGCCAGAAGCGGGAACATGCACAAATTGATATGAGGTTATTAAATTTAGAGGAAGTCCTTGATGTGAATACGTCTTTAGCAAACCGCGTACATGAAGCTGTAACTGAAAAGCAATTTCCCCTAGTATTTGGTGGTGACCATAGTATAGCGATTGGCACGCTTGCCGGGCTTGGTGAGCATTATAAAAATTTAGGGGTTATATGGTTCGATGCACATGCGGATTTAAATACGCCGGATACAACGCCTTCTGGCAATATTCATGGGATGCCGCTTGCTGTCAGTATTGGTATTGGGCATGAACGTCTTGTGCAAATTCGTAAATATGCACCGAAAATTAAGCCTGAAAATGTCATTATTATTGGGGCGCGCTCTGTGGATCCTGGGGAACGGGAGCTTATTCATGAACAAGGTATTAAAGTGTATACAATGCATGAAATAGATCGTCTTGGGATGACGCGGGTAATGGAGGAGGTACTTTCCTATTTGAAAGGTCTTCCAGTAGACGGCTTACACTTGTCCCTTGACCTAGACGGACTTGATCCATTGTATACACCTGGTGTTGGAACGCCAGTGCCTGGTGGTATGACCTATAGAGAAGGTCATTTGGCTATGGAGATGCTACAAGAGTCAGGCATGTTGACATCAGCTGAATTTGTAGAAGTAAACCCAATTTTAGATGAGAAAAATAAAACAGCCGATGTAGCGGTAGCGCTTATGGGATCCCTATTCGGGGAGACACTAGTTTGAAGAAAATTGTAAGAAATTTGCTTTCGTCATCATACTACGAAAATCTTTTGTTATAATTATAATTAGAATGAAACTTTTCTTAACGTTAAGTCGTATAGTATAAGACAGTTGTAAAGGTGGAGAAGTCAACACAATGGATGCGTTAGTAAACAAGAGAATAAAACAAGTGCTAAAAGGCGATCAAAACGCATTTGCCGATATTGTGAGTCTCTATCAGCACAAACTGTACCAAGTATGCTATCGTATGCTAGGCAATAAACAAGAGGCCGAGGATATAGCGCAAGAAGCGTTCGTCCGTGCATATATGAATTTGCATACTTTTGACCAAAAAAGAAAATTTTCGACGTGGCTGTATCGTATAGCGACGAATCTTTGCATTGATCGAATTCGGAAGAAAAAGCCGGATTATTATTTAGATGCGGAGGTTGCCGGTACGGAAGGGCTTGATATGTATTCACAAATCGCTGCAGAGGACCAGTTGCCAGAGGAAACGCTTGAACAAATGGAATTACAAGAGCGTATTCAATATGAAATAGGTCGTTTACCCGATAAATATCGCTCAGTTATAGTATTGAAATATATCGAAGAATTATCGTTGCAAGAAATTAGTGAAATTTTGGATATGCCTCTTGGAACGGTGAAAACGAGAATTCACCGTGGACGTGAAGCATTACGAAAGCAATTAAATAATCTGTAGGAGGGGAAGCGTCATGAATATTTGTCCAGAGCATATTATAGAATATATGCACGATTATTTAGACGGTGACATTAGTCGTGAACATGAGCAAGAGTTAAAGCAGCATTTGCATACGTGCAACGAGTGCAAACAACTTATGCATGAATTGAGTGAAACAATCGCCTTTGTGAAGAGTGCTTCCCATATTACAGCACCTCCGCATTTTGAATCCACAGTGATGGCTCGATTACCGAAACCGAAAAACCGTGTTGGTATGCAAAAATGGATTCGCCGCCATCCGTTATTCGTAGCAGCAGCTGTATTTTGCTTATTCATGAGTGCCACTTTACTCGGAAGCTTTAGAGATGACCAACATTTTTCTGTTACAAAACAGCCGAATTTAGTAGTTGAAGGTCAAACCGTTATTGTGCCAAAAGGTGAAATTGTAAAGGGTGATATAGTTGTAAAAAATGGAGATTTAGTAGTTGAAGGTGAAGTAGATGGCGATGTAACGGTCATTAATGGTCAATATATGGCGTCATCAGCTGTTGTTTCTGGCCAGATCGAAGAAATCGACCAAGCCTTTGAATGGCTATGGTATACAATCAAAAACTCTGTCAAAGATGCGTGGACATTCGCGGATGAAGAGGAAACTAAATAATACTTTGGTACGTCCTACATGGTAGTGCGTATGAGAGGTTGGTAAAGTCTACTCTTTTGGGTGGACTTTTTTCTTGAAAAAAGTTACATTTGTTAAGAATATGCTATACTTAAAGTGTATGGATTCGTAATGAAAAGTGGGGGATGCCACGTGGAAATTTTCGAGCAATTCACGGATTTAACGCCAGTGAATATTGTTATTAACGTTTTTGATGTACTGCTAGTTTGGTACGTTATTTATAAAGTTTTAACCCTCATTAAAGGTACGAAAGCCGTCCAATTATTAAAAGGGATTTTCGTTATTATTATTGCACGCATCGTAACAGATTTTTTAGAGTTACAGACATTAGGTTGGATGCTAGAGCAAGTGATTACGTATGGTTTTTTAGCGATTATTATTATTTTCCAACCAGAAATTCGTCGAGGTCTAGAACAAATTGGACGGGGGAAACTATTCCAACGTTCAAATAGTCAGGAAGAAGAAGAAGAAACAAGGCTAATTGAAGCGATGAAAAAATCCGTGAGCTATATGGCGAAGCGTCGCATTGGTGCACTTATTTCCATTGAAAAGGAAACCGGTTTGAATGAATATATCGAAACAGGTATCGGTTTAAATGCTGATATTACCTCTGAATTACTCATCAACATTTTCATTCCTAATACGCCACTTCATGATGGTGCAGTCATTATGCAAAAAGATAAGGTGACGGCAGCTGCGTGTTATTTACCGCTATCCGAAAGTCCTTTCATCTCAAAAGAACTAGGTACACGTCACCGAGCAGCACTCGGCTTAAGTGAGGTGACGGATGCAATTACCATTATCGTATCAGAAGAAACAGGTGCAATTAGTATTGCTTTAAACGGTAACTTGCACCGCAATCTTTCTCTAGAGGAATTCGGAACGCTTTTACGTAGAATGTGGTTCGGGGTAGCGGAAGAATCGAATGCATCCTCTAAGTTGACTTGGAGGGGGAAAAAGAATGGATAAAATGATAGATAGTCCAAGGGTATTACGTATTGTTTCACTTTTCCTAGCATGTCTATTTTTCTTCTCTGTTCGTACAGAATTATCTAATGATAAACCCCCAGTAAGTGATCAGGTTGAAGTGATTAAGGATGTACCGTTAGAGGTTTTTTATGATGATGAAAACCTTATTGTTACGGGCTTACCAAAAACGGTAAATGTAACAATTAAAGGATCACCCACACTTGTATTATCAACGAAACATGCAAAGGATTTTTCGGTTTTCGTTGACTTGAATCATTTAGTAATGGGTGAACATAAGGTAAATATACAGTACGAGAATATTTCAGAAAAATTAGAAGTAACATTAGACCCTGCAACAGTCAATGTGAAAATAGAAGAAAAGATGACGGAGAAATTCCGTGTCGACCCAGAGATGAACCATCGATTAATCGATGAAGGCTATGTGTTAAAAGGCATGCTAGCAGATCCAGCCATTGTTTATGTGACAGGTGCAAAAAGCGTAATTGAGAGTATTAGTTATGTAAAAGCAACTGTGACAGGGGAAAAGGGTCTAAAAGAGCCATTTTCACAAGAAGCGGCTGTAAAGGTACTCGATCGAGATTTAAATAAATTAGATGTGATAATTGAGCCTGGTAGTGTGAATGTACAGGTGGATATTGCTGAGTATAGTAAGGAGTTGCCACTCACTATTGTTCAGACTGGTACAGCACCTGAAGGCATCACGATTAATGAGCTTACAACTGATGTGAAAACGGTAAAAGTGTTCGGTAAAAAGTCGATTATTGATGTAATGAACGAAATAACAGTTGAAGTAGATCTAGCGAAAATTACAGAAGCAAAAACATATGAATTCGAAGTAAAATTACCAGAAGGCGTGACGAAAGTATCTGAACAAAAAATTAAAGTCAAAGCAGATATTACAAAGGTAGAAGAGACTCCTCCGGCGAATTCTGAGGAAGCAGATACTACTGTAACAACAGGAGATATTGATTCTTAAGCAATAACTGACTATAATTTTAAAGTTACAAGTAAATGAACAAAAATTAGACTTTTTCCAAAAGTAAGCAGACGAGCCGTAATACCGTCCATATGGACAGGTGCAAAACGGTCGTTCCTGCATTGAAGGAGAGAACAATAAAAATGGGTAAATATTTTGGAACTGATGGCGTCCGTGGCGTCGCGAATAGTGAATTAACACCTGAATTTGCATTCAAACTAGGCCGTATAGGTGGATATGTTTTAACGAAGGATGCAAAGGATCGTCCGAAGGTATTAATTGGTCGTGATACACGTATTTCAGGTGAAATGCTTGAAGGTGCACTTGTAGCGGGCCTATTATCAATCGGTGTAGAAGTAATGCGTCTTGGTGTTATTTCAACGCCAGGAGTGGCTTATTTGACTCGTATAATGAGTGCGGATGCAGGCGTCATGATTTCAGCCTCACATAACCCAGTTGCCGACAATGGCATTAAATTCTTTGGTCCAGATGGCTTTAAGCTAACGGATGCACAGGAAGCAGAAATCGAAGCAGTTATAGATGCGGAAACAGATACATTACCACGCCCAATTGGCGCAGATTTAGGCTCTGTTAGCGATTATTTCGAGGGTGGACAAAAATATATTCAATACTTAAAACAAACTGTAGATGAAGAGTTTTTAGGCATTCATGTGGCATTAGATTGTGCACATGGTGCAACTTCAGGATTAGCAACTCATTTATTTGCTGATTTAGAAGCAGATATTTCAACAATGGGTTCTTCACCAACAGGACTAAACATAAATGATGGTGTAGGTTCAACACATCCAGAAGGTCTAGCTGCATTTGTAACAGAAAAAGGTGCAGATGTTGGTTTAGCATTTGATGGCGACGGCGATCGTTTAATCGCAGTAGATGAAACGGGAGCTATCGTAGATGGTGACCAAATTATGTTCATCATCGGTAAATATTTGAATGCACAAGGTCGTCTGAAAAAAGATACAGTCGTGTCTACTGTAATGAGTAACATGGGCTTCTATAAAGCTGTTGAGGCGAACAACATGCATAGCGTGCAAACCGCTGTAGGTGACCGTTATGTTGTGGAAGAGATGCGTGCAAATGATTACAACCTTGGTGGTGAACAATCAGGGCATATCGTATTCCTAGACTACAATACAACTGGTGATGGTTTACTAACAGGTATTCAACTTGTGAACATTATGAAAGCAACAGGTAGAAAGTTGTCTGAGCTTGCATCAGAAATGACGATCTTCCCACAACGTTTAGTAAACGTACGTGTGACAGACAAGCATGCAGTAACGGAAAATGAAAAAGTTGCGGCAGTCATTGCAGAGGTTGAAGCTGAAATGGCTGGCAATGGTCGTATTTTAGTGCGCCCATCTGGTACGGAGCCATTAGTGCGTGTAATGGTTGAGGCTGCAACAGAAGCAGATTGTGAAAGCTATGTAGAACGTATTGCAGACGTTGTACGTGCTGAAATGGGCTTAACAGAATAATAAAAGAACACGGTTTCCTCCGTTTAGGTGGGAAGCCGTTTTTTTATCCTTCTTAATTAGACATTAGACATGTTTATTTCGTATAGATAGGGGCATAACAAAGGTATCCTATGAAATAAGGAGTGTTTAGTTGATATGGCTAAAATCGCAACAGTAATTACTGATATGTTCGAAGATGTTGAGTGGACGAGTCCGCAAAAAGCGTTAAAAGAAGCGGGACATGAGGTTATTACAATCGATATAGAAGCGGGTAAAGTGGTTGAGGGGAAGCACGGAGAAAAGGTAACAATTGATAAAGGAATCGATGAAGTGAAAGCGTCTGATTTTGATGCCTTGTTTATTCCAGGTGGTTTTTCTCCAGATATATTACGAGCGGATGATCGTGTAGTGGCATTCGTCAAGGCGTTTATGGATGATATGAAACCGACTTTTGCAATATGTCATGGCCCACAGTTACTGATTACCGCTAAGACGTTAAAAGGTAGAGATGCCACTGGATATAAATCGATACAAGTTGACCTTGAAAACGCAGGTGCTAAATTTCATGATGAGGAAGTATTCGTTTGTCAAAAGCAGCTTGTCACAAGCCGCACACCAAAGGATTTACCAGCCTTCAATCGCGAAATCGTAAAATTATTACAAGAAACTATGTGAATACTTATAAAGCTACTATCTCAAAATTTTTGGATAGTGGCTTTTTTTTATATTGCAAAAAAGAAAATACACTATATCAAAGCGAAATATTGCTTGGGAAATATCGACTTTTTTCTTGAAAAGTAGCGCCATTTCTTGTGGGAAATGGTCGCGAAATCCAGAATTCGAAGGATCTATTTGACTAATGAACCACTTTTAAGTATGATGGAAATGCTATTGGAACGGAACTAGCGTTACGTAACATACAATAGTGTAAATGCGCTAAGGAGGATAGGATATAAGCGTCATAAGGAAAACAATTATAGCGCCTGAGCTGAGAAAATTGGACGAAAAATGCATTCTCAGCAGACGAGGTGGAGGTTTATCGAAAATTCGGCGGATGCCTCCCGGTCGTGTTGCCCGATCGTCATTTTTTATCTTGAAAACATTCAAGTGATTGAATAGACAGAGGATAAAGAAAGGCATAATAAATGCAAAAGATAATACGATGTTTTAGCTATCAAATGACCAATCATTCATAAGAGATGAATGTGGTTGATTTGTGCTCACTTGTTTATGTCCATTTCTGTTTAAAGAGAAATGGATGCTTATTTGTGGCCACACGAAAAAATTTGATCAGTTAAAGCTTAGTTTGTCATTGCATCCATTATGAATGATATCGGAGGATACAAATTATGTGTGGAATTGTAGGTTATATTGGCGAATTAGACGCTAAGGAAATTTTATTAAAAGGTTTAGAGAAATTAGAATACCGTGGTTATGACTCTGCGGGGATTGCCGTACGCCATGAAGATGGTGTCACTATTTTCAAGGAAAAGGGTCGAATTGCGGATTTACGTGAAGCTGTCGACGAAGACGTTGCTGCAAACACTGGTATTGGCCATACACGCTGGGCTACACATGGCGTGCCAAACCG
Source organism: Lysinibacillus sp. NPDC097287 (assembly GCF_044761695.1). Lineage (NCBI taxonomy): Bacteria > Bacillati > Bacillota > Bacilli > Caryophanales > Bacillaceae > Lysinibacillus > Lysinibacillus sp. NPDC097287. The sequence goes on from NZ_JBIWCX010000007.1 coordinate 17,966, forward strand.
TTTAAACGCGCACCCTCACCAAAGTGCATCAGGACGTTTTACGCTTGTACACAATGGTGTAATCGAAAACTATCACCTTTTACAAAAGACGTATCTTAAAGGTATTCCGATGAAATCTGATACAGATACAGAGGTCATCGTGCAATTAGTGGAATTATTCGTGAAGGACGGTCTTGAAACAGTAGATGCGTTCCGCAAGACATTATCACTTTTACACGGCTCTTATGCACTTGCTCTTTTAGATGCAGAAGTGGCTGACACAATTTTTGTAGCTAAGAACAAATCACCACTACTTGTTGGTGTGGGAGAAGACTTTAACGTTGTTGCATCAGATGCAATGGCAATGCTACAAGTTACAGATCAATTCGTGGAGTTACATGATAAAGAAGTCGTAGTTGTACACAAAGGAAGCGTCCAAATTTCAAAACTAGATGGTACACAAGTAGAGCGTGCACCTTATACAGCAGAGCTTGATATGAGCGATATTGAAAAAGGTACGTACCCTCACTATATGCTAAAAGAAATGGATGAACAGCCAACTGTTATCCGTAAAATTATTCAAGCTTATGAAGTGGAAGACGGTCAATTAGCGATTGATACTGACATTTTGCAAGCATTACAAGCAGCAGATCGTCTATACATTATTGCAGCCGGCACAAGCTATCATGCTGGTTTAATTGGTAAACAATATTTCGAAAAAATGGCTGGTATCCCAGTAGAGGTTCACATTTCAAGTGAATTCGGCTACAACATGCCACTATTATCTGAAAAACCGTTATTTATCTTTATCACACAATCCGGTGAAACAGCAGATAGCCGCCAAGTGCTTGTGAAAATTAAAGAGCTTGGCTATCCAACATTAACAATCACAAACGTACCAGGTTCAACACTTTCACGTGAAGCAGACCATACGCTTTTATTACACGCGGGTCCAGAAATCGCTGTTGCTTCAACAAAAGCTTATGTGGCACAGCTAGCAGTACTTGCTGTAGCAGCCTACGTAACAGCACAGGCTTCAGGTAAAGACTTAACGTTTGATTTAAAACAAGAGCTTGCGATTGCAGCAAATGGTATCCAAACAATTATCGACTCTAAAGATGTCCTAGAAGATATCGCGGAGGATTACCTAAAAATCGCACGCAATGCATTCTTCATCGGTCGTAATATCGACTTCTATGTTAGCCTTGAAGGAGCCTTAAAACTGAAAGAAATCTCTTATATCCAAGCAGAAGGTTTCGCAGGTGGCGAGCTAAAACACGGAACGATTGCACTGATTGAAGAAGGTACACCAGTATTTGCTCTTGTGACGCAAGAAGCAGTATCTCTAAACATCCGTGGTAACGTCAAAGAAGTAGCTGCTCGTGGTGCATATCCATGTATTATCGCAATGGCTGGTGTGGATGAAGACGGCGATCGCCTAGTGATTCCACAAGTAAATGAGCTATTAACACCGCTTGTATCGGTTGTACCGTTACAGTTGATTAGCTATTATGCAGCCTTACACCGTCGTTGTGACGTTGATAAGCCGAGAAATTTAGCTAAGTCGGTGACTGTAGAATAAGGGAAACATGTAAATTTAGAATGTGTAGCTTTGTAAAAAAGTTTGACCATTTTTTATAGTAGAAGAGGGCCATCGTTTTGATCAAAACGATGGCTTTTTTTATGCAGTGAAATCAAGGTTAAAAGTAATAAATAATCTAATTATTTTAAAGTTACACTATTGGGTGAATCTACTATGAATGTTGAGTGAAGTAAGGCTACTTTAGGAACTGAAAATATACTTTGCTGTCATTAAAATACTAGTAAATATGAGAATCTTTTTTGCTATTTAGTCATTTAATATAGTAGGAGGAAAATAGTGCAAAACCCTAAAGGAGCTAATTATTTGATTCCCTTTTTAGAGGACCTAAAGGATTTAGCCTTTGTAATAATATTGATTTCTAGCATGATTTATCGTAGGCAACTTAAACTAACTAAGTGGAAAAGAAAACTTTCTACAGGCGAAATGACAGTGTATATAATGACTTCAATTGCACTCCCTATTTACGGGATTCTTTATCTTCTTTTTCTGATGGGAACATAAAAAGCTCTATTCTATTCTATTCAGTTATATAATTCAGTATTCAAATCTCATAGGGTAAAAGAAGATGTTATTAATAGGTTAAAAAACGGGAAGTGAAAGATGCTGTTCTAACTCAACTAAAATGGTGACATTGGGAGGGCAGCATGTATTCTTCTTTAAAGTAATTCCATGTAGCATTACCATACCGGTTACAGGAATTTAGGAATAATTGATTCATCTATTTTAGCGTAGATAATTAGGCACAAAGGATTTAATGGAATAACATTTTGCCATTCTAGTTATGGAGATTTTTATAGTAGTACTGCTTGTGTAGAATCCTTTCAACTGGGTATTTGAATATACATTCCAAAACATAATAGGTGGATTTTTATTTTACCATGCTTAAGAAATAGTAGAAAGTTCGCAAAATAACGAATATTTTAACCCGTATTGAAATATAAAAGTGTATATGTTAAGCTTATCCACATCATAAATTTAATAAATATATGCCTCATGTTTGTATTGAGGTAGAGGTCGCGTTATTTAAGAGTACGCTAATGGAAATGACAAGCATTGATGAAATTAGCTGAAAGGAAATATCGCCGAAGTGTGAAGGGACTTGAAAACTTCATGCTGGGGCTGTCTCCGAAAGGAACAGAACTGTCACGTTTTAGTCGACGTGTTGTGCTATCGTGTTTTAAAGAACAGAGGGATTCTCTTAGCCATCACATCGTTTTGTGATGGTATTTTTTTACCTCTAAAAAGGAGGGAAGCTAGTAACGTGAATGAAATAAAAGGTAATCAGCTAGAGCATAAAGCTCGGAAACTGAAAAAAGAGGTGAGAAGTCGCCATATCACTATGATTTCTCGGGCAGGTCCCAATGGGGTTCTATTAAAAATAGTAAAATAAACAATAATATACCATTTATTTATCAATAAAAGTCTGTTTATATGAAAAATTTTAATTAATATGAATCTATTGAACTTTAAAATTAAAACTTTATGCTAGAATAAGAATTAAACATTTTAGCAAGTGAGGAATAAAGTGGTGACACCTTGGCGTTAAGTAACGAGGTGTAAATCAAGATTATATTCAGAAAAACACTGCTGGTGTTAACTGAGTAAGGTGTTGTTAAACACATGAAAACTGAGGAGGAAAGAAAATGATTTTTGGTGTATTGAAAGACATAAAAGTGGGCGAGTTCCGTGTAATCGCAACGCCGTTAGAAGTAGGGACTATTATAAGTGATGGTCATACGGTTCTTGTGCAAAAAGATGCTGGAGTCTTGGCTGGATTTAGTAATGAAGCATATGAAGAGCAAGGTGCAGAAATTGTAGAAACATTAGAGGAAATGTACGAACGATGCGACTTTTTAGCTAAGGTCAAAGAAATTGAAGAAGTTGAGTACAAATTACTGAGAGAAGATCAAATTATCTACACATGCATCCATCCAGCAGCTCATGAAGAACAGGTCCAAGCTATTCTAGACAGCAAATGTATTGCATTTACTGCAGAAGATTCACATAGATTTGGCTCAGTAAACTGTGAAGCTGCAGGTAAACAAGGAGCTTTAATGGGCTTACAAGCAATGCTCACAATTAATGGAGGTAAAGGGAAATTTGTAAGTGGATTAGCTGGAGCACCTGGCATGAAGGTCCTTATTCTCGGCGGAGGTATAGTCGGAAAATCTTCATTACAAGTACTACATTCTTTAGGGGCTTGGTGTACCGTTATGGACATAAATATCGGAACATTAAGAGAAATCGGACAGATATACAATGAAAAGGTAAACACTCAACTATCAACGAAACAAAATATTAAACAATTGCTTCCGGAAATTGATATGGTCATAAATTGTGTGAAATGGCCAAAAGGAAGTAAGGACTATTTAATCGATCGAGATATGCTTAACCTAATGGAAAAAGGGTCAGTCATTGTGGATATTAGCAATGATACTGAAGGGGCGATTGAATCCTTCCGTGAAACTACTCATGATAATCCAACTTATATTGAAAATGGTGTTGTTCACTATTGTGTAGGCAATATTCCTGGCGCTATTGCAAATTCAACATCTGTAGCATATGCAGCTTCGGTATTAGGCCACCTTAGATCTATTCTAAATTCAGGTGTCACGAAAGCTTGTATAAAAGATGGGTTTTTAAGAAGAAGTCTAACAGCTTATAAAGGGTATCTGACACATGAAGAAACGAGTGCTATTCAAAATAGAGCGTGGGTAAAACCAGAAGATATTCTTGGTATTACACAAGAGAGATTGGACGTTGCTCCACCTGCTACAGTTACAAAATCAGATAATTTTTTAACACTTTAATTAGATAAAGGGGATTGGTCTATGACGTTCTATACACTATTGGTAGATTTTACGCTCGCCAGTATACTTATCTTTATAAGTATGTTTATGCGATCGAAAATTAAATTTTTTCAAAGGAACTTTATTCCGGCTAGTTTAATGGCTGGTTTCTTAGGTTTAGCATTGGGGCCTGGATTCTTGAATCTCCTACCTTTTTCAGGAGATATCGGTTCTTATGCAGGAGTCATCATCATTTTTGTATTTGCTTCGGTAGGGATTAATGGATTTTCATTCTCCCCAGGGAATATGAAGAAAGATCTTAATAGAATGGGGGCATATGCCTCATACAAAATATTGATTATGAGTGTGCTCATTTTCGTTCCAGTGGTTTTCTCAATAATAGTCATTTCTAAATGGGTTCCTGATATTAACTATGGTTTTGGGTTATTATTGGCAGCGGGATTCTATGGTGGTCACGGAACAGCAGCCGCAGTAGGGTCAACTTTTGAGAATTTAGGTTTTGCAGCCGCAACAGATCTAGGTATGACATCAGCCACTATTGGTATTTTAACAGGTATATTTGGCGGACTCATATTTATAAAAATGGCTACAAAAAAAGGATACACACACTATGTGAAAGACTTCTCCGAAATTTCAGAGGACATGAGAACGGGTTTAATAAAACCTGCTAATCGAGTTTCTATGGGAACGGAGACAATTTCGCCGATAGCACTTGATCCACTAGCTTTTCATGTTGCGCTTTTACTGATTCCATCCGGGTTAGGATATTTGCTAAATACATATATCGCAAACACTTGGGGGCTAGACTTCCCAACATTTACAATATCGTTCATCGTCGCGTTAGTCATGTATGCAACTATGGGGCGGGGAAAAACAGGAGTCTATAAATATGTAGACGAAAATGTGGTAAATCGGTTAGGTAGTTCGGCTACTGATTATCTTGTATTCTTTGGGATTGCTTCTATAAAGCTACCGGTTATTATTGAATACGCACTTCCACTAGGATTATTAATGCTTTCAGGTATTATCATTGTCGTACTTCTGTTATGGGTAGTCGGACCAGCCATGAACTATGAAAGTTGGTTTGAACGTTCAATATTTGTTTATGGATATGCAACAGGCGTCTTTGCGATTGGTCTAACTCTATTAAGAGTAATAGATCCAGAGAATAAATCTAAGACACTTACAGATACGGCTATTGTTGGCCCGCTGAATACGCCGATTGAGTTATTTGCATGGTCTGCGGGTCCAGCCATGCTGCTTGGCGGACAACATTGGTCATTTGTAGGTATTTATGCAGCCATTTCGATTATATGTATTGTCATCTCTATTAAGTTTAAATGGTGGTATTGGAAAGTGCCTTTAGGGGATAGACCAGATGCCTCTGCACCCAATAGTGAGTGATGATGCAGAAGAGTATCAATACCGTTGAAATTCCCGCTTTAATAAGGTAAAGAAATCACTAGAATTGCACAGAAGTAATTTATAGAAGGGTTACCATCAATAATTAAACGTTGTAAGATTAAAATGACGGCTTTCTTTTGTTAAAGGAAGGCCGTCTTTTTTATACTTCCGTCAATTCTCCCCTGGCTATTGCTCACTTTTCCGTCATTTGTGACTAGCTTAATTTATGGTAATATTTAGTTGGTATAATCGTTAATGCAAGATAACTAATAGAACTTTAAGATTTCAAATAACGTGCTGCGAAGGAGAGATGAGTTTGAAGTATTTCACGGTATACGCTTCTAAGAACGATACTGATGATATTGGAAATGGGATTATAGATGTTTTCACAAAAGGTTTTCGAATCAGGAGAAATGAAAATGAATATTTTATTCAATCTAAGACGCTTTTCAACAAATCTAAAATTACAATAAGGATTATTTCAGAAGATACAGATCCAGATTACTTCGACAAAAATATTCCTGGGATGATGGGGTATTATGATGAAATTCCTTTTGAAGATGAGAATCTTAAAGGGTTGGTGTTGACACAAATATCCGTTTTAAATACGATGATTGCTATCGAAATGGAGAAAGAAATTAATGAAGAACAGATGCAGTTATTTACTAGCCTGCTAGCACAAATAGGTGGAATTGGCTTTTTACCAAACGGTACTTTGCTAGATCAAGATGGTCTTGTTATTGTTTATCCTGATGGGAAATCAGGACCTGCCAAATTCAGACCGCATGGTTGTACAAGAAAGATAATGGGACATGAAGTTACGTCTGAAGAAGGCGAACAAAGAAAGAATAAGACAATTGTTTATTTAAATGAAAAGGGAATTTCATTTATTAATTCACTACCTCAGCTTCCACCTTTAGCGCATTATCAGTTTAGAACACAGGAAGATATAGCAAGAAGAGCTGTTGCGTTATTAATTGTTATCCAATATGCGTGCGATGTGGTGCAAGGGGGAGATATACATGAATCCAAAGACTTCTTCATGAATATGCTGCAGAGATATGGTGTGGACGAATACCTGACCAACAAAGAAAGAGATTTTTTCCATACAGAAGAACCGAATAGGCAAGAAGCGGTCGATATTTCTTGGCAATATGAAGCATACTGGGTACTTATTTGGGCATTGGGTCTTGTTGATACACTCGATTTTCCTGACGATGTTTGCGACTGTGAGTATGCAATCAAAGTTGTTTCAAGCTGTGAGTCGTTCGAACATTTTTATGTCAAAACTTCGATGCGAAACAAGGCGGAGATTATGGATGAAGCAGACAAAATTTATAGATTGCACTGGGCTTGTGTAAATAGTCGAATACATGAACAAGAAGCACCTGCAGGTATGAATGAAAGTATCATCATTGAAAGACGTAGGGGATTATTCTGGATGATGGGGCACCTTGATGAAGAATGGGATCATATTTCAATGGATACCTAACTGAAGATGACAAAAAGGGCACTTAGCATAAAGGGTGCCCTTCCTTTTATTATTTATAGTGATATGTGCTTGGTTGTCGGTCTCTTCGTTGAATTTGTTTAAACCATGCTTGATCTTTTTCTTCTTGTTTTAATGTATTGACGATGGAGGATGAACAGCTAACACAGGTTCTAGCTTGCGTAATTTTGCCACATCGTTCGCACGGGGCACCAATATTGGGGAAAATAGTGTTTTTTAGTTTTCCTGCTTTCACCCATTTATAAAGCAAGTCGGAAGAAACGCCTGTTAATTCAACGACTTCATCATTTGATAAGTTACGATTGTTTTTTCTTAGTAAAAAATGAAGTAATTCCGAAAAAATATCTTCTTCTCTCGCATCTAGTTTTTTCCCAAACAGCTGCATTCTACTTCGCTCCCCGCCTTTTAATTGATGGTTTCGGTGATATTGATAGGGTTCTCGTCATACTTATAATTTTCCCAACGATTACGGGCTAATTTCCTGTATTTATTTGAAACGCTTCGATCCGAGATTAAGCGGGAGAATCCCTTCTTTGCATCTTTTATATCTCCAAGACGAAGACTCAACTCTGCATTTAAAAATTGAATTCGCTCCTCGCCTTCTTGATTGGTAGCAAAAGACTTGCTGTAAAATTCCCTTGCAGACTGTAAGTAGCGCATTTCAGCTTCAGGGTCATTTTTTAATCGATAGAGCCACGCTATTTTCAAAGCTAGGTTTGCCATTAGAAGAGGCTCTTCCATCGAAGATTTTGACACAAGATAGGCTAGCTTGTAGCTAACAATCGCATCATCTATCGTGCGCTCCTGGCAAATGTTCACCGGTTTTTGGAGCTCTTTAATGTACAATTCATTAATCAGTAGCATGAATGGCCCATAGGTTCTTGTCATGGACTTATGATAGGCATAGCCACAATGAGGACAGACAGCTACTTCATATAATAATGGATTCAAACCTTCATAGACTGGCATGAAATCGGTATGTTCTTCAATGATCTTATAGCGATTAGGACGTACTTTGTATGTTGTAAAATGCTTCTTGCAAAATTTGCAATCTACATTACTTTCGTAATAGTAAATGTTAAATCCCATAAGAACCAACTCCTTTACATCGGGTTAATTATCGTTCCTTTTGTTCTAGTAATACTCTGTATGTAATAATTCAATATATTTAATCAATGTTCTCTTATTCTATCAATTATATGTAATTTGGTATACTCCTTTGGAATTATTAATACAATACCTGCTACTTTCTCATATTGTTTTTAAGAGCAAAGATTACTAAATTTGTCTTACAACGGCATCTGTAGTTGGTGGAGGATTTGATAGTAGTTAATTAAATTAAGTGCAAAAGTTGCTCTATATAAGCAACTTTATGGTGTTATTCAAACCAATCCAGATAGGTGTCGACTATTGAACGCTGTAGTATAAAATGACCACTTGTGAATTGTATGTGAATAATATTATGCCAACTTACATTTTTTCAAAGTGTAACGTTGGAATTGAAAGTGTTACTCGGAGCTATTAGCGTATTTTTATGAAGTGATAGAAAAATGTTATAGAGTAACTAGAGAAGGGCTATCAAAGTCATTAAAAATGATTTTGATAGCCCCTTTTTATTTTAGTATTTTACATTTTTAAAACATATAATCAAGGCAAAATAGCAAATGAACGTACAGGGAACCCAGATGCTTTTTCGGGTTTCGGAACAATATTAAAAATAATTGCACCCTTTGGTGGTAGCTTATCCAAGTTCGTCATGAGCTCGATTTGATATGTATCTTGGTCGAGTACAAAATATTCACCATCTAACTTGCCGTTTTTACGAAAATCAGCTGCTGAATCAGTGTCGAATGTTTCATGACCTATAGCATTTACTTTTCGTTTTTCAAATAGAAACTTTAACGCTTCAAATCCCCAACCAGGTATATGATTATTTCCATCCTCATCTTTATTGTTGAAAGCTTCTTTATCAGGCCATCGTTTACTCCAATCCGTACGAAGTGCAACAAATGTCCCAGCTTCAATTCTTCCGTATTTTTCCTCAAAGTCAAGAATATCTTGCACACTTAACGAAAGGTCATTATTGGATTCTGCTTCCTTGGATTTATCAATAACGACAAGTGGTAGGACAAGCTCTTTCAGTTCTAATTCATCCAAGTAGCGTGTATCTCGAACGAAGTGAATGGGTGGATCGATATGTGTTCCGTATTGTCCAGGAAAAGTGAATTGTTGTGCAAAAAATCCATCTTCATGTGAGAATAACGTCTCAAATTTTGCATCGTCAAACATAAAAAAGTGTGGCGAATCTTGTCCAAATGTGTGTGTTAAATCGACCCATTCTTTTGATTTCAATAGTTGAAGTGCTTGTAAAAGATCATTTGTCATAATGTGTTTCCTGCTTTCCTAATATTTTAGATAAAAAAAGAGAACCCAATTTGTAAAAGAGGGCCCTCGTGCATACTAACTGAAGTTATTCCTCTCATCTTTAAGGTGATTTTCACCGATTGGAATTAGCAACATGCTAGAGCTGGTTGCTGAGACTTCATAGGGACAACCCATCCGTCTCTCTTGATAAGAATATAAGTGTGTGAATTTTCGGAAATATATTACAGCCACTTTATCATATTAAATAGAAGTTTACAAGTTCAATAGGGATACTCTGTTAATTGATGTATCCACTACTTTTTTTGATTCACCAATCTAATATTAATGTCAGTCCACAACAAGCATGTTCAGTAAAACGAATTTGAATGCCATCTGGTGTGAATTTTGTGTCGAACTTAATAGTAATACCAGTTGAGGTAATTAATCTGTCAACTTCTGCTTTATTTGAAAGTTGTGCAGCACTCATGAGATTGTGGGCGAACTGTTCTGAATCTGCAATTTTACTTGTTAGCAACTGAGATTGTTGCATTATGGCCTGCATACTTTTCGCTGAAATCTTTAATTGACGCGTGTTTACAGGTGGAAATGAATTATTATTTGTCGGCATTGCCAATTGACTAGGGAATTGAGCGAGAGACGAATGATTTGCCATTACCCACATCGGATAATGATTTGAGTAGGAATAATAGGGATAGTAATTGTAATACAATAAAATTCCTCCAATTCAATAGCTGATATTATATCTTATGAATTGTTCTGCTTTTAGGTGTAGCGTGTGATTTTTGGTTTGAACTCGAATGTGCAGCTACTTTTGAACAACGATTTAGTCAATGATTTAGGTATAAAAACTGGTGTAACGGGCAAAACCTTTTATGTGATGAGTTTCCATGGAAGGGGAGAATGATAATGAGTTCAGTATTAACTGCAAAAAAACGTAATGCAGGCCCTCAATCGACTTTAACTAAGCTTAGAAAAAGTGGTGATATTCCTGGTGTCGTTTATGGCTATCAATTGGCATCTACTGCAATTTCACTGGATGCAAGAGCGTTTGCTAAAGTGTTAGCGAAAACGGGGACTAATGGTGTATTTCAATTAGAGGTTGATGGGAAGAAAGTGAATGCTGTACTAAATGAACTGCAGCGTTGTGCGTTAAAGGGCAATATAAAGCATTTAGATTTTAAATCCATCAATATGACAGAAGAGTTGGAAGTCGATCTCCCTGTGACACTAGTAGGGGATGCAATCGGCGTGGCAGATGGTGGTTTTCTTTTACAGCCACATCGAGAGGTTAGAGTGAAGGTGAAACCATCAGATATACCAGAAGCACTAGAAATCGATGTGTCGAATGTGGCGATTGGTACTTCACTGTATGTCGCAGATATTCGAAATAAATTCCCGTTTGAAATTTTAAATGAGGATGACTATACATTGGTTGCAATTACACCACCACCTGCTGAAAATAAACAAGAAGAAACAGTAGATGGAACGCCTGAAGTGATTGAAGCAACAGGAAAAAATCCTTCTGGACAAGAAGAATAATCTAAACAAATAGGCTACGTCATAGGTCAATGCTTTGACTTATGACGTAGTTTTTTAATAGCTGTCTTTTTGTTTGTTTTCGAAAATTATCCATATTAATGTGACGATCGCTGCAAGCATGACCATTAGGAAGCCATAAATGGGTGTATGTTTTAATGATTGATATTGTACAACCAATCCACCTACGTAAGATCCTAGAAAAATTCCGATATTGAAGGCAGAAATATTTAACGCTGAAGCCATCGTAGTAGCTGTGGGTACATATTTTTCAGATAGCTGAACGGCATAGAGTTGTAAGCCGGGTACACTCATAAACATGAATAGCCCCATAAGTAAAACCATAACTAGACCAACAATCTGAGATTCTAATGAAAAGTTAATGCCTAGTAGTGCTAGAGCAAGACTGATAAAGATGAAGAATAATGCGCGTAAAGGATTATTATTTGCAAGGCGTCCTCCTACAGTATTTCCTATTGCTACACAAATCCCGTAGACGACTAAAATAACTACGATTGCTTGAGGGGAGTATCCCATGTGTTTTTCTAAAATGGGAGATACATATGTGTATACGACAAATACGCCGCCGTAACCGATTGCTGTAATGAAAAGAATTAACAGCATTCGTACATTACCCAAAACTTTACCCATATCACGTATCGAAATTGGATTACTCTTTGATAGATTACTTGGCACGAGTAATGCATTGCTTATTAAACCAATTATGCCGATGATTACGATGAAAACAAATGACATACGCCAGTCTGTTACTTGACCGATGAAAGTCCCTAATGGAACGCCGGTCACAGTTGCCAAAGTCAAACCTGTAAACATAAATGCAATGGCACTTGCGCGTTTATTTGGTGCTACGACATCAGCGGCAATGACAGCGGCAATCGACATAAATACACCATGTGCTAAAGCTGAAATAATACGACCTATTAGTAGTAACGAGAACGTAGGTGCCATAGCAACCCATAAGTTACCGACGATAAAAAGTGCCATGACGAGTAATAGAACCTTTTTACGATCAATTCGAGACGTTAAAACTGTTAAAAGTGGTGCTCCAATTGTTACACCTAATGCATAGATTGATACGGTTAAGCCTGCAGTACTTAATGAGATACCGAAGTCATTTGTAATGAGCGGGAGTAGCCCCACACTTATAAATTCTGTAGAACCAATACCAAAGGAACTGATCGCTAGAGCGAGGAGTGTTAGTTTGGCATTTGGTGTTGTTGATTTTGTCATAATATTGAGCACTCCTTTGATATTTTAAATAGGGTGTAGTATTATTCATACGTACTAAAGAAGCATGTAGGGTACTTTTAGTTACTTTTGAATAATACAGGGGGTTCACGATGAAGAAAGTTTATAATATTGGTGTTGAAGCCACGCTTGAAGTAATCGGTGGGAAATGGAAGCCTATTATTCTATGTCATCTCAATCACCATGGCCAGATACGTACGAATGAGTTTCGTCGATTAATTCCTGGTATTTCACAAAAAATGTTGACGAGTCAATTGCGAGAATTAGAGCAATGTGGATTAATCAATCGTAAAGTGTTCAATCAAGTACCACCCAAGGTTGAATATTCATTAACACCGTATGGACATGAACTGGAGCCCGTGCTTAACTTACTTTGCACGTGGGGTGAAAACCATATCGAAAAATTAATTGATAATGGTGAAGATGTTCTTCTAATGCAACGTGATGAGGATATTGCTGTTATGCAACCATCTTAATATAAGTGAAAAAGTCTTAAGGTAGATACCTTAAGGCTTTTTCTACTTGTGTTGTTATGAAGTTCTATTACAGTACGAAGTCAAATTCTGCTGGGTCTGGACCAACACGTTTGTCTAGGTTCATGGCATTCATTACTTCCATTTCTTCATTAGTAAGGCTGAAGTCAAAGATGTCTGCATTTTGAATCATACGTTCTTTACGTACTGACTTAGGAATTGTGACAACACCATTTTGAATATCCCAGCGTAAAATAACTTGTGCATTTGATTTGCCGTATTTTTTTGCGATTTTCGCAATCGTTTGATCTTCAAGAAGTCCACCTTGCATTAATGGCGCCCAAGCTTCTAATTGAATATTGTGCTCTTGGCAGAATGAACGTAACGCTATTTGTTGTAAACGTGGGTGGAATTCTACTTGGTTAATAACTGGTGTTACGCTAGCTGTTTTTAATAAGTCTTGTAAGTGAGATATGTTGAAGTTGCATACACCGATTGCTTTGATTTTGCCCTCTTTGTATAGATCCTCAAGTGCTCTCCATGATTCTGCATATTTATTTTTACCTGGCCAGTGAATGAGGTATAAATCCAAGTAATCTAGTCCTAATTTTTGTAGGCTTTCTTCATAAGCTGCTACTGTTTCGGCATAGCTTAGACCAGTATTCCATACTTTAGATGTGATGAATAAATCCTCACGTTTTAAACCAGTAGATGCTAGTGCTAGTTTAATGCCCTCACCAACACCTGTTTCGTTACCGTAAATAGCAGCAGTATCAATGCTACGGTAGCCAACCTCAATCGCATTTTTTACGATTTCTGCTGTTGCATCGTTTTCCACTTGGAATACACCAAGGCCAAACCCTGGCATTTCTACTCCATTATTTAATTTGATTGTATCTTGTAAACTATTAATCATTATTTTGTCCTCCAGTTGAGTCGGTATTTCATTGCTTTTTTATTATGTAGCCTTGCATGCATTAAAAAAAGTACGCACTTTTTGGTTTCATAGAAACGTAGAGGTTCCTATTGTGTCGTATCAACTGTTGAGCGCTTTGACTTTTTTATAATTTGTTTGCTGAAGATAAGTGGATGAAGTCATTCGATTCAAAGCTACCTACTATGAATTCCTTGAAGATTAGTAAGATCTTATATAAGCACTGGGTATATTTATTTGAAAATTTGATAGATGAACAAGTAAAAAGAATAGTTTTTTATCCTAATCTGGGGGCGACATTTGGGAAAAGGGTATAACAATATAAGAATGCTCGCTGATTGAAGTGGAGGCTGGGCGACTCCTGGGGGATAAGTGTTAAGGAACGAAGGCTAAAAGCGTCACGTCCTGTGACAACGCCTTCGTGACCAACATCCTGTTGCCCTGAAGCGGCTTATCAGATGACCCCCCTGGAAAGCGCCCAGCCGGAACGGAAATCAACCCCAAGGTATGGTGATGCCTCAGAGTATTAATTGATTGGTAATTTCAGTAAATGTATACTGGTACAGAATGAGTATTTCAAATGACTTGAAAATAGGAGATGATTGCAGTTGTTTCGTATTTTATACATAGAAGATGAAAAAGAAATTGGGCAATGGGTGACGAAGGAGCTAACAGAAAGAGGATTTGAGGTTAGGTGGTTAGAGTCTGGCGAAGGAGTTGAGAAGTACATAGGATTTGCCGATGTTGTCATTTTGGATGTTATGCTGCCTGGATTAGATGGCTTTTCTATCGGGAAAAGAATCAAGAGAGAAAATAGTGAATTACCGATTTTAATGCTTTCCGCACGCACAGCGGTAGAAGACAAAATTGAGGGGCTAAACTTTGCAGATGATTATTTAACAAAACCTTTCCATCCGGATGAACTAGTAGCGCGTGTGGAAGTATTACTAAGGCGATATCAAAAGAATGATGATGTATTAGAGCTTCAGCACCTAAAAATACATACTAAAGAGTTGCGAGTAATAAATAGTAATGACAGTGAGGAAATCCAATTAACGGGTAAGCAGTTTTATTTATTTCAATATTTTATTCGTCATTTAAATCAAATACTAACAAAGGAACAACTCTATGAAGGGGTTTGGGGAGAAGCTTACATAGAAGGCGATAAAACTTTGATGGTGCATGTCCGGTATTTGCGAGAAAAAATAGAATTAAATCCAGCCAAGCCGCTGATTATTGAAACGATTCGTGGCATTGGTTATAGGGTAAAGCTATGAAATTTTTCCGATCATTATTAGCGAAGTATATGCTTATTATTTTACTGGCAATGTCTATTGTTCAAATAGCGTACTTTATTCTTGCTGTATTTGTGTTGGG
Organism: Lysinibacillus sp. NPDC097287; assembly: GCF_044761695.1. Lineage (NCBI taxonomy): Bacteria > Bacillati > Bacillota > Bacilli > Caryophanales > Bacillaceae > Lysinibacillus > Lysinibacillus sp. NPDC097287. The sequence continues at coordinate 33,246 of NZ_JBIWCX010000007.1, forward strand.
GATTGCTAAAACTGAGGAAAGTATTAATAAAAATCAATATGGCGAACACTTCAATGAAAATGTGCTTGAGGAACAATGGCATGCCGAAGCAAATAAAATAAAAGCTATCGAACTTGAAGTAATAGATCAACTTTTTGAAGATTGGCAGGAAAAATATCCTGAGGCCTCAATGTTTTGGGTCAGTGAAGATGGAACGTTATTAACGAGTGTTAATATTAAAGAGGAATTACCATTAGAGTGGTCACCAGCATTTACGACTAAGTTTATCAAAGAGCGATATGACGGAGATCCTTTTACCGTTATTGCATTTCTAGGTGATGATGAAACGAATGGTTTTATTGTTTTTGAAATTCCTAGATCGGAATTGAATCCTCCACTTATAAATGTATATCAGCAATACGGCACGATTGTATTTTACGGTGTTATTGTGGTTATTTTGTTTTTTGTTAGTGTATCCTATTTATTTTTTAGAGGGATTCGAAAGCGTTTATTAAAGCTACAGGATGCGATGGAAATACGTGATGTAGACGGGCTACCTATCGAAATGTATGTGAAAAAGAAGGATGAGATTGGGCAGCTTGAACAAAGCTTTAATCGCATGGTATGTGAGCTTAGGGAAAGTAAAAATCGTGAGCAGAAGGAAGAACAATTGCGGAGGGAATTAATCGCTAACCTATCTCATGATTTACGCACCCCTTTAACAAAAGTACGGGCGCAAACCTATTCCATTAGTAAAGAGGAATTATCCGATGACGGAAAACATGCTGTTAAAGCTCTAGAAACGTCGATTGTTAATATTGATGGATTGATGGAAAATTTATTGTCGTATACGTTACTAATGGCTAGTAAATATAAATTTGAACCGAAGGAAATCAATGTACTTAGATTTGTAAGAGAGCACATGACTACGTGGTATCCTGTTTTTGAAAAAGAAGGCTTTGCAATAGATGTAGAGTTAGACTCATTTGAGGAGAATAAATGGCTAGTTGATCCGCTTTGGTTAGGGCGCATATTTGATAATTTCTTTCAAAATGTATTGCGCCATGCGAGTGGTGGGCAATACATTGGCGTTAAAACAGAGTCGACAGAGCACTATGATGCATTCGTCATTTCGGATTGCGGAAAAGGAATGAACAATGAATCCAATGCAAAAGGTGCAGGCATTGGTTTATCAATAGTGGATATCATGGTAAAGGGTATGGAGCTAGATTGGGATATCACTTCAAGTGAATCCGGCACTATTATTAAAATTATACGACGTAAGAAGCTGTCCGAATGATTTTTCGGACAGCTTCTTTTTTTAAACAAAATTTAAACTTCGTACACACCTGCTTTTAAACTTGGTTCGTTATGCTAGATAAAGAGGTGATAGAAATGGAATATATTGTGCAAACAGAAAACTTATCAAAAAGCTTTGGTAAAGAGCGGGCTGTAGCGGGCTTGGATTTGAAAATCCGTAAAGGGGAGATATACGGATTTTTAGGACCAAATGGCGCAGGAAAGACAACGACAATCCGTATGTTATTAGGATTGATGAAACCAACATCTGGTAAGATAAAAATTTTTCAAAAGGATGTAATGAAGGAACGAATCGAAATATTATCAAAAATTGGTTCCTTAGTTGAAAATCCATCCTATTATCCGCATTTAACGGCCTATGAAAATTTAGAAGCTCTGAGAAAAATTTTAGGGGTGCCCAAATCGCGCATTGATGAAGTGTTAGCAATTGTTCGCTTAACAGAGGCAGCCAATAAAAAAGTCAAAGGATTTTCGCTTGGCATGAAGCAACGTCTAGGAATTGCCGCTTCTCTTTTACACAATCCAGAGTTATTAATTTTAGATGAACCAACAAATGGACTTGATCCATCTGGGATTATTGAAATTCGAAATTTAATTAAACGACTACCTTCTGAATACGGGATGACGGTTGTTATTTCTAGTCATTTGTTGTCAGAAATCGATCAAATGGCGACAACAGTTGGCATCGTTTCGAAAGGGAAACTGATTTTTCAAGACTCAATTGACGCAATGCGTATGCATGCACAGCCAAAAGTTATATTCAAGGTGAATAAGAGTGAGCAAGCGTGGCGTTCGTTAGTAGCAAATGGCATAAAGGCAGAATGTAAAGAAGGGCAAATTGTATTGGATGAATGCTCCGATGAAAAAGTAGCACAAATCGTTCAGATCCTTGTGCAGGAGGGCTTTTCAGTTTATCGCGTGGAAGAAGAAAAACAGTCCTTGGAGGATATATTCCTACAAATGACAGCGGGAGTGCAAGCGATATGATGGGCAAACTGTTGACTGCTGATTTTTTGAAAATTAAACGAAAAGGATTATGGTTTTTAACAGCGTTAGGCCCTTTTGGTGTAGTAGCGCTACAAACGGTCAATTACGGTATAAGAAAAGACTATTTGTTACAGCAAAGTGAGGATGATTGGGGATATTATTTAGGCAATGTACATTCTTTTACGCCACTTGCGCTGATCTTAGGGATTGCCATATTAACATCCTTCATAGCAAGTATTGAAGATGAAACAAATGCATGGAAGCAATTAATTGCTTTACCTGTATCTAAATTGGCAGTGTATTTATCAAAATTTACAGTGCTCACAATATTATTATTTGTATCTTCCTCGCTATTACTGATTTTTACACTTACTTATGGAGTGTTTTTAGATTTAGGAGAGAACATTCCTTATATGGAGCTAATCAAGTTTAGTTATTATCCATTTTTAGCATCATTACCAGTATTGGCATTACAGCTTTGGATTGCGACTGTTAGTCAAAATCAAGCAATTCCAATTACTGTTGGGGTCTTTGGTGTGATTTTTGCCTTTTCGGCTTATAGTTTGCCAGATTGGATGATTTGGAAGTGGCCATCATTAATGAATGAATGGAATGAGCCAATCATCAATGTTGCGCTTGGTATAGGTGTAGGGGTTCTATTATATATCGTTGGAATGTTAGATTTCACGAGAAGGGATGTGAAATAATGCGCGCTATACTTCACTCTGAATGGTATAAATTAAGAAAATCTAAAATGATACCGATTATTTTTGCAGGGCCGTTGATTGGTCTATTTATAGGATTAGCGTCTAGTTTCGATGATGATTTTGGTATGAATAAATGGTTTATCGTATTACTTTCGATGAATTTAATATATGCTTTATTATTTTTGCCACTTATTTCAGGTGTCTTTTCTAGCCTCATTTGTAGATATGAGCATCAAGCAGGGGGATGGAAACAACTATTAGCATTGCCTGTTACAAGAGGGAAAGTATTTGCTGCAAAGTATATATTAATCATGTTACTTGTCATGGCAATGCAATTACTATATTTAAGTTCTATATATGCGGTAGGTATGATAAAAGGTTATACAGACCCTTTTCCAATGGAAATTGTTTTGAAAAGCATCTTAGGGGGATGGGTGGCGACATTGCCATTAGTTGCTTTGCAATTGTGGATGTCTGTGATGTTTAAGAGCTTTGCTGCTCCATTTGCTGTAAATGTAATTTTCACTTTACCATCCATATTAGTAGCGAATTCTAAACAATTTGGCCCTTATTATCCGTGGGTGCAACCGTTTTTTATGATGAATACAGGAGGAAGTACTGAGGATGTATTTTTTATACCATGGGATCAATTATTAACAGTTGTAGGTGGTAGTTTTGTGTTGTTTTTCATTGGAGGGTATTTGTATTTCCAAAGAAAAGCAGTTTAACTTTTTGAGGAGGATGTAAAATGACTTTGTTGAAAAAGAATTGGTGTATAACCGCAGCAATGGCCCTTTCTGTTTTCCTAGCAGGGTGTGGAAGTGGAGAAGCGGTAGAGAATGTAGCTCAATATACATCGACAATAGAAAATATTGATATTCCTATTGATGTCAAAGTCATTGGCTTTGGAGAAGCGACACATGGGAATATTGAATTTCAGGCATTGAAAAAAGATTTATTTCAAGCATTAGTCGTGAATGAAAATGTTCGTGTCTTCGTTTTAGAGGGGGATTTTGGTGGTGCACAGCAAATTAATCAGTTTATCTCAACTGGCTCCGGCACAGCCAAAGAAGCTGTAAATGCTCTTGATTATAAAATTTATAGAACAGAGCAGATGATAGAGCTTGTGCAATGGATGCATGATTATAACATGACAGTAGATGAGAGTGAGAAGGTATATTTTTACGGCAACGATATGCAGCGTTATGACTACAGTAAAAAAGGATTGCTGGATTATTATGAAGAAGTGAACAGCGATATTGCAAAAGAATATGCAACACAGTTGGCGCATGTTTCCAATGAGACAATGCGTGAATTAACAAACGGCCAGCTGAAAGAACTCGATGAAACAATCGATACGATTATTTCGGATTTACAGTCAAATAGAACAGCGTATATCACACTATCGTCGGAAGATACTTTTGCTTTTGCTTCACAATACGCACAAATCATGAAGCAACGTACACAGCTGTTTTTAAATGATAGTGACTATGCCGATTTGCGGGATCAATATTTAGCAAACAACCTGGAGTGGATTGTTGATTTTGAAGCGGCGCGTGGGCACGATAAAGTGCTCATCTCTGCACATAATGGGCATATTGAAAAAACTTCTGCAACGTTAGCAGGTAACAAAGTAATGGGAGAGTATTTAGATGAGCTCTACGGTGAGGCATATTTTGCGATTGGAACGGACTTTATCGATAATACATTCCAAGCGTTAAACGCCAGTTCCGATAAACGTGAAAACTATACACTGGAGCATCATGATGATTTAGTAGATGCTTTTAGTGGCGTAGAGGAAAATATTTTTTATGTAGATTTTGAGAAAGCTAGTGAATCAAAAGAGTTAGCAGCTATTCTCTCAACTGAACAGAAAATGGCGAATATAGGCGATGATTTTCGTCCTTGGTATAAGTTATCGAAGATGTTTTATACGATTAAAATGACACCCAAAGAATCTTATGATGGCATAATAATTGTGAAAGAGGCGACACCAACAACTGTCATTGAATAATTTTTGCACGTATTTACAGATTAGTCGTACCCTCTTTACGTGTTTTGCTCGAACTTTATTAATAGTTTGATTAACTATAATTCTTCATCCAAGTAAATTACTTAGGGTGGAGAATTTTTTTATGACCTTATGTTACTGTCGGGAGTTATTTAAGATACAATTATTGTAATATTTTGGTTTATCACTAAAAGTCGGGGATGACATTTAATTAAAGTACTTATTGATTTTAAAATGCATGTTGATTGGAGTGGAGGCTGGACGCCCCCCGGAAAGCGCCCAGCCGGAACGGAAATCAACCCCAAGTTATGGTGATTAGCTAATATTTTTGAAGTGGGGGAATTTTATGAAGAAGTATCATTATACTTTAGTAGATGTATTTACGACCGTTTCATTTGGAGGCAATCAACTTGCTGTTTTTGAAGATGCAGAAGGTCTTACTACAGAAATGATGCAAGTACTTGCGAACGAATTGAATTTATCTGAAACTGCTTTTGTATTTTCAACAAATGACCTTCATAAGACGAAAAAGGTGCGGATTTTCACACCAAAGTTAGAGCTTCCTATGGCTGGGCATCCGACAATAGGAACAGCATACGTTTTAGCAGCTAATGGAACTGTTAAAACAGAGGAAGGTCGTAATGATTGGATTTTTAAAGAAGGTGTTGGTGACATTCCGCTAACTGTGTATAAAGAGGGAAATATAATTACTAAAGTTGAGATGGAACAGCCAATAGCAGAGTTTGGCGGAAGATTTACGGATGTGGAGGCAGCCGCACAACTTTTATCAATTTCTAAAGAGGATATTGATGCAACACTCCCGATGCAAACTGTTTCGTCAGGTGTACCGTTTTTCTTTATTCCGATTCGTTCGTTGGAAGCGATGAAAAAGATTCGTTTACGCACAGATATTTGGCAGGAGCGTTTTAGTGTGACTCCAGGTCGTCAGCATATTTTCGCCTTTACGACAGAAACAGTTGAGGTAACTTCGCATGTACATAGCCGTATGTTTGCACCTGCCATGGGTATTGCGGAAGATCCAGCTACAGGAGGGGCTAGTGGGCCACTAGGAGCGTATCTCATTGAATATGGAGTCATACCAAATACAGAGGAAGGCATATATCATATTCGTGGGGAGCAAGGATTTGAAATGGGGCGCCAAAGCTATATCGACATGACCATAAAGAAAGCTCGAAATACAATTCAACAAATAAAGGTTGGCGGGTCTGCAAGAATCATTGGATCGGGTCAAATTTATATATATGAAGAATGATGAATAAATTTAAACATAACACTACTGGCGTAGAAAGGGCAGATTTTTGCTGATTTCTACGCTTTTTAGCTTCTATAGAAGGAGAAACAAAAAATTCGTCAAATAAAGTTATTAAAGAGGTTTTAAAGTGATTTAAAAATGAGAATAGTTATAGGATGGATAGGTTTTTTTAGAGGATATCCAAAGAGTGAAGAACATGGATTTTTTACAACTTGGTATCAATTCATTATGATTTTCAACGAGAATGGCATAAGCGAGGAGGAATGAAATGGATTTTTATCAACATAGCAAAGAAGATGTTTTAGAAGCGGTCAACTCCAACGAAAAGGGCTTATCAAGTGAGGAAGTGCAATTACGGTTAGAGCGGGACGGCTACAATGAAATAGAAGATCAAGCAAAAGTACCTACCTGGAAGCTCTTTATAGAGACATTTAAAGATCCGATGGTGATTGTTTTACTAATAGCAGCGGGTATCCAAATTGTACTCGGTGAGATGGTAGAGTCATTAATCATTTTTATTGTGATACTCATTAATTCCGTGATTAGTGTTGTGCAAACTAGGAAAGCGGAAAGCTCGTTAGATGCATTGCGAGATATGTCTGCACCAGCGGCAAAAGTAATCCGTAATGGAACGAAACAGACAATAGCAGCAAGGGAACTCGTACAAGGGGATATTGTATTCCTGGAAGCTGGAGATTATGTTCCTGCTGATGGACGTGTGATAGAGAGCGGATCGTTAAAAGTCAATGAAGGCATGTTAACAGGTGAGTCTGAAGCTGTAGAAAAATCTATTGGAGCCATTCATGGTGAAGTAGCTCTGGGTGATCGGCGCAATATGGTATTTAGTAGCTCGTTGGTCGTTTATGGGCGTGGTACCTTTGTTGTTACTGGTACTGCAGAAAAAACAGAGGTTGGGAAAATTGCCGATTTACTATCAACTGCTGAGCAAAAGGAAACACCACTTCAACGAAAGTTAAATGACTTCAGTAAAAAGCTTGGTATCGCTATTCTACTGCTTTGTATCGTCATTTTTGCTGTGCAGGCTGCTAGAATTTGGTTTGGTGACAGTGATGACAATACAACGACGGCACTACTGGATGCACTAATGTTTTCTGTAGCCGTTGCAGTAGCGGCGATACCAGAGGCATTACAATCAATCGTAACCATCGTATTATCAGTTGGGACTAATAAAATGGCGAAACAGCACGCGATTATTAGAAAGCTCCCGGCTGTCGAAACATTAGGCTCAACAAGCATAATCTGCACCGACAAAACGGGTACACTTACACAAAACAAAATGACTGTGACGGATCATTTTTTACTTTCTGAAAAAAATGAACGGTTGCCAGATAGCCCAGATGATTGGGATGAATCTGAGCGATTGCTTGTTCTGATAGCGGCACTCTGTAATGATTCCTACATCAATATAGAGGGGCAGGAAGTAGGCGATCCGACAGAAGTTGCATTGATCAACTTTGTGAATAAGCATGCTCTTGAATATGGGCATCTACGTGCAATGTATGAGCGAGTATCGGAAATTCCTTTCGACTCGGATCGTAAACTCATGTCAACACTACATATTGTTGATAGGGTCAATATGATACTGACGAAGGGTGGCCCTGATGTGATGTTCAACCGTGTGAGCCATGTGTTGGTAAACGGGGAAGAACAGCCAATGACTGATGATTTACTAGGACGCTTTACGTATGCAAATGAAAGTTTCTCTAATCAGGCGTTAAGGGTTTTAGCTTTTGGATATAAGCGTTTACCAGAAGGAAAAACGCATATTGACCATGGTGATGAATATGATCTTGTATTAGTGGGTTTAACGGCTATGATAGACCCGCCTAGAGAAGCGGTATATAGCTCTATAGAGAAAGCGAAACAAGCTGGTATTCGCACGATTATGATTACTGGTGACCATAAAACAACAGCACAAGCGATTGGTCGAGATATTGGACTAATGGAGAAAGATGATATTGCAGTTACCGGTCAAGAACTGGATGCACTGTCTGAAGAAGAGCTGAATGAAAAATTAGAAAAAATCTCTGTCTATGCACGTGTATCACCTGAAAATAAAATTCGTATCGTACGAGCATGGCAGAACAAAGATGAAGTTACAGCGATGACAGGTGATGGTGTCAATGACGCGCCGGCGTTGAAACAGGCCGATATTGGTATTGCCATGGGAACAGGTACCGACGTTGCCAAGGATTCCGCTGCTATGATATTAACGGACGACAACTTCGTATCAATTGTGGATGCCGTTCAAGTTGGTAGAACCGTGTTCGATAACATTAAAAAGGCAATTGGTTATTTGTTTGCAGGAAATTTAGGGGCTATTATTGCTATTCTGTACGCAGTCACTTTCAATTTACCAAATCCATTTACTGCATTGCAGCTACTATTTATTAACCTTGTAAATGATTCGTTACCGGCAATTGCCTTAGGGCTAGAAAAGCCAGAGCCAAATGTTATGCAAAAGAAACCTCGAGCAATGGATGAGGGGATTTTTGCAGGGGGAACGATGAAAGCAGTACTGACACGTGGATTGTTAATTGGGATTGCTGTTATAATTTCATTTTATATCGGCTTATCGCATTCGGATGAGATGGGTATAGCAATGGCATTTACGACGCTGATTTTATCGAGAACATTACAAACTTTTGTTGCACGTTCTAATACACAGACATCAATAAGTTTTGGGTTCTTCAGCAATAAATATGTCATTGGAGCGGTTGTATTAGGTTTCGTGCTGTATGGTATTACTATCTTACCATTCGCGCGTGATGTGTTTAATATCCCTGTAGAATTTGGTATGACGGATTGGCTAATTGCAACAGGGCTTGCTCTAGGATCTGTTATTCTAATGGAGATCGTTAAAGTAATCCAACATAGAAATGTTCAATAAATAAAGGACTCCCTTGAAAATGAATGCATTTTCAAGGGAGTTCTTATTTTTAATGTATTTAGATGTTTTTTCTTAAGTTAAGAGTGGGTACTTCTGACACAAATCATTTATTGTCAATCATAGACATGATTTGGATCATATTACCTTCTACTTCATAAACCATTACGAGTGTGTAAACACCTTGCTCTTCTTCTGTAAGATCAATTGTAAATTGATTTGCATTTGCTTCTAGTTGATCAACATCTACGGCTATTTCTTTAAACGTTTTATTATATCTAAGCCCAATTTGAGTAGGGTTAACATGCTTTCCATCTAGGCCAATTACCGGATTTTCTACATTGAATATTGAGCTTTGACCAGTTGGAGAAGGCATTTCAATTACTTGAGGATCAGCAATTAGATTTTCTAATTTCTTTAATCCTTGTAGTGGTGAGAAATCCGTCACTTCATTACCGGATATATCCAACGTCACTAGGTTTTTTGCAAACTGTAAGCCTTCGAGACTAGCAACTCTTTCTGTACGAGTACCAACGGCAGATAGGCTTGTAAGTTTATGCATATCACCAAGTGTTATTTCACCTGTAATACCTAGTGTTTGTTTAATAAATGTGCTTAAACTTGTATCAGGTATTGTGATGAATTGACCTAAATCAATTGCCACTAATGATTCTTTCGCTTGTTTTAGCATCGCTACAGCCTGATCAATGTCTGCTTGGGTAGCTTGCTTGTTAGCAAGAGTTTCTTCTGCTTTCGCAATGCTTGTTTGTAGGGAAGCCACACTTTCAGATGTATAGTCTTCTGCATTGATAGCTTTCGCTTCTGAAATAGCAGCTTCTAAATCTTTTGTAAAGATACTATCTGGGTTAGCGAAATGTAATTTAGCATCTCCCCATGTCGCATGGTCAGAGCCAATTCCATTGCCACCGTCAGTAACGACTACCTTTAATTCTTTAGCGCCACTAATATTCACTTCAACGAACTTTTGAGGATCTCTAGAGTTCATTAAGCCACTGTCGAATTGCTTTTCTCCATCAACAAATACTTGGAATGTTACAGAGCCAACACTACCGTACATTTGGCGGTCTACGCCAACGAATGAAGTAAAGAAATCAGCATCTTTATCCGTCAAATCATAGACGATTGTTGAATTAGAATGTGCGCCAATCCCTTTTTCGTAAGCTACTTCACTGCCATCTTCAGCTGTTAAACGCAAAGTTTTAGCGCTCATAGAGATATCCTTCTTAGGAGCGGCATAACTGTTTTGAGTAGATGTCCAGTCGAAATCAGATAGATAGTTGTAATCATCCATATTTACTACAGAAATCGTTCTCTTCGCAGTTGCTTCATTACCATCGCTGTCAGTAACAGTATAAGTAAGCTCATACTTACCAGCTCGGTCGAAGTTTACTTGATCGGCTCCGGTTACTTGTACAGTAGCCGTTAAATCGCCATCTTCTGCATCAAACGCAGTATATTGCTCGTTGATGTCAATAGGAGTCCCTACTTTAGTTGCAGTCGATTTAGGAATTGTCAGTGTAGGTTTACTAGAATCTTGTGTAAACTTCGCATCCGCCCATACTGTATGGTCCGCTGTATTGCCGTTATTGTTAGCATCAGTTGTTACTAGTTTAACTTCTTTTGCCCCTGCGACAGGAACCTTTACAAATTCATGTTCTGTATCCGCTTTGAATACATCACTCGCGAATTTCTTTTCGCCATCTACCCATACTTCAAACGTTGCAGATGAAGGTCTTCCTTTCATCGCTTGGTCGATTCCGATATAACTTTCAAAGAAGTTAAAGTCTTTTCCTTCGATATCATATACTACTTCTGAATTCGCATGTACACCGATACCTTTTTCGTAAATTGCATCAAGACCTTGTCTAATTAAAGTGATAGTTTTACCAGAAACGGATTTATCCTTTTGTAATGATCCCCAACCAACAGTTGCAGATTTAGCAGTTAAATCAGAGATATATGCAAAATCACTTGTTACAGTTACTTTTGTTGTTTTTGTTTCTACGGAATCTGCATTTGTTATTTCATATACGATTTCATAGTTACCTTTTTTAGTTACATCAACAGTATTTGATTTAATCGTTACGTCATTTGTAATATCGTTTCCTTCAAAGTTAAGTGCTTTCACATAATTCATAGGATCAAATTCTTGGTGTAATTTAAGAGTTAGATGATCTTCAACAGCTATTGTTGGTTTTAATGAATTAAATTCTACGGGCTCTAAGGCTTTTAACTTTTTGTCATATACAACAATTTGATACTTGTAGTTTTCACTTGTATCTACCTCTTTATCAATAAAACTATTAGTAGAAGTAAACCCTATAACTTTACCATTTCTAATTATTTCATAACCTAAAAAGTCTTCAGCATAACTCTTATCCATAGTAAAGTTTAAAGTATTTGTATTCTTCTCTGCATTTGGATCAACACTTACTCCAACAGAGACCTTTTTATCTTTTATTCCGTTTCCTTTGTACCCTACTACAGAGTTATTTAGATACCATAATTTTTCATTCGGTTTCTTATATTTACTAGTCAACGCTCTCGTTTCTTTGCTAACTGTAAAACCGTGTCTAGCGAAGTACTCGCTTAAATCAAGTTTTAATACTTCAGAAGAGAATTGAACTAAATACTGTTGTTTAGAGATTTCTCCATCTGTCAGTTGTACATCTCTTTCTCGATAAAGTCTATTTAGTTTTCCCCAATATCCAGGGCTGTACATCTCTAATTGCCAAAATACGCCTAATCTTTCAAACAACCCTTGTTCGTTGTAATCTTTCAAGTTTTCATCGATTACATTGTTATAGATATATCCCTCATATGGTATACGAGTATCTATCTGACCATAATAAGCAGACATATGTTGCGGTAACATGTTATTTGTTATTTCACCATATAATCTAGCGTTAACATCCATTCTATGTCCAATCTCATGAGTTAAGCCCCATGATTGACCTCTCACTTCAAATGGAATTAAGTGGTTAGCCATAACATCACCTTGTACACCGATATGGTCAGTATATGCATACATATAACCAAATGGTTGTGCAAGACGTACATTATCTCTAATTAATTTTGGGTCATTACTTTCATCGCTTGCATTCAATCCATAGTATCTAAATATTTCTTCCATATGAGTATTATAAGACTCAATAGTTTCTAACGGACTATATCCATCTACAATATATGTTTGGTAAGCGCCTGTTGCTGTTCCAGTCCAAACAATATGATCACTTACAAATTCGAAAACGTCTAGAACTTCTCTATCTTCAACGTTCGGGTGTTTTACGATATCTTCATCCATTTTCTTCTTATATTCTTTTAGGAATGATTTGAACTCTGCTATGTTCGTATCTTTCGTTGCGAAAGGAATTTTTTCCACGCCTTCAAATCGAATTTTTGGGGCTTTCCCTTGTTGTTCTTCTGTATAAGGATTAATAATGTAAATACTTCCACCTGGTGTTACATCATGTTTATACCAGCTATCTTTGTTAACTTGAGGTACCGTTATCTCGTTTTTACCAGGTACTAGAGCGACATCTCTTCTCCAATTTGCAAAAGAACCATCTTGTTGAGCAAAAGATAACTTTGGTAATGGACCATTTGTATTTGCATCAACATATACTGTGATTTTGTCTCCGGGCTGTGCTGCAAATCCTGTAGGCTGTAGATTGTTACCGAAGCCGAATTTTAAGTTTTCTTTCGCGTGCTTCACCATATCTCCACGTTGTTCTGCTACAACAGTAGTTCCTTCACCGTTTATTTCACCTTGTACAATCTTTTTAGCCAGATCTAAACGTTCTTTAAAAATATCATACAGTGGGTGTGCTTTCGCTTCATTTTCTAATGCATTAATTTTATCTACACTATTGAATTCTGGTACAACCGCACTCATTGTTCCGTCCGTGAAGATATTATTAACTTTATCTGCTACAGCATCTTCTGTGTAGAATGCTAATTCTGCTAAGGAAGCCCAGTTTTGAGTTGATTTCTTGAACTTAAATTTAACGCGTTTAAATGTAGTAGGTTCAAATTTAGCTTCCACTAATCCAGCAACAACATTATGTCCGCCAGTTGATACAAGTTGATACGTATCACCTTTAGATGTTTGAGACATATAGATTTCGAAATCTTCAGCGAACCCTTTACGGTCAGATTTTCTTGCCCCGTACATGATTCTATTTAGTTCTACTGCTTCTTTGAATTCTACTTCTACTTCATTTGAGAAATCAGTAGAATTACCTTTATTCGTTTCCCAGTAAGTATCTAGGTCGCCATCAATGGCGTTCCCAATTACAGCACTACCCCAATTACCTGCGTTGTTACGGATACTCTTAATGTTTTCATTATCCACTTTGAATAATTTAGAGTAGTCTTCATTGGAATAATGCTCAAATGGTTTTGTTGCAGCTGGAGTTGTTTCTACTTTGCCTTCATTTAGTAGTACTTTGGCGTTTTCGAAGTCCTCTTTATACAGTTCATATAGAGGATGTGATTGAGCACTTTGCTCAAACGCTTCTAATTTTTCTAACGTATTGAATGGCTCAGATACTTTATTTTGATGTTCGTTCGTAAATAAGTTGTCCATCTTATTAGATATACTATCTTCTTTATAGAATCTGAATTCTGCTGCGAACGGTCTGTCTGTATATGCTTTTTTGAATTTAAACTTGAGTCGTTTAAACTTTGTAGGTTCAAATTTAAATTCTAAGAAATCACTTGTTCTTACAGCTTCGCCACTAGAAACAAGTTGGAATGTTTCCCCTTTACTAGTTTCAGATGCGTAAATTTCGAATTCTTCGGGGAACCCTTTTTGATTAACGGATCTCGCTAAAAAGGCTACTCGATCTAACACTTCTGCATTTTCTAATTCGAATACAACTTCATTTGTAAAGTTCGCATCATTGTTTTTATTTGTTTCCCAATGCGTGTTTGGTTGATCATCTAACATAAATTCTGGTTTTGTAGTAGGATAGCTACCACCATTTGTAGTTACCTTCGATACGTTAGAATTTGGCATTCTAAACGCCTCGCTATAGGCATTATCAAAGTTTGTGCCGTAGCTTTTTAATTTTGAAACAGCTGCTGTAGTTGCTTCAATTACCTTTTGGTTCAAAAGAGATTTAGCATTTTCTATATCTTCTTTAAATAGGGGATATAGTGGATGATCTTTTACTTCTTCTTCTAATTGGTTTAATGCATCAGGCGTATTAAATTCTTTGCTGATTGTACTAAATGTGTCGTCTGTAAATAGTTTTTCCATTTTGTCAGATACACGGTCTTCTTTATAGAATAAGAATTCTGAAGCACTTGCCCAATCTTGATTTGCTTTTTTATAGACAAACTTTAAACGTTTAAATTCCGTCGGTTTAAATTGGATTTCAACGATATCTCCTGTAGAACCTTTATATTCACCAGAAGAAACTAATGTAAAGTCATCACCTTCATCTGTAGTTGAACTGTAGATTTCAAACTCTTGTGCAAAACCTTTACCTTTTGCGCTAGCTTGACGTGCGGCATAAACAATTCGATCTAATGAAGTTGTTTCATTGAAATTAAATATAACCTCATTTGTGAATGTTGCATTATTTTGCTTTCCTGTTTCCCAATGGGTATTCATATCGCCATCGATCGCCTTTTCAAGGGGAGAACCAGGGTAGTTTCCTCCGTTGTTCGTAATTGATACGATATTAGATTTGTCCATTTTAAAGACTTCATTATATGTATTTAGTAAGTCATTTCCATATAAATAAAACTTACTGACACTAGCATTATTTGCTTGTTTGATGCTATTTTTTACTGAAGTCGTTGTTACTCTTGTGTCTTGATTTTGATCTGCTAAAACATTAATTGGGGCACCGACTAAACTTATAGCCATAGCCGCTGCTGTTGCAATTTTAACTATTTTCATTTACATTTCCTCCTGATGAATTTATTCCTGAGAAGCACATAAAAAAACTACTCTACAAGAGTAGTTCCCTTTTCCTATAAATTGTTCATAAAAATAACATTGCTTATTTATGGAAATATAGAATAACAAAAAGTAGAATGTACTCTTCGGTAACTGGCTGACATAGTAATAAACCTTAGTCCCTATAGCTTTGCGTCCCTAAATTTCCCTAGGTTTGCCTATTTGATTTACACTTCAAACAATAGCATATTAAAATTTTGCTCCCAAGAACAAA
Source organism: Lysinibacillus sp. NPDC097287 (assembly GCF_044761695.1). Classification (NCBI taxonomy): domain Bacteria; kingdom Bacillati; phylum Bacillota; class Bacilli; order Caryophanales; family Bacillaceae; genus Lysinibacillus; species Lysinibacillus sp. NPDC097287. The sequence goes on from NZ_JBIWCX010000007.1 coordinate 48,637, forward strand.
TCGTACTATATTTTACTACTATAAATGCAGGTAATATGGCTAAAATATCAAAAAGTTGGCAAATTAATCTATCTAATTTAATGGGGAATATGGAGTGTAAATGCATATATTGTAAATATTTCGTGCAAATCTATAAAGGTGAATTAGTTTATACATCGATATAACTTTATTGCAAATTAACAGTATCTAAGGATAGTCAATGAACATAGTGATTTTAGGATAGATAATGTGAAATTTAGGTAGGGGGTGCTGATAATTAAAACCAAAGTAAATGGTCTATTTATATATTTTTTGATGGAGCCAAATGTAGTTCTTGTCTATAAAATTGAAACTCAAAATTATTTATCAATTTCCAATGCGTTTGGAAGTGGCAAATTGGAGAATTTCGAAATCAATCATAAAGATGAATTTGAAACGTTTGATCACGAAGTTAGCAAACCACTTGAAGGCAGAGGGTGCTATTTCTCTCAGGATGATTTGAACATGATGGTAGAAGAAATAAATCATCACATTCAAAAACGTCGCCAATTCTTGAACCTGTCTCAATTCCCAAAGGACCTGAGCGGTAGACCTAGTGCAGTACATCTTGTTTCCTCGGAATCTGCAGCAGGTTCTTTAAGCGTAGGACTAGAAAGACCTAAAATTGTAATGGGATTCCCAGACGACTTTTCTATTGGACCGTTGTGGAACTTAGATTGTAGAACGGGAAAAGCTTATCGAAGTGAATGGCTAGAGGAAAATATCAACTACGAACAGGAAGAGTATATTTATCAAAATAAGTTGAATAATACGCTACGAGAAATAGAGGATATACCAAGTCAAGTTCCTATTTATCTCTGGTATGGGCATAATGCAGATGAGTATACGTTCATACTTTATATTTTGGACGTATTGAAGAATAAAGAAAATGAGATTTATCTTATAAACGCCACGGAACTTTATCCAAAACTTATAACGTCAAAAGATAAAGATCGGCAAATTTCCCATACAGGTCAAATTGAACCAGATGATTTAAGACTGCTATTTGAAAAAAATAGAGGGAAGAGTCCTCTTATAGATAAGGCTCTGCTTCAATTTCAAAGAGAATGGACAGAATTATTACAGACTAAAGAAGTGCTACGTATATGGGATAAAGATAAACTAAAAAGCGTTCCAGAAAACTACATCGATTCACTAATTTTACGTGCAATTGAGAAGCTACATAATGAGCAAATCATCAAAGATTTTATCAAGACTGGACAAGTTATTGGGGAGATATTAGAACAAAGGAATATGTTCGTTAATATCTTCTATTTAGAGTACAGAATTAGATATTTAGTGTACAGTGGGGTACTTGAGTTAAAAGGAGTACCCAAATCAATGCACCATTATAGTGTTAAAATACGTAGTTAAGAAATTTAAAATCTAACTTTAATCTAACCTTCCATGCAGTATGCTTAATCTCAGTTGTAAAGCACAGAAATTTGATAATATTGTAGGAGGTATATAACATGAAAAAGATTAAAATTGGTTTAGGATTGGCTACGGCAGCTTTGATGAGTATTACAGCGGTTTCTGCATTTGCTGCTACTGAAGATAATGAAAAAAATACACAAGACATTTCTATGGAAGTTAAAACTTTTGAAAAAGGAACGATGATGACTGGGTCCGAGGGCAAAATTTTACTTAACAAAGAAGTTTTAGATGAATCTGAGGGTGTAGAAGAACTAAGTGCTGAATTAAAGACCTTTGAAGATGGAGAACTGGAAACAGAATCTGAAGGTAAAGAACTTATGATGAAGGAAATCGTCAAGTAAGTTACGAACATCAGTAGTTTTCGGAAAGTACGTATTCGAAAGAGAATAAAAATTTAAAACAAAGTGAATAAGAAGATTAAGCGCATTACAACTTAACCCTGAAAACCATGCAGACGATGCATGGTTTTCAGTAATTTATAAGCATTTCAAGGGGAGTTTAAATGAAACTATTATTAATAGAGGATGAAATTACACTATCAAATATTATCTCTAAAGGATTGAGGAAATCTGGATATGCAGTCGATTCAGTTTTTGATGGCGAAGAAGCACTTGAATTTATGGAGATTAATGAATATGACTTAGTAATACTGGATTTAAATTTGCCCAAAATCGATGGGATGGAAGTTTTAAAACGAATTCGGCGTGAAAATGTCGACATAAAAATACTAATCCTTTCGGCACGTTCGAGTATTCAAGATAAGATTACAGGACTTGATACTGGGGCAAATGATTACTTAGTAAAGCCTTTCGATTTTCAAGAATTAGATGCTCGAATACGTAATTTACTGAGGCGTTCTTTCACGCAAGAAAATAGTGTACTATCCTGTGCGCATATCAAACTAGATAGCGCAAAAAAAGTGGTGCTTGTGAAAGATTTACCGATTACCTTAACCAAAAAAGAATTTTCTATTTTAGAGTATTTAATGCTGCATAGAGGTGAAGTAATAAGCTCAGAGGAAATAATTGAACATACATGGGATAGTGAAGTGGATTTGTTTTCAAATTCATTAAAATTCCATCTATATTCCTTAAGGAAAAAGATTAAAGAATTGTCGGACGTAGAAGTGATTAGGACGATTCGTGGGCACGGGTATATGATTTCAGATAAGTTAGAGGAAGAATCAAATGAATAAGCTAACCTTGAGATTTAGGTTAACATTGTTGACTGGCTGTATTTTGGTGGCTATCACAATTTTACTTACACTCATATCGATTCATAATGTTGATAATAAGTTTGTACAACCGAATATAACTGGAAAGATGCTCAATCGAGAGTCTGTAGAGCAAATCCAGCCTTTTAATACAGAAATTATTGATAAGGATTCGATTAAAGGGTTAGCTGTTAGCGTAGAGGTTAAAGAAGCGCAAAAGCAATTTAACGTTCAAAGTATTATGTGGATGATTGCTATTATTGTCGTTGGTATCGGTGCAACATATATACTCGTGGGTAAAGCTTTAAAGCCAGTAAGTGACCTAAGTAAGAGCGTTAAAAGTATAGGTGAGCATAGTCTTTCCCAGCGTATTGAAAACATAAATACAGAAGATGAAATTGGGGATTTGGCTATTTCTTTCAATAAAATGCTTGATCGCCTAGAAAAATCATTTATGTATCGAAAGAGTTTCGCTGCAAATGCGGCACATGAACTGAAAACACCACTGACAATCATAAAATCAGGAATACAAGTGTTGAAACTAGATCCATCACCAACAATTGAGGATTATAAGGAAAATGTAGATATTACAGAACTGAGTACCCAACGGTTAATACAAGTCGTGGACGATCTACTAGCTTTAGCTTCTGAGGAGGCGGAGGAACTTTTCCACGACATAGAGTTGAAAGATGTATTTGAAGCAATCATAGATGAATTAAAACCGCTTTGTATGGAGAAGAACACAAATATTCATGTGGACATTTGTAATGAAAAAATAAGAGGCAATCCAACGTTACTATATAGAGTGTTCTTTAACTTAATCGAAAATGCAGTGAAGTTTAATGATACTCATGGAACAGTTACGGTTGGTACGAGCGTCCATGATGATGTTTTAACAATTACGATTTCGGATACGGGAATGGGCATACCTAAAAAAGCATTGTCGATGATATTTGAACCGTTTTATCGTGTAGATAAGTCTCGAACGCGACAGTTAGGTGGTTCAGGTTTAGGTCTATCTATAGTAAAAACAATCGTAGAAAAACATAAAGGTACAATAAGTGTGAACAGTATATTACATGTCGGTACAACATTTGAAGTGAATTTACCAAGAAAATAAAGTACACACTACCTTAGTGTTTATAAATGTAAGAAGTGAACTTGCCATAAAGAGGAGTAATGCATGATGAAACAAAATAAGTATGATGATGAGAATTTCTTTTCTGCCTATGAAAAAATGCCCCGATCCATCAACGGACTCGAAAGTGCGGGGGAATGGCACGTATTAAAGGCACTACTACCAGAGCTACGAGATAAAAGTATACTTGATTTGGGTTGCGGTTTTGGTTGGCATTGCCGATATGCTCGTGAGCAACAGGCACGTGCTGTAATAGGTGTCGATATATCGGAAAAGATGCTTCAAAAAGCCCGTGAAAAGACAGATGATCCTCTGATTTCTTATATAAGGATGCCAATTGAAGACATTAATTTTTCAGACGAACAATTTGATGTGGTAATCAGTTCATTGGCTTTTCATTATGTTAAGTCGTTTGAAGTAATTTGCAAGAAAGTCTACAAATATCTAAAGCCTGGTGGTTCTTTTGTTTTTTCAGTTGAGCATCCCATCTTTACATCACGTGATGAACAAGATTGGTATTATGACGAGAAAGGGGATCGTCTGCACTGGGCAGTAGATAATTATCAATCAGAGGGTATACGAGAAACTACATTCTTAACAGAAAACGTCATCAAATATCATCGCACGTTTTCAACATATTTAAATGACTTAATAGATGCTGGATTTACGATAAAAGCAGTTAAGGAACCGGAACCATCTGAAGAAATGTTAGAGAGTATCCCTGAGATGAAAGATGAACTTCGAAGACCTATGTTTTTAATAATCTCAGCACAAAAATAAGCATGAAATTTATATTCTAGGGTTGTCCGGAAAATCAGTGGAATCTGACTTTCTGTGACAACCCTTTACTTATTTCATGGAAAAAAGTAATCATCGTGGTAGTAAATCTTTATATTCTTTTCGTATAGTGTCCAACATTTCGAGTTTTTCCATCGACTGTTCAGACGTTTCTTTTCCAATGGCAATAATAATATTTTCTACGAGAAATGTTGGAGCAATCATCGAATGAAACTCCCAAAGCTCACCTCTACTTGCGAATAATAAGCAATCTGCATATGCATTGAAATCAGATACTAAGCAGTCGGTCATAACAATGGAGGTCATGCTAAGCTTCCTTGCATGCTCCAGCAATACACGTGATTCAGGGTGTAGCTTTACAAAACCAAACATGAATAACACATCATCAGCTGAAAAATGCAATAAAGATTCATATATCTCATGCCCGCTTTTTGGCAAAATTTTAATCCTTAATCCGAAGCGCGATAAACGAAAATTTAACAAGCTCCCTAAACCTTCAGATGGACCAGGACAATAAATATAAATCGTTCTTGCCTCTATCATAGCTTTTACAGTCTTCTGAAAACTCTCTGTATTATACTGAGCCAGTGTTAACTCCAGATGTTTAATACTAGTAGCCATCATTTGTGCATGAATGGTTGTTGAATCTACTTGTTCCATTATGTGTTCGAGCTTATTGGCAGGTGAAACATCCATCTTTTCCTTATAGTTATTCTTAAAATCTTTAAAGTTCTTAAATCCAATTTTACGCCAAAATCTAGAGACTGTGGCATTACTTATCTGTAGCTCCTTTGCAATTTCATCTTCTGTGTAAGTTAATATTGTCACACCGTTTTTTGATATGTAATCGGCAATCGTTTTTTCGTTAGGTGTTAAAGGTTGATCTTCAAAAAGTTTTTGATTCATGTTCTGCCTCCTATCTGCACTCTAGTTATATCATATTTTAAATCATAAATGAAAAATATTTTTCATTATTTTTTGGTTGAAAAAATATTTACATAACCTTTTCGAATTATACACACGGCATTTACAGTACACCCATATACTTGACCTATCAAACAAAGGGGGTAGGAAATTATGTCAATTCAAAGTACGTATCAATTGACGCAGTCACAAAAAATGATGGTATTCATTTTATCAATGTCGCTGTATGGGTTATCGAACATGTTCACGGAGTTAATTCCTTCAGTGCAATTAGGGGTCATTGAGTTATCTGTAGAGTATTTTGCATTTATTCCATTAACATTATGTATTTTGTTCCATCCTTTTTATGCTGCGATTGGCGCATCACTTGGAGAAATTATATTTGGTGAGTTAATGCTTGGACAGTTTGGTGGTATTGGAGAAGTAGAAAAATTTATTACTTTTTCGTTAGGGATGTTTATTGCAGGGATTTTAGTGCGTAATCCACTAAATCGTAGACAAGTTACATTTGCAGTATTTGCTGGTCTCCTTGTCCATCATTTATTAGGAACTATCGTTGATATCGGGAAAGTATGGGTTGGTGTTGAAGAGTTCGAAGCTGTCTCAGGTTTAGCAGAAAGTATTGTCATCGTTGAAGGGGTAGCCCTGCTAAACGATCTTTTATTCTCGGGTATTTTATTTGCCTTATTGCCAACCTTGTATTTAGTACCGCGCTTATATGGCAAAATCGAACCGCTATTAGGGATGAAGCCGAGAAACAATAAAGTGCAATATTCTTTAGGTCAGATTGTTACACCAAAACTAGTCGTTACTTCAGTTGTTCTTGCGGCTGTTGCTATTTTGTCTGAATTCTTATCAGAAACAGATTGGGCATTTGGTGAATGGGAACCTGAATTTTTAGAGACTTTTGGTGAATGGTTTATTTGGGTACCGATTGCATCTGCGGCGATCGTTACGCTTATCGTACTTGGGGTGATGCGTTCTAAATCTAAAAACAATTCAAAGGAGTTCGGAAATCTTGGTTAAGCCGATAATTCAGGTAAAAGACGTCACCTTCACGTACCCTGGTGCAGAAGATAAAGTGTTAAAGAATGTAAGTTTGACGATTCATGAGGGAGAATTTGTAGCCATTATAGGTGGGAATGGTTCTGGTAAATCTACACTATGTAAAACATTTAACGGACTTATTCCTAAGTTTTATGTAGGTGATTTTGAAGGAGAAGTGCAACTTGAAGATCGTCAAACTTCTAAATTTTCAGTTGCTGAGCTATCAAGAGACATCGGGTATGTTTATCAAGACTTCGAAAATCAGATTATGCGACCGACAGTCATTGATGATGCTTCTTTTGTGCCGTTAAATTATGGTTTGGCGGATTATAAAGAACGGGGTATGTGGGCTTTAGAAGTAACAGGTCTTGCTTCTATCGCTGATGGATTTATTTGGCAACTGAGTGGTGGACAAAAACACTTACTAGCTATAGCTGGCGTACTTGCGATGAAACCGAAAATCCTTATTGTTGATGAACCAGTTGCACAGCTAGATCCGCAGCATGCAAAAGAAGTGTATGAGGTATTGAAAAAGTTAAATGAAGAGTTAGGTATGACGATTATTGTTATCGAGCATCATGCCGAGTTTATCGCAGAATATTGTCATTCAGTTGTGTTGATGGATCAAGGAAGTATTTTGTGGAAAGAGCCTGTGAAGCTAGCTTTATCGAGGGTAGATGAATTAGTGAGTCGCAGTATTTATCCACCACAAATTACACAAGCAGCGAGTCTGATGCAAGTTGGTGGAGCTACTTCTGTAGAACTGCCAATTACAATGAAAGAGGGCGTTGAGCACTTCAGTACCTATGCAAAAATAAATAATTTTTCACAGCACATGAGTTGCGAGTTAAATGGAGGGCAAGCGACTAAACCTATCATTAGTTTTGAGCATGTTTCGTTACAATTCCGAGATTTAAGAAAGCAACTAAAGCAAGTATTGAACAATGTACACACGACATTCTACGAAGGGGAACGAATTGCTATCGTTGGCAATAATGGTGCTGGTAAATCCTCACTGATCAAATTAATGGCGGGCATTGTAAAACCCAGTCAAGGTGAGGTAACAGTCCTAAATATCCAAGCCACGAAAGCTACTCCTGAGAAACTAGGGAAACACGTTTCATATGTATACCAAAATCCAGAAGAGATGTTTATTGAAGACTCGGTCAAGAAGGAAATAGAGCTTTTCTTAAAAGCGAGAAAAGTAAAAGACTGTGAGGAAATTGTGGAACATATTTTACATGATTTTGGACTGACAGAATTGCAGGAACGAGATGCACGTCTTTTAAGTGGTGGACAAAAAAGGCGTGTATCGTTGGCTATCGGAGCGGCAATGCAACCGAGTGTTATTTTATTAGATGAGCCGACAGCTAATTTAGATATTGCGACAAAAAAGCATGTTGTCCATATGCTAGAAACCTTAAAGGATCATGTGAAAACGGTGGTAATTGCATCGCATGATATGCAACTTGTCTCGGAATGGGCGACGCGCATTATTGTTATGCATAATGGTGAAATCATTGGTGATGGGAATCGTCATGATATTTTTAGCAATCAAAGCTTACTTGAAACAGCGGGACTTGTCATACCACAAATAGTAGAGCTTGGTATGAAACTTGGAATAACTGAACCAATCTATACGGTGGAAGATTTCTGTCAGCTGTTTGAAAGTTTAGAAAGTGAGGGCGCCTTACATGAATATGTATAAGAGCGTATCTGAAAAGCTGTCACTGGAATATGTCAAAGGTGAACTTTTAAAAACAGCTTATGGTAGTGGCGACACATACTTAGGTAGATTGGATCCGAGGGCACTAATTATTTGGTATTTGTTTTTCGCTATTGTTCCGTGGTTCATTCATAGTGAAATTATTTTAGTTAGTTTTTTGCTGTTCATGGTAGGAATGACTTATTTAGCACGTGTTAGCCCACTCATTTTATTTGTATTATGTTTGGGGTTACTCAGTGAAATTACTATATTATTTATCATTTCCTTGTTTTTTGGTGGTGATTTGGCATCCATTGCACCAATGTTTTGGCTCACAATTAAGCTTGCTGTCATTTCATTAGCGAGTGTTGCGGTATTTACAAGCCTAGACCCGGAAAAATTTAGCGATGCCTTATTGCGTATGGGGGTACCAGCGCAAGTTTCATTCAGCGTATCTTATTGTTATCGCATTCTACCAACGTTAATGGAAGAGTTTCATAAAGTTATCTTGTCATATCGTTTACGTGGAAAAGCACCAAGTAAACCAGGGTTATTTTACTGGCGTATGGTTGTTTACTATATGAAAATATTAGTTTTATCATTTTATCCACTTATTTTAAACGGTGCTAAACGCTCAAGAACGACTGTTGAAGCACTTGAAACGAAAGGATTTAGTCATTCAACAAATAATTCTGAAGTGAAAAAGCTAAAAACAGCCTATTTTAACTTTGGACGGAATGATTATTCATTTATTGCTTTTTCAATATTTTATATTGGAATAAGTTTTACATTAAGTATTTACTACTAAAAAAGGACGTGCATTGATATGAATTTCGATTTCCACACACACGGTAAGCTTTCAAAAAAAGTAGAGTTTTCATTAGATTATTTTAAAAGTATGGTGAAGGCTGCAAAGGAGAACGGTCTTGATGGCTTCGCTTTAACAGAACATTTCAATACGCGTAACTTTTTTGATGTCTACAACACGTTAGATGAAGTTTATCCATATGAACAAGGCTATTACTTAGTAGATGGTGTAAAAGTCTTCCCTGGGATGGAGGTAGATATCCAAGAGGTGGGGCATATTTTAATCGTAGCGGATCGAACTACTATACGGGAAATTCGTACGTTATTAGACCCTTTTGCTTCAAAAGGGAATTTCATTAAATTTGCCCAGCTATTTGAGCTTGTTGCACCATTTGAGATTTTAATTATGGGGGCACATCCTTATCGTAAGAGTACTCCTTTATATAATCTAGACCCAGTCTTGCTAAGTAAGCTAGATGCCTTTGATTTAAATGGCAAGGATCTTTATTCGATGGGGATTGATGCAAATTCACAACTGGTCTTTCAATTTGCAAAAAGCTTGAACAAGCCAGTTGTAGGTGGTAGTGATACACACCATCAATTACAGTATGGCTGTATCTTTAACGAACTTGAAAGGGAATGTAATACTGTTAATGATTTAAAGAATGTAATTTTAAGTGGCGCTTATACAATTCACATTTCAGAAGACTTATCTGAAAAGGTACAGAATGCGACTGAGCAAAAAGCAATTGAGAAAAAAATCATGGAAGCCGCTACTATCAACAAAGTATCAAACGTATAGGTGATTAAAACATAGGGGGAGTATTTCGGATAATTATATTCGGAGTACTCCTTTTATTATTTGGATTTAACGGTAATAATTTATGACGAAGTGCGTTGAGAAAAGGGTTTACGTGGGTATTGATTAATTGCCCTACAATCTTCACAATATGAAGAAGCTAAGTAATTCTTAGTGGTCAAATTATTTGTATCAGTCATCGAATTGTGACACAGTTGTAACATCCAATGATTATATTAATATAGAATTTCAGTAGTTGAGGGGAAAAAAGAATGCGAAAGTTTTTGAAATTTTTACTTCTATTGGTTACAGTGGGAGTGCTCGTTTTTGTCTATGCAACATTTATCGAATCGAAGCTATTAACGGTGAAGTCACATGAATTTTCATACACATCGCCGAGCGAGGAAAAAGGGACATCCATTAAAATTGCCCATTTTACTGATACACAAATAGGGGAATTTTATAGTATGGGTCAATTCGAGAAGGTTGTTAAGAAAATTAACAAACAAAAGCCCGATATGATTGTCTTTACTGGTGATTTATTTGATATGGGGGCAACGGAAGCTGAAATTCAAGAGATTATAGCACTCTTGAAAGAGATGGAAGCTCCTTATGGGAAGTTTTCAGTGTATGGTAATCGGGATGTAGGAGGCGGTATGGTACGAAACTATGAACGTTTACTTACGGATGCTGATTTCACACTTTTAAAAAATGAAGAAACGACCATTACTTTGCCGAACGGAGAAGAACTACTCATATACGGATTAGATGACGCACTTTTAGGATCACCTGATATAGCTGATGTAAATAATGTGCTATCTCGCAATCAAAATACGCTTGTCTTATTGCATGAGCCAGACGTAGCAAAACAACTTGAGTCAACGGATCATGCTTTAGTTTTGGCTGGGCATAGTCATGGTGGACAAGTGTACCTACCATTTATCGGACCTCTCGCTACGACTTCATTAGCTGAAGAATACGTGAAGGGATGGTATACCCTCTCAGGGAACACAAATCCCAATTTATATGTGAATACGGGGATTGGCAATACGAAACTACCATTCCGTTTAGGAAACATCCCACAAGTGGCACTTATCGAGTTGCACTTATAAGTAAGGAATGTCAAATCGAATTAATTAAACAAAAAACCAGCAGAATCCTGGATTCTGCTGGTTTTGTATTTGCTAATGATTTTAGATAAAACGAGCAATATCTTCTAATGGTAGACGTGATGAGCCAAATGCTGGTGCAGCGGCTTTACCAATAGCGATAAGTACGATTGGGAATTGATTTTCAGGTAATTCAAATCGCTCTGCAAATTTCACTTTGTCAAAGCCACCCATTGTTACTGTATCAAAGCCTTTTTCTTTTGCGATAAGCATAAGTTGCATTGAAATTAGACCTGCATCAAAAGAAGCGATGTTTTGTCTAACTGCTAATGGAGCAGCAGGGTACATGCGATGTGTATTGCTAATCGTGATATTCTTCTGTTCTTCACCCATATGTCCTTCTGTTACATTTTGAGTGTAGATTTTTTCTACGTTTTTGTACATTTCAGCATCACCTAAAACGGCGATAACTGCTGACGCTGTTTCAATTTGTTCTTGATTATTAGCAATTGCACGAAGTTCTTTTTTTGTAGCGTCGTCTTGAACAACAATGAATCTCCATGGTTGTAGGTTACTTGAAGATGGTGCACTTGTTGCTTCAGTAAGGATTTCTTCAATTTCTGCTTGTGTCATTTTAAAAGTAGGATCGTATTTACGCACTGATTTTCTTTCATGCATAATTGTATATAGATCTTTAGTTGTTGTTGTCATTGTATTTCCTCCTATAAACTTACTAATGATAAGTTGATAAATAGAATCTTACCATTAGTAAGTTTTTGCGTCAAATAAAAAACATTATGTGTTACAATAGAGGAAAATGAATTCACAGGCGGGAGGTTATTATATGACTCAACCGAATTGTACACATATATGCAGCAGCTATCATCAAGCGATTGAATTTATAGGGAAACGATGGATGGGTATGATTATTTATACCTTATTACCAGGGCCAAAAAGATATCATGAAATTCACGCCACGATCCCTGGAATCTCTGACCGTTTATTAACAGAACGTTTAAATGAGCTTGTAAATGCAGGCTTAATCAATAAGAAATTTATTGATTCTTCTATAAAAAAAGTGGAATATGAGTTAACACCTAATGGCATCGCTTTTCAAGAAGTCATTAAGTCGATTCAAAAATGGATAGATTTATGTGACTTTGAAAAGACAACGAAGGAATCATAAAGAAAAAACTAGTTAGAAGTTCTAACTAGTTTTTTTCATTTAACTTATAGTAACGTGGGGTTGATTTCCGTTCCGGCTAGGCGCTTTCCGGGGGGCGTCCGATGAGCCGCTTAGGCCAACACGATGTTGGTCACAAAGGCGTTATCACAGGATGTGATGCCTTTAGCCTTTATTCCCCTAAACGCTCGCTCCAGGGTCTCATCTGGGACGCTAATCCCCCAGGAGTCGCCTAGCCTCCACTCCAATCAACCAGCAATCTAAAATTAATATGTATTCTCATCAAATTCTATCCTTAACTTAGAATGATGAATATAAATGATACAAGTAAAATCATCAGTTCACTGCAAGTTGCCTACCTGCACAGTAATTCTCTTAACTTCATTTAAAACTAGATTGGTCTACATTCTTTTACTATTTTGATAAGAAAATTCTAGTTGATTGGAGTGAAAGGCTCGCCCCCTGGAACAGACTTTCATAAACGTCCACAAAGAATTTATTGCATAAATGTTTTTTCTCTACTTTTATTAAGAACTACCTAGCACTCGGTAATATTTTATTCAACACTATAGCTACGATTGCAGCTGTTGCTACTGGTGAGCCAAATAAGTATTGTACTGTTGTTGGTAAAGAATATAGGAAATCTTCAGGCAGTAGTGTTAAAGCTAATGTTAAAATCATTGGAACAGCAAGGACATACATTTCTTTTTCACCGATTTGTTCGTTTTTCATAACTTGTAAACCACTAATAGCGATAATACCACAAACGATAACGAACACACCGCCAATTACGGCTGATGGAATGGCAGAGATTAAAGCGGCTAATTTACCAGAAAATCCGAACAATACAAACCAAATTCCAGCGGCAACAAAGACACGGCGGCTTGCAATGCCTGTGATTGAAATAACACCGGCATTTGTTGAGTAACCTGTTACTGGTGTTGAGCCTAGTAATGAAGCGATGAAACAACCAATCCCTTCACCAATAACCCCACGATTAATTTGTTTATCTGTTAATGGTTTGTCGATTACATTACTGACAGCAAACCATGTACCTGTTGTTTCAGCCATTAATACAATATAAATAATAACCATTGTAATAATTGCAGAAAGATTAAAAGTGAAGCCAAAGTCTGCAAAAGGGATTTGTGGCATACTAAACCATTTTGCTTGGGAAACAGCCGATAAATCTAATACCCCCATAAATTTAGCAGCAATACTACCTGCGATTAACGCAATAATGACAGAAGTGATACGGAATATGCGACCTTTCTGATGAAAGAAAGAACCTAGCATAACGCAAGTGATTAATACGCTGGCTGCAATAAGAGCTAAATAAATGTTTTGGCTGATTGTAGCGCCTGCACCATTATAGATATTACTACTTAAGCCAACGGGCATTAATGAAAGACCAACGACAAAGATAATTGTACCCCCAACGATTGGTGGAATGAAAACTTTCACAATCTTATTGAAGAGACCGGTAAATCCTAAAATGATGACTAAAATAGCTCCAATTAGACTTGCACCTAGCACTGAACTCCAACCAAGCTCGCCACCACCACTCGCGACATAAATACCGGCAATGGCACCGAGTGGTACATAGGATGGACCTTGTGCAATCGGTAGTTTCATACAGAAATAAGTTTGAACGATTGTTGCAATCCCTGCTGCGATAAAGGTTGATTGTATTAAAGCTGTTGATTGACCAGACTGTAAACCGATTAACATCGCAATAAGGAAAGGTACTACATAGACGTCCATTGCCATTACATGTTGTAAACCTAGTAGGGCTGACTGACCGAACGAAACTTTTTCATCGGGTAACACGGTTAATTTCGTTGCATTGTTTTTATCGTTAGCTAGCTTGTTATTTTGCGTTTCCACTAAGATGCACACCTCAAAATTTTAAGTTATTTACATAAATGTTCGATGATTGTTGCTTATAGGGTAATGATATTTTGTTTATTCAGCTCTGTTATGAACCTTGTTGCCTTGCACCCACACTTCACGAATATTTTCAGGTCGCACAAGATACATAATTTTTTGGAAGATATCGTTTAAATCTTCGTTCACATCAAAAATCGGTAGTTTTGCAGATGCGATTTTTGTATCGATAATTTGCACATCCCATGTATAGTTTTCTAGTAACCGACCGATTGGAAGGCTTAAACTTTCCCCGCCGCCAGCAGTAGCTAAATAGAAGGCTTCATTAATTGTAATGCGTGAATTTGGTTTGCCACGTTTTTCAGCAGGGAGAACAGGATCTACACCGTCTTCTAACATTCTAGATGACATGACTGCTTGGCGAGCATTGTCGAATAGGCTTGGTGAAAAACCACCAGAAACATCTGTGCCTAAACCAATATCAACACCTTTTGCATGTAAGTGTGCAACTGGAAGGACACTGTTGGCGAAATAAGCATTTGAGATTGGACAATGACCAATCGCAGTGCCTGTTTCAGCAAATAATTCTGCATCTTCATCATTTAAGAAATTACAATGTGCCATGACAGCTTTATCGCCTAATAAACCGAAATCATGTAAAGCAAAGGCGTCATTTTTATTGAATCGTTCTTGTACGTGACCATGAGCCCAATCACTTTCACTACAGTGAGACTGGATGTGCGTATCGTACTTAGCAGCTAACGCTCCTAACCCCTTCAAAGCGCCATCTGTACAACTTGGTATAAAGCGAGGTGTGACAACTGGATAAACACCTTGTTTAGTTGATTTCGCCAATTCTTTCACCGCTAAGATAAATTCTTCTGTATCGGCCAATGCTGTTTGCGTATCTGCATCACGATAAAATTCTGGCGTTTGTTCAGGATCATCCATTACAACTTTCCCAACTAGACCACGTTGACCTTTCTTTGCACAGATTTCAGCGAGCAATAAGCTAGCTTCTTTATGAACCGTTGCAAAATAGAGTGATGTAGTTGTACCATTCGCAAGTAGTGTGCTGACTAAGTCTTCATAGACTTCTTTAGCAAAATCTAAATCTGAGAATTTAGATTCAATCGGGAAAGTATACGTGTTCAACCAATCATTCAGTGGAATATCTAATGCGGTTCCAGATTGAGCCCATTGCGGTGCATGGACATGTAAATCGACAAAACCAGGTAAAAAATATTGTCCATCAGCTAATTGATGAAAATTCTCTTTTCCTTGATATGTATTTAGTAAAGCTTCATAGTCAGTATGTTCAGGTGCAACGGTTTTTTCAATCATACCGTCAGCATTAATGCAGAATAGATAATCTTTTAAGATTTGTACTTCTTTAGATGACTTACTTGAAAAAGCAGTCCCTCGGAAAATTTGCGTATATTTAGACATAAAATCCACCTTAATGTTCGTATTTAATGAAGAGTATGGATTATTATAGGTCATAAGAATGACTAAGTCTATAAAAAATACGAATATAGTGATAAAACTATATTAAAAATAGGAAAATGCATTAGTTTATTATGATAAAAGTGAAATTATTTTGTAAATTAAGTTGATAAACCTCAGTGGTATTAAGTTTTTTCCTCCTTTGATAAATCCGTAAAAAAATTCCCTTTAGTGGTTATTAAAGTTGCCTACCACTAGTTGAACCATTAGAATAGGATAGACGTGAATCGATACATAATTAATAAGGTATCCTTCTTGTCTAAAACCAACGAGTAGTTTTGCACCATTCAACCACTTCCGCACTTTTCATTCCGTGAAATTGTTTACCTTCGATGTAGGAAAAATTAGTAATACCTCCTCTAACAATGCTTAATAAGATAGATGTTAAGGACATTTTTATTTTTTTAGTTTAGTCATTGAATAAAGTTTTATGATTGTTTATTGTTCAATATGTATACCTGTCAATTTATTCCTTACTATGTGATTTAAGTAAGGTGTTTTTTGGGGAGGAATTTTTAATTATGAGGTGAAATGATGAAGATATTTAAAAAGATAGTGTTTGTTACGCTAATTGCTTCTCTTCTGTTAACTGGATGTAGTTCTTCTAAAGATAATCAGTCAAAAGATGAGAATAACAAAGGTAATGAAAGAAATAAGGACGAGCTTGTGTTGGCTTTTGACTCTGAGCCAGAAGCTGGGTTTGACCCAACAACTGGTTGGGGGCGATATGGGTCACCTTTATTTCAAAGTACGCTTCTAAAAAGAGATGACAAGCTCAATATTGTCAATGACCTTGCGACAAACTATGAAGTAAGTGAAGATGGAAAGGTTTGGACGGTGAAACTACGTGAAGATGTAAAATTTTCTGATGGTGAACCATTAACGGCAAGCGATGTTGTATTTACATTTGAAACAGCTACAAACAATGGGTCAGTTGTAGACCTTAATGGTATGGAAAAGGTAGAAGCGGTGGATAACTACACGGTGAAATTTACACTAAAAGAACCACAATCTACATTTGTTAATTCTTTAGTGGCAACAGGTATTGTTCCAAAACATGCATATGGCGCTGACTATGCAGAGAAGCCTATAGGTTCAGGACCCTTCGAGCTTGTTCAATGGGACAAGGGACAGCAAATGATTGTAAAAGCTAATCCAGAATACTACGATAAACAGTCAGATTTTAAAAAGATAACGTTCTTATTTTTAAATGAGGATGCTGCATTTGCAGCTGCACAAGCGGGGACGGTTGATCTTGCGTATATACCAGCCGCATTTAGTAATCAGAAAGTACCTGGTATGAAATTAGAATCGGTACAAACAGTAGATAATCGCGGAATTGTCTTCCCGTTTGTAAAATCTGGTGGCGTAACGGAAGATGGTTTACCTATTGGGAATGATGTAACAGCTGATCCAGCAATTCGTCATGCTATCAATATTGGGGTAGATAGACAAGCGTTAGTGGACGGAGTGTTGGAAGGACGAGGCACACCAGCTTATACGTCGGTGGATGGCTTACCTTGGTGGAACCCTGATACGGTCATTAAGGATGCTGATTTGGAAGGTGCAAAGAAACTATTGCGAGAAGCGGGCTGGAAAGATACAGATGGGGATGGCATTCTAGACAAAGGTTCTTTAAAGGCGGAGTTTACGCTGTATTACTTAGCAAATGACGCAATTAGACAATCTCTAGCCATTTCTGTTGTTGATATGATGAAACCACTAGGCATTAACATCAAGTTAGAAGGTGGAAGCTGGGATATGATTGCTAAAAAAATGTATTCTAATCCAGTCCTAATGGGATGGGGAAGTCATGATCCACATGAAATGTACAATATCTATAGTAGTGAATCGGCTGGTGTAGAGTATTACAATACGGGTTATTATCAAAATAAAACCGTAGATGAATATTTTGCAAAAGCACTTAGTGCTACTAGTGAACAAGAAGCTATTGAGTTTTGGAAAAAAGCACAATGGGATGGCACAACTGGTTTAAGTGCAAAAGGCGATGCTCCATGGGCATGGTTAGTGAATATTGATCACTTGTACTTAGTGAAGGATGGACTTGATATCGGAGATCAAAGAATCCATGTTCATGGGCATGGTTGGCCAGCTACTGATAATATTGTGGAATGGAAATGGGCTAACTAACAGTGCGTAAATTTAATAGTGGAAAGCTTGGATTATTTATATTGATGAAAGGTGTACGAATGGCCACATTATTGGTGGCCATTTGTTTTATTTCTTTTCTATTAGTAAAAAACTCTCCGATTGATCCAATTCAAGCCTATATTGGCGCAGATATGTTGAAGGTAGGTCCTGAACAACGGGAGAAGATAGCGGAGTACTGGGGATTGGATCAACCAGTTATGGTGCAATTTTTGAACTGGGGTTCTGCTGTACTCGCAGGCGATTTAGGCACATCGATGATTTATCGACGACCAGTAATTGAAGTAATTGGCGAGCGGTTTTTCAATTCCTTAGCGCTTATGTTATCAGCATGGCTATTATCAGGTGTAGTTGGCTTTGTGATGGGTGTTGTAGCGGCGATGAAAAAGGGGACTTGGATTGATCGTATGATCAAGTGGTACTGCTTTACATTAGCTTCAACGCCTACTTTCTGGATGGGTCTCCTTGTTCTAATGGTATTTGCCGTATGGCTAGGATGGTTCCCTATTGGAATGGGTGTTCCTGCTGGGGTACTTGCAGAAGATGTCACCCTGATGGATCGAATTCAACATCTTATTTTACCGGTACTGACACTCAGTATATTAGGTGTTGCTAATGTAGCACTTCACACGCGCCAAAAGCTGATCGATGTCATGGCTAGTGATTATGTGTTATTTGCTAGAGCAAGAGGCGAAAAAGGTTTTGTATTATTTTGGCGACATGGATTACGTAATGTTGCGTTACCTGCGATCACATTACAATTTGCTGCTTTTAGTGAGTTGTTTGGTGGAGCAGTGCTAGCAGAGCAAGTATTTTCTTATCCAGGTTTAGGACAAGCAACTGTAGAAGCGGGGCTTAGAGGGGACGTACCCCTTTTATTAGGACTAGTAATATTTAGTACGATTTTTGTTTTTGTCGGTAATTTATTGGCTGATTTGAGTTATCGTGTGTTAGATCCGCGGACAAGAGAGGTGAGGAAGATATGATTCCAAACCTAAAAATTACGAATAAGAAATTTTCTCTGAACCGAAAGCAATGGACATTGTTTAAGATTATTATTTCAATTATGTTCTTAGTCACTGTTATAGTAGGCGGCGTTCTTCTGGATGAGGAGAGAATTGTCACAAATCTAAGTGAACGAAATTCCGCTCCATCCTTAGAGCATCTCTTTGGTACGGATTGGTTAGGGCGAGATATGTTTGCAAGAACAGTAATGGGGCTTTCTTTAAGTATAGGAGTTGGACTGATTGGCGCAATTGGAAGTACTTTAATTGCTCTATTCTTTGGTATGGCTGCAGCAACAATGGGCAAAATGGCTGACCGAATTATTTCGTGGATCATTGATCTTTTCCTGAGTGTGCCACATCTTGTGACCCTCATTCTTATTGCTTTTACGCTTGGAGGAGGGTTTAAAGGGATCGTCATTGGACTTACGCTAACGCATTGGCCAAGTCTTGCGCGAGTTATTCGGGCAGAGGTTATGCAAATTCGTTCAGCGGAATTTGTACACGTTTCGCAGAAGATGGGGAAATCCAGATGGTGGATTGCGGTACATCATATTCTTCCACACATCGTTCCGCAACTTCTCATCGGTTTTATGTTACTTTTCCCTCATGTTATTTTACATGAAGCGGCAGTGACATTTTTAGGCTTAGGTTTATCACCACATGAGCCGGCAATCGGCATTATTTTATCGGAATCGATGAAGTATTTATCTTCAGGTATGTGGTGGCTTGCTTTCTTCCCAGGGCTTTGTTTGTTGATTGTCGTGAGAATGTTTGATCAGATTGGGGAAAATTTACGAGTGCTCATGGATCCTACTAGAAGTCATGATTAGTCACGAATACTATTAGGAGGAGTGAACGAATGTCTATTCTTGAGGTAGAAAATCTATCTGTGTCTTTTAAACAATATACAGATGGACTTAAAGAGATCAATCATAAAGTTATATCAAGTTTAAGTGTAACGCTCGAAGCTGGAGAAATTCTAGCTGTTGTTGGTGCAAGTGGATCGGGGAAAAGTTTGCTTGCGCATGCCATTCTTGGAATTCTTCCTAGCAATGCAAGTATAAGTGGCACCATAAAGTATAAGGGTGAGGAACTTACTGCTGCTCGTCTAGCTACATTAAGAGGTAAGGAACTGGCGCTTGTACCGCAATCCGTCAACTTTTTAGATCCACTGATGCGTGTGGGGAGCCAAGTTCGTACGGCTGCCAATAGTGGAGATGCTGTATCGGCGCAACGTAAGGTCTTTGAACGGTATCATCTTGGCAAAGAAGTGGAAAGTATGTATCCATTTCAACTTTCTGGAGGTATGGCGAGAAGGACGCTTTTATCAACTGCTATGGTTAGTGGCGCAAAAGTAATCATTGCGGATGAGCCTACGCCAGGACTCGATCCGATTGTTATAAAAGAAGCATTAAGTAACTTTAGGGAATTCGCTGATAACGGATGTGCGGTTATGTTAATCACACATGATATTGAGTCGGCTCTTCAAATTGCAGATAAAATTGCTGTGTTTTATGCTGGAACGACGGTAGAGATAGCTTCTGTAAAAGACTTTGTAGGAAAAGGAGAGGCTATACGGCATCCTTATACGAAAGCATTATGGAGAGCGTTACCTCAAAATGAATTTATCCCAATTCCGGGTTCGCAACCTCATCCAAGCTCATTGCCACCGGGATGTTTGTTTGCACCGCGTTGTGAGATGGCTACGCCAGAATGCCAGCAAGCACCACCTGAAATGCGAGAATTAAGGAATGGAATGGTGAGGTGTATTCATGCAACTTGAAGCAAAAGACATTGGATTTCGCTATGGGGACGGTCCGTGGTTATTCCAAGGGGTCAATGTAACGATAGAGCCTGGGGAGATCGTCGGCATTACAGGACCAAGTGGACGGGGGAAAACGACTTTTTGCCGTATTTTAGCGGGCTTTGAGTCACCGGTTGAAGGTACCGTGCATTTTAATGGTGCTCCATTACCGAAAAGCGGCTATCATCCTGTTCAAATGGTCCTCCAGCATCCTGAAAAAGCGATTAACCCAAGATGGAAGATGCATAAGATTCTAAATGAAGGATATCAACCAGATCATGAATTATTAGCATTATTAGGGATTGAACAAGAGTGGCTTACACGTTGGCCTCACGAGTTATCTGGGGGCGAATTACAACGCTTTTGTGTAGCTAGAGCATTAGGACCGAATACTCGTTTTTTAATTGCAGATGAAATGACGACAATGCTTGATGCAAACACACAGGCCCAAATCTGGCATGCGATCATTGAAATCGCTAAAAAAAGAGAAATGGGCATACTTGTTGTCACACATGAATCCAAGCTAATGCAAAGACTTTGTCATCGTGTGATTGATTTTAATGAATGGGATTAAAAAAGGAGGTTTCTTTAAAAAGAGACCTCTTTTCATTTTGTTAATAAAGTATCTTGTCCATAGAAATTGCGTGAATAGTGCGTTCTTAAAAATGGTCACTACACCAAAATCCATACTTTAAAGCTCCTTTAATTACAGTAATGTGGGGTTAATTTCCGTCTCATCTGGGACGCTAATCCCTCAGGAGTCGCCCAGCCCCCACTCCAATCAACAAGCAATCTAAAATTAATATGCACTTTTATCAGACTCTATCCTTTATTTTGGATGATGAATACAAATGATATAAGTAATACCATCAGATCGACGCAAGATGCCCCCTGGAAAGCGTCCGCCTGGAACGGAAATCAACGGACCCCTTGAACATATTCTCATACGCGTTCACAAAGAATCTATTGATTTAATGGTTATTCAACAATTAAAAAGGAGGTTTCTATAGATAGAAACCTCCTTTTTATGTTATTTAGTTTTCGTCATTACTATTCTGTTCTTGCTCTGCTACTTTTTCATGGATTTCAGATTCCATTGCTTGTACAAGATCATCCTCTAGTTTTTGCTGAGGCTGTGGATGGAACCATCGAATTTCTCCCTCGTGGACAAATCCTTTGTATTCATCTCCTTGTACGTGCAAAGAAAATTGCTGACGTTCATGTACACGATCTTCAAACGCGGGCTTTAATTCCACTTCTGAAATCTCTTTCGAAAAGCCATAATGTCTCATTAATGAATAAATATTTGCTTCAATTGAGGCGATCTTGCACTCACCGAGAATTTGTTTTGGATGAGGATGGAGCCATAAAATCTCATCCTCATGAAAATGTCCCTTGAATTCATCTCCATCAATCTTAAAAGTAAAGGCAAGTCGTTCATGAACACGATTTTCAAACACTGTTTCAACTTCAAAATCTTCAAGTTTGGGTTTTGCATTCTTATTATCAGGCATACTTTTTCCCCTCTCATGAAAGTTTCTATTTAAATATTTCTCCAAGATTATCGTATATATTATTGGTGTGTAGCATCAAAACAATACTGTAATCATTTTCTAATTGCCTAGTATATAGGTTTTTATTTTTGGTTTTCCATTTAAATGACCATCGTGTATGGGAAATCGGTCTTTTTAACAGAATAGAAAAGCGTCAACTGTGGAGGAAATTCAGGTAGTCCTCCGTATATGCTTTTTAAAAAGTCTACATTGGATGAGTATATTAATATTTTCGTAAAGAATTTGGTGTGCGATTTAGCCATTTTTCACTGATCATTTTATGGCAATTATTTAAAATACGCTCGATGACTTGGGTAGAGTTTGCTAGGATACGTATGCTAAAGCCTGATACTGCTAGCTTCGAAATGCCAGCTTTAAAATCTGCTTGTTCCAGTTGAATGGTTTCGTACAATTCATCAATAAGAGCATTATTTGTAGATTCTCCGACTACCAACATAGAGCCAAGGTGCGTATAGCCTTCCATAAATCCTAGTCCAGACACTGACTGTTGTTTCGGCACTAACTTGATATGGTCAAACACACCAAGTTGTCCATCTACATAAATCTCGGTAACTAATTGAATGGTATCATAGCTGAATTTCCCACCGCTTGGCGACCAGCCAGGAGTAAGAATATCTGTACCAAGAAACGTAGCACCACTGTCCATATGCACCACATTTTTTTGCTTATAATGTGCATTTTCATAAGCAATGAGAGGGTCTGGCAGGTACTCCAAATAACTATTTTTTTTTAAGTGAATTGTTGTTTCTTGATAGGCATAGCTTTTTGGCGTTTTATATACTTTTGTTGCAGATTGTGTAGTTAACGTAACTTTAGATCCTTCATCAGCAGTAATCTCCATATTGTATCGATCGCCATCTAAATAGCCACCACCGGGATTTAGAAGGTAATAGCAAACTTGTCCTGAATCATCCAAGTAAATCGGTCGCATAACTTTGAGTGCGCCTTGAAAATAAACTCTTTTAGCAACCGTCTTTCCTTTTCGATCTTCGAGGTCCAGAGATAAAGTACCAGTCCAGTTGGTCATGTTATTCTAATCCTTTTAGTAAAGCGTGCTGCTTAATCCATTCAATTACTTCAGGAAGACCGTCATCATTTTTTAAATTTGTAAACACGAAAGGTTTATTGCCACGGAATACTTTTGTGTCTTCTGCCATTACTTCAAGGCTAGCGCCGACATGAGGAGCAAGGTCTGTTTTATTAATGATAAATAGGTCAGATTTAATCATCCCTTGTCCACCTTTACGAGGGATTTTTTCCCCTTGCGCAACGTCGATAATATAGATAGAAAAATCAACTAGCTCAGGACTAAAAGTAGCTGCAAGATTGTCTCCACCACTTTCAACAAAAATAAGTTCAACGTCTGGATGACGCTCTACTAATTCATCAATAGCAGCGAAGTTCATAGAAGCATCTTCACGAATAGCAGTGTGAGGGCAGCCCCCTGTTTCAACACCGATAATGCGATCTTCTGGCAGAACGCCATTCTGAATTAAAAATTTCGCGTCTTCTTTTGTATAAATATCATTTGTGACAACCGCCATTTTTATTTCATCTTGAAGATGGCGAGTTAATTTTTCTACGAGCATTGTTTTACCTGCTCCAACAGGTCCCCCAACACCAATTCTTATTGGTTCCATTAGAACACGTCCTTTACTATTTTTTTAAAATTTTATGACATAAATATTCGAATATTTACGCGTTCATGTTTCATTTGTGACAGTTCAATTCCTGGCGAAACAATACCGAAATCATCTTTTGGTAGTTGCAGGATTTTGTCCACTGCCATGTTTAATTCTGGTATAAAGTTATGAGAAATCTTTTGTCCGGCTGTTTGTCCAAGTGGAATCGCACGAACAGCATTTTGAATTTGACTAGAAATAGAAGAATACAGGTAGAAGCGGATAGCGTCTTGTAATTCTACCTCAAGCCCATGAGCTACCATTGTAAATACGATAGCAGGATGTCCAAATGCATTCTTTTTTTTAATTTCCGCTCTGTATTGTGAGAGGATGGGTAGCTCGTATAGTGATTCAGTGAGTTTCAGCATGCGATCACCAATCATTTGAGTGCCTTCACGCGTCTCCCTCGGCAAGTTTTGTACAGTTAATAAGCGATCCAAGTGCCATATTTCTTGAATATCTCCTGCCGAAAGGGCTTCATATACAAGGCGAGAGGCTAGCCCATCCGTATAGATGAGCTGCTCATGTAAATAGACTTTAAGCCACTGGAAAAACGTCTCTTGGTCATGAACTTTATCTTCCTGTATGTAGCTTTCCAAGCCAAAAGAATGGCTGAAGGCACCTGTAGGGAGGTTAGAGTCGCATAGTTGAAACAAAGAGAGAATGTTGTTAGTCATGGCTGTGGCCTATATGACGGAATGCTTGTTTTACTTTTCGATCTTCTCGTTTATAAGGAATCTCAAGTTGTTGAAGTAGTTCTTCAACTAAGTAGTCATACTGAACTAACATATCATTGTCTTCGAATTGCGCAGGAAGATGTCGATTACCTAGTTGGTGAGCGATCGTACCCATTTCTTTGATGTCTCTAGGACTGATAACAAGTAAATCATCTGATAGTACATCAATGACTATCATATTTTTATCATCAATGTATAGGACATCACCGGCAACAAGATCTTTGTGCTCTTTTAAGCGAATGCCTAGTTCGTTACCGTGATCTGTTTTAACACGTTGAATTCGCTTCATTAAATGAGCACTTTCCAAATAAACTTTTTCCATATGACGTTTTTTAATTTCATTTGAATCCATTTGTTCAATGTTTGTGATAATCTTCTCTATTATCATTATATTCACCTCAGAATAAGAAATAGCGCTGACCCATAGGCACCGTATCAACCGGGTCACATGTCAGCAATTCTCCGTTTACTTTTACTTCGTATGTTTGCGGATCAACCGTAATATTTGGTGTTTCAGCATTTAACTTCATATCTTTTTTTGTTAGCGTTCGAATTCCACCAACTGGTAAAATTATTTTTTGTAGGCCAAGTTTTTCGTGGACACCATCATCATAAGCCGCTTGAGAAATGAACGTAGCTGAACTTTTTGCTAATGCTTTCCCGAATTGAGCGTACATTGGACGATAAATATAAGGCTGTGGCGTCGGGATAGATGCATTGGCATCACCCATTAATCCAGTAACCGCAAGACCGTTTTTAAGGACCATTTCTGGTTTCACTCCAAAGAACTTTGGATTCCAAAGAACTAAATCCGCCATTTTTCCAACTTCAATAGAACCCACATATTTCGAAATACCATGAGTAATAGCTGGGTTAATCGTGTATTTGGCAATATAGCGCTTAACGCGATTGTTGTCAGCATGTTCGCTATCGCCTTCTAGGGAGCCTCTTTGTTTTTTCATTTTATCGGCTACTTGCCATGTCCGTAAAACGACTTCCCCTACACGGCCCATTGCTTGGGAATCTGAGCTCACCATACTAAATACGCCCATGTCGTGAAGGATATCTTCAGCTGCAATTGTTTCTTTTCTAATTCTAGAATCGGCAAAAGCGATGTCTTCTGGTACAGAAGGATTTAAATGATGGCAAACCATGACCATATCAAGGTGTTCGTCGATCGTATTTACGGTATAAGGGAGGGTAGGGTTCGTTGATGAAGGCAGAATGTTAAGGTAACCTGCTGATTTGATTAAATCAGGTGCATGGCCACCGCCTGCGCCTTCAGTATGGTACATATGGAGAACTCGATCTTTTACTGCAGCCATAGTATTTTCCATAAAGCCACTTTCGTTTAATGTATCTGCGTGCAATGCAACTTGAATGTCATATTCGTCTGCAACTCGTAGTGCGTTGTCAAGAGATGAACCAGTTGCGCCCCAGTCCTCATGAACTTTTAAGCCGATAACGCCAGCTTTCACTTGCTCGATTAATGGCTCAACAGAAGCAGCATGTCCTTTGCCTGTAAAACCGATGTTAATTGGGAGACCTTCAGCCGCTTCTAGCATACGGTGAATATTCCATTCACCCGGCGTAACTGTAGTTGCTTTAGACCCAGCTGCAGGACCTGTACCACCGCCAATTAGTGTTGTCGTACCAGCTGTTAGTGCCACTTGTACTTGTTCCGGGTTAATAAAGTGAACATGTGTATCGATAGCTCCAGCTGTCACAATCAAGCCTTCACCGGCAATTATTTCAGTAGATGTACCAATAACGATATCTACATTATCCGTAATTAGTGGGTTACCGCTTTTGCCAATGCCGAAAATCTTGCCATCGCGAAGGGCTAAATCGGCTTTACAAATGCCTGTATAATCTAAAATAATGACGTTCGTTATAACGGTATCAGGCACACCATCTTCGCGTGTAGCAAGTGGATGCTGACCCATGCCATCGCGGATCACTTTTCCGCCTCCAAAGACTACTTCTTCGCCATATGAAGTGTAATCTTTTTCGATTTGAATAAATAACTCTGTATCTGCAAGACGGATAGAGTCACCAGTAGTTGGTCCGTACATTTCAGCGTATTGCTTTCGGGACATTCTAAAACTCATGCTTCATCCTCACTTTCTAATTTACCGTCGACTTTATTGTTGAATCCATAGATCCGACGCTCTCCGGCAAAATCAATCAGCTGTATTTCTTTTTCATCTCCAGGTTCAAAACGAACAGCAGCGCCAGCAGGGACATTAAGCCGCTTGCCGTAGCCTTCTTTTCTATTAAAATGGAGTGCTTCATTTACTTCATAAAAATGAAAATGTGATCCAACTTGAACAGGTCGGTCCCCTGTATTTGTAACAGTGATAGTAGAAACGACGCTTCCTTCATTACAAATGATATCTTCTTCTTTTAAAATGTATTCTCCTGGCAACACTTAGAAATCCCTCCTATTTATCGTATCGGGCTGTGGACAGTCACCAATTTCGTTCCATCTGGGAAAGTGGCTTCAACCTGAATATCATTAATCATTTCTGGTATACCTTCCATAACATCTTCACGTGTTAAAATCGAAGCGCCATATTCCATTAGTTCAGCAACTGTTTTCCCGTCCCTTGCCCCTTCCAATACCTCATATGTGATGAGGGCGACAGCTTCTGGATGATTTAATTTTAATCCTCTATCTTTTCGGCGCCTTGCAAGGTCTGCTGCAACCACTATCATTAGCTTGTCAATTTCTCGCGGCAATAAATGCATAGTTCATTCCTCCTGGTAAAATCTCAAATAATAACTTGCTTTATTTGGAAGAAAGGGAGTTCTTACTTACTAGAAAAAGCAAAAAATAGTTTACTTATCTTCTCTGAAAGCCCAGTACTTAAACCTTTCTAGAGAATTTTAACATATAAAGAAATTAAGGTGAAATTTAACGCAGTAAAGCAAAAACTAATTCTAAAGTTTTCTCTAAATAAAGAGTTATACATAACTTTTTAACTAGAGAGTCATGCTTGAGCGTATTTGAAATCCACTTACACGTGTATGGATTCCACTCGTAACAAACGTTTTTTACTATTTGATTTTCTGACCATATTTATAAAGCAAACTTAACAAAAAAATAAGGGGAATTTAACTGAAAAAACGTCGTCAATGATAATATGACCACTTTTGCATGCTTATAGTATCAACTAATTCAAATTTGTTAAGGATAGCAAAGGAGGAGGTGTAATACTATGGCTCAAGAAGTTCTTTGTGAAGTTAATAATTGTACGTATTGGGGCTCTGGCAACAAATGCACTGCAGAGGCTATTTATGTCGTTAGTCAAAATGGTAAACAAGCTTCCAACAGTGAAGAAACAGATTGTCAAACATTTACCCCATCTGAACACTAATCGTCTGAGGGTAACCAGAATAATGGTTGCCTTTTCCTTGTTTTAGTAAGGATAATAATGTAAGTGTAATAGCGTTCAAAGCACCTTGGAAATTCAATTTTTTTATACATATAATCGTTTTTTAAAAAACTTTAGAAATAATATGAACTTTTTCCTTCCCTCGTTTGTATAGTTAGTAAAACCACAAATCGGGAGGGATGTTTTATGCAACTTTCTTTGAAAGGTGTAGTAAAGCAATATAATGGAACGACTATTTTAAATGGGGTCTCAGCAAGCTTTTACGCAGGCCATTGTTACTTATTACTCGGTAAAAATGGTGCGGGAAAATCGACTTTAGCAAAATGTATGGTAGGCGATGAGAAAGTAGATGCGGGGGAGATTGTACTTAATAGCTCATCTTCTCAAGTGTTTGACGAAATTGCCATGCAATATCAATCCTTTGAGAGTTATAAGCATTTAAGAATTCGTGAGATCATTCAATTGTTCAACAGGTTAACGGAAAATGCTTACTATTCAGAGGAATTGTACGAAATTTTAGGTATTGATTCTTATGAACGCGTGCTATTAAAAAATGCGTCGGGTGGTCAACGTAAAGCTGTATCGATCTTTTTAGCATTTTTGCTCAATAAGCCAATCCTTCTTTTAGATGAGCCATTTGCGGATTTAGATCTAATGAAGAAAAAGCAATTACTTCTTTTTTTACAAACAACAATGCAACAACAAAACAAATTGTTAATCATTATTAGTCATGAAGTGGCGGAGTTTGAAGCGTTATTTGATTACATCTACATATTAGACAATGGGAAAATTGTAGAGCATGGTAAGAAAGATGAATTGCAGCAAAAATATATGCATGCAGTATTGCCAGGGATTGAAGGAATTTATTTTGATGTCACAGGTCAAGTATTGGGAGGAAGAGGCGCATGATCACACAAATTGCACGTATGTATATGCTAGAAAACTTTCGTAATATGGGTGTATTGTTGGGAAACTTGTTTACACCCTTTCTTTTCATATTTATTTCATGGATAATTAAAATGTCATTTTCAGGAAGTGAAGAGACGCTTTTCTTTATGATTAAGGGGCAATTTATGCCGATTTCCATTCTATTACTCATCTTTTCATTTGCCTTTTCTAGTGCAACAATTTATTTAGCAGATTTAAAAGCAGAGCGTACCTACAACTGGATACAACGTACAGATGCTACACTGTTAAAATACTATTTAGGGATGGGTATTGGTGTATTTACTTTAATGAATATATGTTTAGTCATTTTATTAATCGGTTATCGTTTGTTAATAGATATACCATTAGCTTCAATGACGATGATTGTTCTTGTTAGTAATTTTGTTTTACTGGCACTTTATCCGTTAAGCTTTATTTTGGCTGGGCTATTTCGGAATGGCAAAGTTGCACAAAGTATGCTTGTGCCAATTATGCTCGTTTTTATGTTTTCGATTACGATGACGACTCTGTTTGTAAGTTTAGCAGGTAAAAACCCTCATGATTATTTTGTATTCTTAAGTTGGAACCCCATGCTATATTTAAATGACATTGTGCAACTTAATCTAGATTTAATACAGAAAACTTGGTTGCCTCAGTATCAATATTTTTTAATTTTATCAGGTTTAAGTTTGTTGTTAGCGATTATCGCTAAAAAAATTTATAGCATTCGGTAGGTGATTTCTTTGAGTATAGGGTGGATTGTGTCAATCATTGTTGTAGGAATCTGGTCTATTATTATTATGGCAATCATGTTTCCTATGAATAAAAAATATGTTGTAAAAGAAAATGGGAAAATTAATTATAAAAAAACAACGATTTATTTGCGTTGGAATGTATTTGATACGCTAACGCTTGTTTTAGCAATTTATACGATTCTTTGTGTGCAGGCATTAAATATGCTACTTTCTTTTGGTCAAACAATTGAAAATCCATATGTGCAATTTTTTACAAATCAGTCGCAAGCATGGGTGATTGTGATTGTAGGCTATTTGGTTTCTCGTGTTTCCATGACATTAAAGTCGATTAAGGCTCATTGGGGGGATGAGCTTGATGACAAGCAATGAGGAATGGATGGAGGCTTATAAAAGTGGGGACGTAGTGGGCTTCGAAAACCTTTACAGTCGTTTGTATGAGCCTCTTTATTGCTTTTTGTTTCGTTACACAAGGGAGGAGCAGCTAAGCATTGATATTGTGCAAGATACCTTTGAACGTTTACATCTTATAAAAGATGATTTTGATCATCGTAAAGGAACGGTTAAAGCATTTTTATTTCAAATTGCATATAGGCTAATGATTAATAAATTGAATCGACGCAAGAAATGGCGTACATTATTTCCATTTTTAACACCTACGCCAAGTTATTGTCTTTCATCAGATGAGAAATTAACAGTGCAACAGGCGATTCTTAAACTACCTGATAAACAACGTGGTGTTATTTTACTAGCGTATTATCATGATTTACCTCAAGAAGAAATCGCCCAAATTTTATCGATTCCTATGGGTACAGTAAAATCGAGGTTACATAATGCAATAAAGGCATTGAAGGAAGAGCTAAAGGAGGATTTTCATGCTTAAAGATGAATTTCAGCAGGAAAAACAATTAAAAAAACAATTAGATAAGTATGAAGTACAGATTCCTGAGTTATCCTATCAAATGAAACGTGGTAGATGGCAACGCTTCATTCAATATTTAGCCTCTCCAACGAAAGATCCATTAGAGCCTATTTGCACATCTTCAGTTGGTTATACATCACTAAAAGTAGTCCCAATCGTGTGCGGGATTTTCATCACTATTGTTCAAATTCTAATGCAATAACCATTCTTCAACGTATTCATTTCATCAAATTGCAATGATATTTCATGATTAGAATAGCAGTAGTTATATAAAAATGTTTAATTTCTCTAAATTTATACACACTAATCTAATAAAGGATGGTGATGAATTTGAAGAAGTACATAGTTTCGCTCGTGATAATAAGCCTATTGGTGTTTGTAATAGGTTGTGGGGAAGGGTCAAACTCCAAAGGTTTGAAAATCTCGAGCAATGCGCAATTTGGTGAAGATGATTATCAAAAAATTATGTCTGCTAATAATCAACTAGGCTTTCAATTACTAAAAGAAGCCAGTGAGGATGAAAAGGGCAATGTCTTCATTTCTCCAATGAGTTTATTCATGGCATTGTCCATGCTTTATAACGGAGCAGATGGAGAAACAAAAGAAGAAATTTCTAAAGTTTTACATGTTGAAGGAATAGATGTGACTGAGCTAAATCAAGCAAATGCATCATTAATGTCGAGGCTTAATAATCTCTCAAAACAGATTCAATTAAACGTTGCGAACTCCATTTGGCTAAATGACAATTTTCAATTTCAAGCCGATTTTGCCCAAAGTAATAGCGATTATTTTAATGCCGAAATACAGGAGATTAATATTACTGATAGTAAGTCCCCTGAAAAAATTAATGAATGGGTTAAAAAGTCGACAAATGGAAAAATCGATAGAATTGTGGATAAACCTTTAGAAACGGAGTTAGTGGCAATGCTTATTAACGCGATCTATTTCAAAGGGGACTGGACACACAAATTCGATAAAGAACAAACGCAAAAACAGTCATTTCATTTAAAGGACGGTACAACAAAAGATGTACCACTAATGGCTCTAAATGAAAAACTAGCTTATTTAGAAAATGATAAATTCCAGGCAGTTTCTCTTCCGTATGGCGATGAAGCAATGAGCATGAAAGTATTTTTGCCGAAAGAAAACTCTAGTATAGAAGAATTGGAAGACATGCTCACAGTGGGTAGCTGGAAACAATGGAACTCAGCATTTATTAAACAAATTGGAACGATCTTGCTTCCGAAATTTCAATTGGAATTTGAAGTATTATTAAACGATACTTTGAAAAATCTTGGGATGACGACAGCGTTTGAAAATAACGCTAATTTTGCGAAGATGATTCAAGAAAATACTTCGTTATTCATTAGTGAAGTAAAGCAAAAGACCTTAATTGATGTCAATGAGGAAGGGACAGAAGCCGCCGCTGTAACATCGGTATCAATTGCAGAGACGTCTGCTCCAGCAGAATCCTTTTACATGAAAGTAAATCGGCCGTTTTTCATTGCGATTACAGAAGAGAGTACAGGCGCAATTCTATTCATGGGCTCAATTTCAAATCCCCTGACGGTAAGTAGTGATTAAAAAATTTTTCCCTTTAAGTCTACCCTGAGAATAAAATCTACTTGATTAATAATCTGAATAATTAGATAATTAATAGTATCTCAAAGGGGGGATATGGATGGAAACGACATCGCAAACGCAATATGATTGGAAGGAAATCGTAGCAAGTCTTAACGAACTCCTTCGCTTAAAAGCTACACCAGTAGGCATGAAAAAAATTACTACTCGAGCAGAAATGGAGGCAATACCTAAAATACGCCGCCCAGATAAACGTTATTTGCTCGATCAACTTGTTGCACAATCGGTTCGTCTCGGTTGGACAATTGGGGTCACAGCAGATGATCTTGCTATGAAACAGTGTGGAGCAATCGCTGGGTTAATGCCACAAGACGAGGAATTCTACTCCGGAGAAGCGATGGATGGTGTGTGGTTTGGGACACGTGAAGATTCGGCAGCTCACCAAAAAAGTCTAGATGTCGTGCCTTATGGAAGTTATGAAGCTCTTGCTATTTCGCCACTTGCAGCAGGGAGAATTGAGAGCCCTGATATTTGTTTAATCTACGCAACGCCAGGTCAAATGATGTTATTGATTAATGGTTTGCAATGGGTAGGATTTAAGAAATTCGAGTGGAGTGTCTCTGGGGAAAGTGCGTGTGCAGATTCATGGGGGAAAGCGCTAGCGACTGGAGAACCTAGCCTGTCCATTCCTTGTTATGCGGAACGCCGATTTGGAGGCGTTTTAGATGAAGAAATGCTCATGGCTATCCCACCGCAAGATTTGGTAAAAGGGATCGAGGGCTTAAAGAAGCTTTCTAAAAATGGCTTGCGTTACCCAATCCCGCAAGTTGGTATTCAGTCCGATACAACCGAATATCTCGCACGAATTTATCCTGAATGGGTAAAACCAAATAAAAAAGGTAATTGATTGTAAAACGAATATCTGTTATTGAAAAAATTAAATAATATAGATGTGGACTGTATTTTTATCGAACGTTGGTAAAAATACAGTCCTTTTATCTTCATTCAGCGAGTGGCAGGACACCTGCTGAATGAAGATAAAGCCTCCGGCGGATGTCACAGATTTTGAATTGTGCCGAGGCGTAATTGAATAGTTAATATTGAAATTTGACCCGAACAGCTGCGCTAATTGTCATTTGTCCCTGTTCGATTGGCGTTGATATAGTTTGGTCTGCCATTGCTAGTGATTTATAGAGGACAGGTCCACTATTATTCTCTTCCACAATTTCGATTGGCTGAGGATATAGGGATAATTGCATGGTCTCTGCGATTGTTCTAGCCTTCATTTGTGCATTTTGAAGAGCTAAACTAAGCGCTTGTTGATAGTACAGGTCTGTATCTTCAATTTTGAATTGAATTGAGGAAATACGATTGGCACCGTTTTGCACTGCGGTATCAATGACAGTTCCAACTTGGCTGATATTTGTTACTTTAACAGATATGGCATTTGTCACTTCATAACCTTTAAAAACCTGTTTTCCGTCAATAAAGTCATAGTTGGGAGATATCGTATAACTGGCTGTTTGTATATCTTCTCGGGGAATATTGAGCTCTAAAATTGACTGAATCACGCGATTCATGATGATGGCATTTTCTTGTTGAGCTTCTTGTACATTCTCACCTTGTATACTTACTTCAATTTGAAGTTGGACATAACTTGCTGTAGCCACTACTTTGCCATTTCCCGTTACTGTTATTACACGTAAAGTAGGGTGTGGTTGCTGACTAATGTTTGTATAATACATCGGATTCCACCTTCCGTATGTTTCATACTACTAATTCTATGCTCTTAGTCTAAAAAGCTTGTCGGTCGTATTTTGTTCGATAAAGGTGGTGGACACCAGGTTATTGTATTATCCTTATTTATTTTTTAACAATTTATCATGTATTTTAGAAAAAATGACTAAGGTCAGAACAGCACCCACAAAGGCTAAGGACATGTCCCATTGTGCGTCCCATTTATCACCTTGCATCCCTAAAAAGTCTTTTGAGGTTTTTCCACCTTTTGATATTTTCGTACTTAACCACTCGATAATTTCATATAAAGCAGCTATTGCTAGCACAATACTAATCGTAATGCCCGACAACCATGCACCTTTCGTTAATGGGGTGAAAGCTAATAATATTTCTCTTACAACTATGGCCGATAAGCCTTTTAGAAAATGACCAAATCGATCGTAATTATTTCTATGCAAATCAAACTCCTCTTTTATCCAATTAAAAAGAGGAACCTCTGAGTAAGTATAGTGACCACCGATAAACGTTAGAATCGATAAAAGGGCGATAATACAGTAGGAAAATGTAGTGAAGCGGAATTTGTTATAGGTTGTGATAACAATGCACAAAATAATAACTGCTGGACTAACTTCTGCTAACCAATCTAAGTAAGCAGCTGGTTTAATAACAGACCAGATAAAAACTATAGAAACAATCGCTAGAAGTGTTAAATGTATCTTTGAATGTTTACTTGTATGCACCTGTATTCACTCCTTCTACCAACAGTATGGGGAAGGATAGGTTTGCTTATACAGTGGGATAATGTCTTATAAAAAGCTTCGATTATGTGAAAAATCACTATGAGTTTTATTACGCAATTCATAAAATAGATCTGTCTCAGAAAGTCATTTTATAATGACTTTCTGGCCAGCTCATTAATAAAGCGCCTTATTAGGTTACTCAACCATTTGTAGTAATGCCTCTACGCCGGTCATTCCTGAAAAAATGCCAAGTTGTTCTGCCTCATAAGTAACAGATTCGAGTGGGGCCGTTAATAGCTCGTCAATTGTTTTTACGCCAACTGCTCGACCAGCAATGATCTTTCTATCAACTAGCCGGCTATTCAAAAGCCCAACATCTAATGCCCCACACATGATATAGCCAGTACCATTTGAAATGGTTAACAACGTTGTTTTCGGTAAGCAAACAGTGACAGCTGTAAAAAAATGTCCTTTAATCATGATAGGCTCTATTGTCACCATAGAAATCACTCCTTTTATCTATATACATATGGTTAGGAGCAAGAAGATGTTCGAGGTATTTCATTGAGAAAAGAATTAGATCCTTTAGCTTGGCAAAAAAGTTATTATTAAATGCAAAAAAGCTACTCCAGGGAGTAGCTTTATCAATTCATTATTTTGTATAAGAAAGTACCGCTGTATGTTTGAAGTTTTCTAATGCCTTTGTCGCCTCGTTTTTAGTGCTGTACTCAAACATACGGAATGTATCTTGTTCAAAAACTGTAATTACCCACATAATGAAGCCTCCTTTGCATTTGAATTTTGTGCTATAACAGACTGATGAATTTTGATTATGTACTAAAGTTGTTGTATATCAGCTGTGTATCTCATTCTACTCTTATTTTTGAAAAAAGGAAGGGTCTTGTGAATGTTTTCACAAATAGTTCAAAATTGAATGGCAGTTTTTGAAAATTATTTGAAGATAGGTATAAGTGTAATATTGAATGAATAAATTGGGGGTTTTGTATGAATGCGTTTACAACTGAATTGTTTTCTGAAATAGTTTTTAGGTAACTATTTCTCCGGTATAATTCACGCCATTTCGCAAATAGTAAGACAACAGAGCTTTGTGAATTTCCTTTCACTTAGGAGGTGGAGTTTTGAGATGGAATCATGTATTGATGTTGACGATTTGTGCCCTTGTACTTTCTGCATTTTATGTGGGATCTAAGACTTCGGCAGATAAGGGTAGGAGTTATTATGAAGAGACGGGGCAAGTTGTGTGGGATATCGACACAGAGGAAAAAGTAATAGCATTGACCTTTGATGATGGCCCACATCCCAGAAATACAGAAAAAATATTAGACGTATTAGCAAAATACAATGCGAAGGCTACTTTCTTTATTGTTGGAGAAAATGCAGAAAAGTATCCCGATCTTGTCCAACAATCTTACGAGGAAGGACATGAGCTTGCAAATCATACGTATACTCATCCATATAATGCATCGGTAACGGAATTGCAGGATGAACTAGAACAAACGAATGAAATCATTTACAGTATTACGGGTTTTTTGCCTACATTATTTCGTCCTGTCGGTGGAGCTTACGATGATCAATTAATCAATGCGGTAGCAGATGATGGCTACAAAGTAGTGATGTGGTCTTATCATCAGGATACGCAGGATTGGAAAGAACCAGGTGTAAACAAAATTGTCAATAAAGTGTTAAAAGGAACGAGACCTGGGGATGTGATTTTGTTCCATGATGGAGGAGGAAATCGCGGTCAAACTGTCAGCGCACTTGAAAAAATATTGCCAGAGCTGCAAAAGCAAGGCTATACTTTTGTCACCGTTTCAGAACTAATTAGGGGCAATCAAAAAGAGGTTGCAAAATAAGTTTGAAAATAATCTTATGATATAGGCTTGTTTATTTTTGCACGTAGAAAAGG
Source organism: Lysinibacillus sp. NPDC097287 (assembly GCF_044761695.1). NCBI lineage: Bacteria > Bacillati > Bacillota > Bacilli > Caryophanales > Bacillaceae > Lysinibacillus > Lysinibacillus sp. NPDC097287. The sequence continues at coordinate 85,165 of NZ_JBIWCX010000007.1, forward strand.
GCCACCCAAAATAAAATACAGTTTGGATGGCCCATTTTCATTAGAAAAAGAAAAGTGGTGCTAGTGCAATGCCGGCAATGGCACCTAGTGCGATACCGAAGCCAAATCCTCCAAAACCAAACCCTCCACCCCAGAAACCTAGGCCGTAGCCTCCAAATCGTCTATCAGGTTGAATCCACACTTGATCTCTATCTATCCTTGTAATTCTCCCAAAGTGTTCTCTACCATCTTTACATGTAATTCTTACGCGTTTGCCATGATGCCTACAACAAACATTATATGCTTCATTTGGATTCACAAATATCCCTCCTTTCTACAATGTTACATAGTAATATATGCATCTGAACTTATAGGACACTAGCCAATTGTCTAGCCGAATCATAAACTAGAGAAAAGGAGGGAGAAGTGTGTCTGTGATGCCAACACAAAAGTGGTTATTGAAATTGTTGGATGCTTATAGGAAGCCAAATGGGAAAAGCTTTGAAAAAATCCACTGTGAGGTCATCTGTAGCCCTCTAATAGATGTGTTTTTGAATGCATATCCAGAAGAAATACAGTATGAATTATTACAAAATGGATTATTCATGCCACATGAAACAGTTGATGTAGTGGAATTGGAGAAAAAGGGTATTTGGCAAACGATAAAGGATGAATACGAACGATTAAAAGAGAAATGGAATGGTCCGGAAGTGCCCATTTATATCTTTCCAATTACAAGTGAACACGCGATTACAAACAAAAATGGAATTGCCTATAAAGATGCTGTGTTTTTATTCGTTTCTGCGGAGCTTGAAAAAGAAGAGCTTCGTGCATTATTTGCCCATGAATACAATCATGCTTGTCGGCTCCATTATTTAAATAAGTCACTTGATGAGGTAACTTTGAAAGATTCTCTTTTGTTAGAAGGGTTGGCAGAGTGTGCGGTGGAGGAATTATACGGTGAAAGGTGGCTGGCACCTTGGTTAAAACTGTACACAAAGGATGAACTTCTTTTGGTATGGCAGGAGCATTTTTTACCTTCTCTTGAAGTGCAAGGGGTGCATAATCATTTTGCGTTTTTATATGGTGGTCAGCTGCCAAGATGGGTTGGTTATTGTATCGGATACGAAATCGTTCGGACGTATAAAGCGAATCGTATTACTAACGAGGATCTCTATGTGAAATCGACAGAAGAAATACTCGCCGGTTCGGATTTTCCATTACAATAGTGGAGAGGAGTGATTGCTATGACAAGTAAACTTACAAACGTGTTGCCACCGATTGTGGATACGTCAACAAAGGTACTGATTGTCGGATCAATGCCAAGCAAACAATCGTTAGAAAAGCAACAATACTACGGCAATCCTCGCAATCACTTTTGGCCGATTGTCGGAGAGATTTTAAAAGTAGATGTACCAACAGATTATGAAAGAAGAATTGAACTGCTAAGAGAGTATGGTATTGGTCTATGGGACACAATAGATTCTTGTGAACGAAAAGGTAGCCTAGACGCGACGATTCGTAATGAAAAGCCGAACGATTTTCATGCCCTTTTTAAGCATTATCCAAATATTCGCCTGCTTATTTTTAACGGATCGAAGGCATTTGATGTGTTTAAAAAGCATATTGGCTTCGAAGTTTTGGACAATCGTCCATATCAAAAGATGCCATCTACAAGTCCGATTCCTGGCAAAAATATTAAATCCTTTGAGGGAAAACTGGAGGAGTGGCGTGTGATAGGCACATATTTGTAATGATTGGGCAAAGAGCTATAGTATGCTAAATTTCACCCTTTAATGATATATGCATATAGTAAGTTATGTAGAAAGGGGGAACATGATTTGTATTTTGCTCAATTCGATCCACCACCATTTGGCCCACCACCGATGGGCCCGCCACCATTCGGCCCACCTCCAATGGGTCCGCCGCCATTTGGTCCACCATCAGGAAGTTCGCCACCGATGGGCCCACCACCTAACTTTACACCATCGAGTCCAGCTTGGCATGTAGGTCCTTCAGGAATACGTTCGTGTTTATTTAAGCATACGTATATTTGGTTGGACAGTGGTAGAAGTTTTTGGTTCTATCCGGTGGCTGTGACAAGAGATGTGGTGACCGGATTCCGCTGGAGTAATAGGAATGGCTGGAGGTTACGCACAATTCATGTAAATAATATTCGTTCTTTCCAATGCTTTTAACTAAATAAATCACAGGGCTACGTATGCAAGTTATACGTGGCTCTTTTTATGGTATTAAAAACAGTTAGCTTCACTATAAAGGTTCCGTGCGATGAATAACGAAGAAAAAATAATCTCTTAGCGTAGAAAACGTCCTAGGAGATTATTTTTTATGTATTCGAATATGTAGCTCAAAGAATGGAGTACCTCTATTCTATTGTATCGATAATTAATAATTTTGCGCCTACATCAGTTCTGGAGCGATGAGAACTTAAATGATCGCTTACCACATACCCCATGCCTTTACTTAAAATCGATGAACTACCATCAGATAATTCACTAATTAGTGTTCCCTCAAGAACAAATACAATATGCCCCTTTTCACACCAATGGTCTGCTAAATAGCCAGGAGAATAATCGATAATTCTATACTTAATATTATTGACTCTAAATTCTTTCGTCGATGAAAACCCTAATTCACCAGACTTAACAGAGTCAATAATAGTACTCCAATCCAAAATTGTGTATTCAGTATCTTTAAGCATTCATTTCCCCCATAACTTTATTTAAATAAAAGTTAGTATATCAGAAAATTTAGTATATTTATATTGGTTGTTTTGACGAATTACAAGTATATACTTATCATATGAAAGATTTTATCTGTGAATGGTGTTCGTAATTCAATCTTTAAGTAAAAGAAAGCCGATATTAATAATATATAGGAGGCATTTGTCATGAATAAGGGGAATTTACAAGACTATTGTCTATCACTTTTGGGCGCTACGCATGATTATCAACCAGAATGGCAAGCAGATCGTTATCATGTCGGTGGTAGAATGTTTGCGATGATGGGAACAGATGCTACAGGTAGGCCTGTCATCACATTAAAGTGTGAACCGAGTCGGGCGGAAGAGCTAAGAGAAACGTATGAGGGCATTATCCCTGGCTATTATATGAACAAAACACATTGGAATTCAATCTATTTTGATTCGAATTTGTCCGATGAATTTGTAGAAAAGCTTATTCAGCATTCATATGAGCTGATTTTTTCTAAACTTACGAAAAAGGTCCAAAACCAAATTATCTCTGAGTAGTGACATGGGTATTAAGGTGAAGGGATTTATCATTTGAAAGCTGTCCAATTCCCGCAAGAAATGACCAGTGTATTTTCTCAAATTCGATATGATAGGTGTAAGGAGTGATGCTTCATGTGGCTACAATCGATTCAGCAAGCAATTGAATATATAGAAGAGCATTTAACGGAGGATTTGAAAATTGAGCAAATTGCCAAGGTAGCTCATTCATCTTCTTTTCATTTTCAGCGCGCGTTCTCTATATTAACTGGCATGACAGTTGGTGAATATATACGTGGGAGAAGATTAACGTTAGCTGCACAAGAAATTGCAAGTAGTCATTGTAAAATAATCGATGTTGCCTACAAATATGGTTATGAAACGCCAGAAGCATTTGCTAAAGCTTTCCGAAAACAGCATGGCATGAAGCCGTCTGATGTTCGGAAAGAAGCGGCAATGATTCACTCCTACAATAAGCTTGTTATTCATGTACAACTGAAGGGAGCGGAACCAATGCAGTATAAAATTGTAGAAAAAGGAAGTTTTCAAGTAGTCGGTGTTAAACGAACATTTTCATGTGGAAATGGGGAACAAACAAAGGAAATCACAAAGTTTTGGCAGGATATTTATGAGGATGGTACGAATGACCGACTATTTCCGTGTAATACGGGCGAATTCAAGGGTGTAATTGGTGTGTGCGATATGGGTGAAAATAATCTCATGGATTATTGGATAGCCACAAATTACGCTGGTGAGGATACAAAAGGATTTGAATCCTTTACAGTCCCTGCAGCGAAATGGGTAGTGTTTGAAGTTAAGGGAGCTATGCCCACAGCTATCACAACTATGTGGGAGAAAATTTACCAAGAATGGCTACCTTCAAATGCATATGAACTGACGAACGGCCCCGAATTGGAAGTGTACAGTGATGGCGATTCTTCAAGTCCCGATTACCGTTCGGAAATTTGGTTACCAATTAAGTAATGTTTTCATTTTTCAATAATTGATGTTAAAATAATTGTAATTATGAATGAAGGGAAGATGGGTGGCCGATGAACAACTAATCTTATTTTTACGATTGAAACTTAAAATTTCAATGAATCAAAAATAGGATTAGTCTGCCCATTTTCCATAAAAACAACGAGCTATTACACAACAATTACGCCAAGGCGTAATTGTTGCTGGATTAAAAAATAGCTTATTTGTGTAATTTTATTTTTGCAGCTAATCCTTCCAAAAACATTGGAGGGATTTTTTTATGCCTCCAAATCGAGAGGGATGGATTGTATGAAGGAACTTTTAAAATTACGAGATATTGGTTATGAAATTAAGAACACATTGATTTTCGAAAATATACATGCGACGGTAAAGCAAGACGAGGTAATCGGCATTATAGGCAAAAATGGTGCGGGGAAATCTACATTATTGCAGCTAATAAAAGGTTCAATATCACCAACAAAAGGTCATTTGCACTGGCTCAAGAGCGGTGATATTACGTATGTTGAACAAGAAAGTGAGCAGTATGCCCAACGTGATATTTCAGCGAAAGAAGCTGATTTACTGGCGAAATGGAGAGTGCCAACCGTTGTATATACTGCATTAAGTGGCGGTGAAAAGCTTAAAATGCGCTTAGCAAATGGCTTTGCACAAAATACACAGCTGTTATTATTAGACGAACCGACCAATCATTTAGATGAACAGGGTACGGCAATGCTTATAGATGAGATAAAAAATTATTCCGGTACCATACTTGTGGTTTCGCATGACCGCTATTTTTTAGATGAAGTGACAACAAAAATTTGGTCACTTGAAAATGCACAGCTCATTGAACATAGTGGCAATTATTCAAGCTATATGGAGGCTCGTAAGCAGCAAAGGTTAGCACAAGAACGTGCCTATGAAAAGCAACAGAAAAACATAGAACGTATTGAGGCACAAATGAAGGAACTGACGTCTTGGTCTCAACAGGCACATGCCCAGTCCACGAAGCAAGAGGGATTTAAAGAGCATTATCGCGTAAAGGCAAAGCGTATGGACACACAAGTGAAGTCGAAGAAAAAGCGTTTAGAAAAGGAACTTGCCAAAGAGAAGGTTGAACGTGTCATACCAGACGATAGCGTATTATTTTCAATAGAGTCGAATCAGCGAGTAGGGAAACGTTTTTTAGAGGTAAAGCATTTAACAAAATCTTATGGCGACCGTGTGTTATTTAAAGACGCTCACTTTACCATTAAATATGGCGAAAAGGTTGCTATAGTAGGGCCAAATGGCAGTGGGAAAACAACTTTGTTGAAAATACTAATTGATCAAGAGAAGGCTAAAGGAGATGTGTGGATTTCACCAGCTGCTAACATTGGCTATTTAACACAGGAAGTATTTGATTTGCCACTTCACAAAACACCTGAGCAATTTTTTTATAAGGAGACATTTGAGGAGAGAGGGAAAGTTCAAAATTTAATGAGGCATTTAGGATTTACACCTGCGCACTGGACAGCATCCATTGGGAATATGAGTATGGGGGAACGAGTGAAATGTAAGCTTATGGCATATATTTTAGAAGAAAAAAATGTGCTAATTTTGGATGAGCCGACAAACCATCTTGATTTGCCTTCCCGGGAACAACTTGAGCAAACGTTAGCACAGTATAACGGCACACTGCTTGTCGTATCACATGACCGTTATTTCCTTGAAAAAACGACGAATAATACATTACAGATTGCAAATGGTAGCATCCAAAGGCAGTGGGAAGAAACTCCCCCTCAGATTGATGATACTGCAGCTACCCGTTTAAAGATGGAGACGGAAAGGCAAGAAGTATTAGGGAGACTAAGTTTTTTAACATTAAAGGATAAAGAGTATGCTACGCTCGATCAAAAGTTTAATGAGTTAACAAAGCGGATTAATGAGCTTTCTTAAAGAATGATTACGGTGAAAGTGGTAAGGAGTAGATAGTGCAGATGAACAGCTCGGTTAGTACATTTAGATATTTATGAAGCGGACTAGATTCAATTAAAAATCAAATGAAGGCACTTGAAATAGCAACTGCGTTTGGAGGATAGTAGAAAACCCTCGAGTTATCAACACTGCAATAGTGAAGATTACTTGGGGGTTTTTATGGTATAAACAAAATTTATTTTGTATTTTCTACAATGAGTTTGTATTGCTCATATGAGTTTTTCCAGTTATCCATGGGAAACTCTTCGTGGAGTACGCCATTTAATAAGTCATAAAGTAGTTCTAGACATACATGCCAACCAGCTAAATCTTTTGTTGTATGCGCGGTTATTTCACGAATAGACTCATTTAGTACTAATAATGAACCTTCTGCTGTAGGAGAGAGTTCAAAACGAACCGTATCTTTTCCCCAATTGAATTCGATGATTTCTTTTTCGACATAATCTACGATCGTTAAAATCTCGAAGCTACCAGACCCATCATTCATATTAAATTTCATCTTTCCATTTTTACGGAGATCCACTATTTCTAAATTTTCCATCCATTTTTGAAGTTTATCATTTACCGTGAGCACCCCCCACACAACTTCGACTGAGTATGGGAGTGATCGTATGAACTGGGCTAGATAGCCATCTTGTTGTTTGTTAATTGTAGCAAACATTCGTAGGCTCCATAGAAAAATTATTAATATAAGATGAGATTCTTTGGACTTTAGCATTTTTCCCCGTATTACTGAAATGGTAAATATCGCAGAAGCTATAATTCTTATTTTCGACAGACTGTACAATACCGTTAACTGCACTTGTACGACCATTTATGATGATGTTTTTAATGTGCAGTGTTTTTATTCTAAGGTGCGCCATTTGCTGCTTTACTCTTTTGCTGAACTGTTCTTTTCCAAGGATAAAGGCTTTATCGACAATTTGCCAATGGACATCATTCTCAACATAATCCAAGATGAAATCTACATTTTGTTTAGTAAAGGCAATATAAAATTCTCTAATTAATTTATTTCTATAGTTGTTACCGCAGTCTTCAGTGTAGATTATTTTTATATTTGTTGTAGTCTCCATTTATATATATTACTCCTTCATAAAGTATTTTTAGGATTTTTATGTGCTATGATAGAAATTTTACCCTCGTATTTTAGAAAATAATAGTATTGCTTTATCAACGAACGTTGCAATTAAGCTACGTTGAATTTGTATTATAAAGTGCTTGATGTAGTCTGAATACACCAGTAGCTATATCTTCTTTACTCAGATGCCCGTACCCCAAAATAATTCGATTAGAATGTTTCCCCTTTATAATTGAATGATCTTCTACGGGATAAACTTTTACATCATACAGTTCAATTTTTTTTAGCAGTTCTTTTGAAAAATGGATATCCTTTAATTCAGCTATGAGGTGTAAACCAGTTGAATACCCCAAAATATGAATGTCATTCGAAAATGTTGTATTTAAACAGTGAATTAGGAAATCCCTTTGATTTTTATAAAACTTCTTCATCTTTGCAATATGTCGTTCCAAGTAACCTTCTGTCATAAAGCGAGCAAGTGTAAGTTGATCCAAAGAAGGAGTATGTAAATCCGAAAACCATTTAAGCTTGCGACATTTTTCAATAAGATGCATGGGAAGAATTAAATATCCTATTCTTAGTGCAGGTGATAGGATTTTACTGAATGAACCAATATATAGGACATATGCTGGATCCAAGCCCTGTAAAGAACTTACCGGAGGTCCCTCGTATCGAAACTCACTATCATAATCATCTTCAACAAGATAACAATTATTTTTTCTTGCATAGTTAATTAAATGGATGCGCCGTTGAATTGGTAATGTTCCTCCTATAGGAAACTGATGCGAAGGCGTAATAAATATGAATTTAGGGTTTTTATCTTCCGGCAATAAAGCTGTTCTCATTCCATACTCATCAACAGGTATTGGATAAAGGGAAGAGCCAGAAGCCTTAAAGATAGATTGAATATCATCTGTGATTGGATCCTCAATCAATGCAGCATCGTTTGGTGATAAAAGTAATTTAGAAACAAGTGTTAATGCCTGAGTTGCACCGGAGGTAATCACAATTTGTTCTGGATGACAATCGACACCTCTAGTTCTTAATAAATAGCGAGATAAAGCTTGTCTTAATTCTAGTCGACCTTCAGGAAGGTCATACCCAAAGTTAGAAGGTGCAATTTCATTACAAATACTATGAGATAACTTTGACCAAGTCTTCCGTGGAAATAAATCTAAAGCTGGTATTCCTGAACGAAAGTTGATGATGTTATCCTCATTAATGTTTTCTTCAATGCTATTTAAGCTATGAAAAGTAGATGGATTTTCATGTTGTTTTAAAAATGCCCCTTTTGCAACAAATGTCCCTGAACCTCTTCGTGAGTCTAAAAAACCTTCTGCCAATAATTGATCATATGCTTCTAAAATCACATTCCGAGACACTGCCAATTCAGAAGAAAATTCACGTGTGGATGGAAGTCTTTCTCCGGATTGTAAATCTCCATTTAAAATATTTTCTCGAATTTGTTGGTAGACTTGCCTATATAAAGGTATATCTAACGAACGATCAATTGGTATCCATAGCATCTTTTAGTAATCTCCTTCTATAGAATTGGTACCTTGTAAAAGGATAATAAGTGGCACTACTCCCACCACTTTTACCGTGATAAATTGGTTTTAAATAACAAATAGGAGTTGAATAAAGATGAAAAATCCAGAAATTCAAGTAATTCGAGCATTAAAGTCTGCTGCAAGAAACGAACAGTTTAAAGATTACATCCAACAATCAAACGAACTTTATCCATTACTATTAAAAGCTGCAAAGCGATATGTAACTGGAGAAAAAAGACAAGACGCAATCACATCAGCAAAACAATTAATTTCAAAAGATTATCTTACTTCGCTAGAATTCATCGGAGAAAACATAACAAATTTAGAAGAATGTCAAAAAGTTAAAAATGAATTTTTAGATCTTATCGAAGAAATGGGTTCATTGGCAATTAAACAAACAGTGTCATTTGATTTATCCCATATTGGGCTATCTATCAATTCGGAACTTGCATATAAACATTTACTAGAGCTTGCTCATAAAGCAAATCACTATGGGATTATGCTGATGGTAAGCATGGAAGAGTCCTCGAAGACGAGTGATATTATTGATGTCTATAAAAGAGTGACTACAAAATATCCAAATGTTGGTATAACAATCCAAACACATTTATATCGCACAGATTCAGATATTCAAGAATTAATTCAATATCCTGGGAAGATACGGCTCGTGAAAGGTGCCTTTCAAGAATCTGCGGATATTGCTATGAAAAGATCGAAGGAATTGAATATGCGTTACCTGAATTTTGTCGAACAATTAATAGAAGCAAATCATCCATTATCGATTGCTACGCATGATGAGATTCTGATTCAGGAAATGGAGCAGCGTCAATATTTCAAGCGTGATTGTGTTGAGATAGAGATGCTTTATGGAATACGCCCTGGTTTATTAAAAGATTTAAAAAGAAAAGGGTACAACTGCAAGGTTTATCTAACATACGGAAAAGAGTGGTATTTATATTTGTGTCATCGTATCGCCGAATATCCAGAAAATCTCTATTTAGCGGTAACAGACATTATTAATCCAACCTTATTGAATAGCGAGGAGTCTTATTGAACGGCCACTTACTACCAATCTTAAAAATAATTTTGGCTATGAGCATTGTAGGCAGTTCGATTGTGGCCGGGAAACTGATTGTTCAAAGTTTTCCTCTGTTCTTAGCTTCTGAATTAAGATTTCTAGTAGCAACAATGATTTTAGTGCCCTTATTGATAAAAGTGGAAGGAATTCCGTCTATTCATAAGAAAGATTTTTTCTTTTTGTTTTTACAAGCGTTATTTGGTGTTTTTTTGTTTAATATTTTCATGTTATATGGTCTAACAAAGACTACAGCCATTGAAGGGGGATTAATTACAAGCACTGTACCGGCGTTTACGGTTGTACTTTCTTGTTTAATTCTTAAAGAAAAATTAACAACTAATCTAGTGATAGGGATACTGCTTGCAGTTTTAGGAACGATGATTATTAATGGTTACCAATTTCTTTTAAGTACAGACAGTGATTCATCCTCTCTATTAGGAAATTTGTTTATTTTTGGCGCAGTGATTAGTGAGGCTTTGTTTATAATATTTGGGAAATATGTCGCTCAAAGTGTCAGCCCTCTTGCTATTTCAACATTTGTCAGTTTATTTGGTGCTGTTTTATTTCTTCCTTTTTCCCTTTTTGAGGGTAGTCAGTTTGAGTTTAAAGAGGTATCTATTACAGAATGGGGATTAATATTATATTCCGGTTTGGTTGTAACAGTCATTGCTTTTATTTTGATGCATCAAGGTGTTTCAAAAGTTCCAGCAAGTTCGACGGGCGTATTAACTAGTTTTTTACCGTTGAGTAGTACTATTTTATCTGTGGTTATCTTAGGTGAGGAAATCTTCTTTCTCCATTTTATAGGATTTGGATTTATATTAATAGCAGTTTTTTTTCTTTCAAAACAAGAAGTTAAAAAACAGGCAGAATGACGCGGTTTATTGATTAAAAAATTTTTTTAGAGGTAGATATATTTTTAGCAGACTCATAATAATTAGAATGCCAAACAAAAGATTTAAAATCTTAAAGGAGCTGTTCATAATAGAATAAGCCGTATTATCTTTTGATAATACGGTTTATTTATGTTTAAAAATACATTAAAATGAATATTAAACCAAAAGGGGGATAGGGTAAATGAAAATAGTATTAGCGAAATTTGAAGATGCACCAGTGATTCACGAGGTTATGCTACAGGCTTTTAAAGAGTATGAATATGCAACGCCACCTTCTAGTGCTTTAAGTGAAACAGTGACTTCGATTGAACAAGCCTTAACTGAAGGAGAACAGGCTTTTATTGCCTATATAGAGGCACAGCCAGTCGCAATAGTGCGATTTACAATGAATGATGAGGGTATTTATTTTTTCAGACTATCTGTAGTTCCTGAAAAACAAGGGCAGGGATTAGCCAAAGCACTAGTGGCTAAAATCGAAAAATATGCATGTATGCAGGGGAAAGAAGTAAGTGAATGTAAGGTTCGTATGGATGTGCTTAGAAATATTGCTCTATATCAATCTTTGGGCTATGTAATTACGAAGGAAGAAGTGGTTGAAAACCGTAACGGTATAGCAATTCCAGTTGTGACAATGGCTAAAACGCTACCGGCTAAGGTGATTTAGGATGAAGAAAAGACTAGGCTGTTTGCATGCACATCATTCGAATATCGCCTATATAGAAACGGCATTGGCAATGCATGAAGTAGAGCTTGTACATTATGTCGATTCGGGACTTATGTATAAGATGATGCAGGATGAACAATTTCACGAAGTGGATGCGTTAGTAAAAGTAAAGGAGCATCTAGAGTGGATTGCGAGCTGCGATGTTGATGCAATTTTAATCACTTGTACAAACATGATTGCTGTATTAAAAGATGAATACCTAATATTAGAGATTCCAATTATTAAAATTGATGAGCCATACTTTGAAGTCATTTGCTGCGAGCCACAGCCACAAACGCTTTTGTTTACAAACCCAGCAACTGTCACGGGAACGATTGAACGGCTTCAACAGTATGCTAAATATCATGAGAAAAAGATAAATATTAAAATACATGTAATTGAAAATTCATTTGAGCTTCTTATGCAGGGGAAAAAAGAAGCATATAATAAAGCGATTTTACAATTTCTCCATGAATCTGTTCATGAGCGTTCAATAATCTCTGTTGCACAACTTTCAATGGTGGATGCAGCACAACAATTTTCAAATGCTTCTGGAATATCTGTAACCCACCCACTAAAATCACTTGTAACTGCGATTTTACTCGAAATGGATGGACAGTACTTCGATACAATTAAATTATGATGTTGATTAATTACAAAGTGGGAGTGATTGTGATGAGCGATGAAAGATATCCAATTGGTCAATTTCAATGTCCTGAAAAAATTTTAGAAAAGCATGTTGTAGGCTGGATTGAGGATATCCGACTGTTGCCAAGACAGCTAGCAAAGGCACTTAGTGGTGTGAATGAACAATCATTAGGAAATACCTATCGTGAAAATGGCTGGACTTTGTCTCAACTTGTACACCATATTGCGGATAGCCATATGAATAGCTATATCCGTTTTAAGCTGGCTTTAACTGAAGAAGAACCGACGATTAAGCCTTATAATGAAGTCGAGTGGGCAAAGCTACCAGATTCAGAAATGCCAATAGAAGTTTCGTATAAAGTGATTGAAAGTCTGCATGAGCGTTGGGTTTATTTGTTGGGAAGTCTAACAGCTGAGCAATTACAAAGATCTTTCAAGCATCCTGATACGGGGCTGGTAACACTTGATTGTGCAATTGGTCTATATGCGTGGCATGGTAAGCATCATCTTGCACATATTCAGAATGCTTTAGCGAAATAATTATTTTTGAATGGTAGGGGATAAAAAAACGTGTTTCTTTGTAGGTTCGTTTCAAACTCAAACAGGCAATTTCTTATTCAAAGTTGAACAAGAAATTGCCTGTTTTTTATAAACATGATAACTGTTTAGGATTAACGGAGAATATGGTCATGCCAAAAGGTTCCCAGAAGCTACATCAAAATGCGATTATGCTTGAGTTGGCCATTTCCAGCTTCAATTTAGTAACGCTATCATACTTTTTAATTTTTCTATTCCACAGAGATATATGTGGTGAACTTAAGCTATAGTGATACCAGCACTTGCTGTTCCAGTAAGTGTCTGTATTACAGTAATACCATCAACAAGAATAGAATACACCATTAATAGACGGTCACCTGCTACTACTGGGACAGGTGTGACAGTTGATGAGGCAAAAGCTGTTCCACCTACTGCAATGACTCCTGTGAAAGCAGGAGCTAAATTAACAGTCGCGTTTGTAGCAGTGAACATAGTGCTTCCTGCAGGCGCTTTGTAGACTGTTGCTTGAACGACAGTTGTGCCAGCGAGAGTTACAGCCGCTGTAGCAGTAAAGGATGCAGAAATAGCTGTGATATTCCCTGCACGTGGTACTGAGAAGGCTTCAGTTACAACTGATGATAAGTCTAGTGTATTGCCTAAAACAGTTACACCAGGAACAGCAGAACCAAATCCGATAAGGCTAGGTACGCCGACAAGACCACCTACAATTGTTGCTAATACAACAGGTGTAACACCAGAAGAGAATGGGATGATTGAACCAGTGACAGTAGGCGGCGGTGGTGTAGTAATACAAGCAGCGTCAACAGCAATAAACGGTCCAAGGTTCGCACAATCGTTTCCACCGCGGCCGCAACCACCATTATTCATACAATTTGAACACATATTTACACCTCCTTTCCTCATTATCATATTCAGCGAAGAGCAATTTGGAAGGGCAATCAACTACGTACAGAGAGTCATTTTAGATTAGTCGCATGGACATTGTAGAGTTCTGTAAAGGTAAGGCAGTTTCTCAAAGATTGTTGCTTAAATAGGGGTTAAATAAAAAAGAGCTGAATCTACAAAATCTGTAGAATCAAACTCCATTTTTTAACTATAGCCCTCGTTCGAATAATATGGTCAGCCAGTGAAAAAATCTGGTTGACTATTTTTTATTCAATTTATAGATTGATAGTAGCTGGGTGGGGAACGTTTGCCCCCGTAGGACTTGATCACGTTAACTAACATGTTACCCCACAACTTGTTAACACATGATGAGGTTGTCTAGTTATAGTATGGTTTTTCACAAATTCTTGAATATTCGTAGTAAGTAGTGGATTACCTTATTAATTAATTTACTCATACTGTTCAGTAACTAGTTCTATCAATAATTTGCGAAAAAATTGGACATTACACCAACAAAGACCTGTTCGTGTTAATTTTGCCCTATGTACCTGTTACTTTAATGAATAAAATATTGAGGAAAGGAGGTGTTTTTCGTGAAAAGTTGCAGAAGCGGTGGTTCATCTTGGAAAAATAGATGTAATAGATTTGGACCTTTTGTTGCTATCCCTATCGCGTGTGTTAGACAAAATGGCGGTGGAGGGAATAACGGCGGAGGTAATGGTGGTGGAGGAAATAACGGCGGAGGTAGTGGTGGGAATAATTAGGTTCACCTTATGCTTATTGCTTTAAAAGTATACCAACCATAGAAAGTGAGGAGTGAGTAAATGCTAATGTCTCTTTGTATGAAGGGGTTTACTTTTATGAAGTACTCACTCCTTACTGAACATTTTCTTTCAGATATTCATTCAATATAGCAAAATGAAGCCAAATCAACAGTTGCATTTGTAGCGGTGAAAAAAGTGCTACCCGCTGGTACAAGATAGATCCAACATTAGTCGTAGTTGTTTCAGCTAGGTTATTAATCCCAATCGTTGTAGGAAAGGATGCGGAAATAGCTATAATCTTATCGGAACGTGAAAAAGAAGACGCTTCAGTTGCAGCCCCTGATTTATCAAATGCATTACCTATAATAGTCACACCAGGTAGGGTAGAACCAATTCCGATAAAACTAGGTACATCAATAATGCTATTCTCTAATGTACTTAAATTTACAGGTGAAATCCCAGAAGCAAAAGGAATTATTGTGCTAAAGCTAACCGAGGACTGCGGCTTTACACAGGCTTCATTAATAGCAAGAAACGGTCTTAGAACTTTGCATCCACTAGATTCTAGTGGACAATCTTAATTGTTGTTATTAATGATGGTATCAATAATTTTTCGCCTCTTTTCATCATTATTTTATTCGTTGAAAAACGGGAAGGGTATCAACGGCATGTAGTTGGCATGATTAATATGTATAGCAAAAATTACATAGTGACGGATCTAGGTAAACATAAAAAAACAACCACCTATATAAAGTTAGGTTGGTTGTATATGACTATTGCGGGCTCTATTTTATTATTAAATTTCCATTATTTAGAGATTATTTCCTTCTTCTAAAAATATTAAAAAACAAAGAATTTTGCTCTTTTTTAGTTTTATCATCCGTCACCTCTTTAGGCGACTCAACTTGATCACTTAGTTCTTCAATAGGCGGTGTATATTGGGCTTCAATAATTTTCTCTGCTGGAAGCACAATTTCTTCGGAGAGATCAGCTTCAGCAGTATCGGAGATATGTGTATCCACAGGTTCTTCCTCTATTGGAGGTGAATTATCCGTACTATTTTCAGATGCACTTGCCGGTGCTTCCTGTATGACTGTCGCATTTTTAAATTGAAGGGTTGATTCCATTGTAGTGTTTTTATATAAACCGTTGTAGATCTGACTTGGGTGTGTACCTGTTAATTGAAAGTATTGCTGATTAAAATGACGCGCTTCTGGTGGGGGGGCCTGAGTTTCAAGGCCGGGTGTAGGTTTTCCTATGTTTTGAATTTCAATAGCCTTCCCAGCCAAACTTTGTAACAGTTTGAAGGATGGTTGCGTGTTAGTTATCGATATTTGATTGTGGGTTGTTGCCTCTCTCATTGTTTTACTATTAGTATCATTTTTTGAAAAATTTCTATGACCCGCAGGTGCAATTTTATTATCTGTAAGTTCATTGTCCTCATTCGTAATTATTTTTTTCAAAATCAGCAAAATTTCTTGGTTGATTTCCTCAACAGTTTGGTTAAGAAAGTCAATTTGATTTGAAATTTGTTTTACTTGCTCCTCATATTCCCCAATATGCATATTTTTCTTTACATCCATCGTTTTAGTTAAACCGTCTAAATGTGATACTTGCTTTTTAAATTTATCAAATTCACTTTTGATCAAAAGATAATCTTCAATCGAAGTTTCTTTTTTTAATGTAGTTAACGTTTCCCTGTATGTTGCAATTTTCTGTTTTAGTTTTTCTATTTCTTGAGCGGAGTACAATTTAGGATCTTCCATTATAGTTCACTCCTTCCATTCCATTAGTATTTTATTAAAAATGTTTACTTTGTGTTACAAAACCCCAATAAGTCATAGCATTTAATTTTATATAGTAGAAGACATTGAAAAAGTAATTGATACCGTTAAAACTGCACATCAAATGGCATTACCCAAATGATGGTTATTGTATTAGCCCCTTAATTATCTAGTGCTTTGTCGGGTAATTGTTCAAATAACATGACAATTTATTTGAATGCCTAAGCACTATTATTTTAGCGTCATATGCTACAAACGAAAGATAAAAAAATTATGGAGGTGTCAATATAGATGCAAGAGAATATGCCATCCCAGGCGCCAGAACTCATTTGTATAAATGTTGATAAGGTGTATGACTGGATTGTTAAAGAGATGTCATTTGATATTTCGCCCGCTGGATCAATGTCTTTTCCGGGTGTAACGGCAGCAACAGATTTAACAGGGGCAACGGTTAAATGTAATGTAACGCCAGCGTCGACGAATCCAATAGTGATTCTGAATCGCGAGAACCGTGCATTCACTATCGATGGAGCAACAGTATGTCTTCAACAGTTGAATGTTCAAAAGAATTTTGTTCTTACACTTACTGTGTGTTTACCAAATGGGGCTACGCTAACTAGTGCGAATATTCCGGTTTCGCGTTGCGAACAAATTACATTGTGTGCACCTAAAGGAACAGACGTAGAAATTACGTATACAGATTTAGATTGTTTTGTGTGCACAACAGGTACGCTTACTGCTGGTACAGATACAATCACGTTCTCGGCTTTAACGATTACGGTAGCAGTTTGTCAAAGTATCCAGTCTACATTCCCAGTTACTGTTGAGTTCTTAGCAACTTACTGCGAACCAAGAGCAGATTTACCATTCGCATGTCCAGGAGCAGCTCGACCACAGCAATGCTCAGTTATATTCCCAAATGGCGGTTAATTGTGCTAACCGAAATGCAAAGAACATATGATGAAGAGAGGGTAACCCTCTCTTTATTTTTTATATTGATTACATAGTTTGGGACAGTTATGTTGGTGCATTATTAATGTGTACAAATGTAATAGATGTACGACAGCAACCAAATGGGGGGCGGTAATTATGAGAACTGATCAGGATGCTGTAGAAGTGAAAATAAAAGAACTTAAACATCAAACTCAGTCATATTTATCTGAATTTAGAAAGAGGGTAGAGGCACTTAATATTTCGCAAAGTGTAAATGTAATAAGCTATTTTACGTCTTCGTTAATTATCTCCCATGATCCGCAACAAGAGAGCTTATGCATGGGTTCTTACCATATTTATAATATCGGCTATCAGCCATTAATAAATCCTTATGTGTGTATAAAGTTACCCGAAGACTCTCCTTTTTCCTTCTCTGGACAGTATGTTTATGAGCACTTTAAGCAAAATCTAAAAGGTGCAGCTGGATGGGAACGAATAAATGATAAAGCAAATAAAGTAGAATTTTTATTAAAACCATTAGGTAAAACATCTATTGAGCCAAATGAGATTATTTCATTTTCAAACTTCCAGATTAAATGGGCTCATAGTACATCTTATGCGGGTAGCATCACGGGAGTTACCTACTGCGATCAATTGCAAGATGGTATGGCTGTGATAAATCCGATCAATCTCAATGGATTCAGTCTTATACAGGAGGGTGAACATGAGTGAAATAGATGAACAAGAAAAAGATGTGTTGATGAGGAGTTTGCTCAACGATTTTATGAAAGAACAGATTGCCAAATTAAATGATAATAGCAAGAAAAACAATAATAGTTTCGCCTTCCTTGAGAAAGGCACACTGAATTTACTGATTGGCTATTTGTTATCAGGGGAGAAGAATCAAATAACTTTAAAAGTTAATGAAGAATTTGAAATAAAGGTTGTGAAGGAACTTGATGAAATGATAGAGAATAACAAAAAGGAATTTGAAGAGATTATTAGTTTACTTAAAAACCTTTCATGATGGGGGGCACTACTGTGGATAATGAAAGTATCAAAAATAATGATCCTTTTCAGCTGCAACAAATGATAATTTTTTTAAAAGCGGAGTTAGCTAAATATAAAAATGAAGTACGAATACACAGAGAAAGCGATTATTATTCACTAGTAGTTAAACTAGAGGAAGAAATCGTGCAATTAATGAGTGAGAAAAAGGAACTCTCATTGGTGATTTTGAAATTGAAGAAAGATTTTGAGAAGGAAAAAAATGAGTATAATGAAGTGATTCAATCTCAGGATATACAGAGAGTTAAGCAAATTTCTTCAATTGAGGCGTTATTGAAAGAAAAGAATGAGCTAAGGACAATAAACAAACAGTTGTCAGAAGCCCTAAAAAAAGCTCAAGAGGAATTGGTAGCCTATAGTCAAGATAGAGGAGAACTGAGAGAAGTAAATTATAAGGGGATTATCGATAATCTTGAAAACAAGCTGATAGATTTCTTTCAAGAAACAAACAAACAAATGCATTCTGTCGTTGGGAAATTTGAAGAAACTCACAAGGAGATGCATGAGTCAGATTACGTTAAAAAGTATTTAGTGAAAGAGTTAGAAGAAAAAAGTAATGAAATTGAAAAACTCTTACACAAGATCACTGAGTTAAAAGAACGAGATGAAGATGCTACCGGGGGCAGCTCGTCTTTAGATGGCGAACAAGCGAAAAATAATCAAGTTCTCGCGTATTTAGATGCTCAAGTGGAAAAAGTAATGGGGCAATCGAGAGATTTTGAAGAACAGTTGGATGAAAAATTACGTATCTTAAACGACTTGGAACGGAAATTAGATCAGCTTGTGATAGATATTGAAGGACAATAACTCTAATAAAATGAAACAACGTTATTCAAAGAGATAGTCAAGTTTACCATGATTCACTCTTTTTTGATAAAGGGTGGATTCTTTTTGTTTCATCCAGTTAGCAAAAAAGATTTCGGTTAGGATCCCGAAATCTTTTTTTGAAATACATTATTGTAATTTGTCGTTTCTCTTAACGCTTGCTCTTCAATTGGAATGCGAACAGATAGCATTGTAATATTTAAAAGTGTAAAGCAAAAAGCTGTTAGGTAAGCTTGGAACATCAAGGGTAATAGTAAAATTTCTAGGCAAACAACGGCGTAATTTGGGTGGCGAAAAAATACATAGGGACCTTTTTTTACGACTTCGGCTCCAGGTAAAATAATGATTTTTGTATTCCAAAATGGACCTAAAGAACGTAAGCACCAAATACGCAAAGCTTGAACGGCTACAAACAAAATAAAAAATAACGGGAATAAGGGCGAGAGACTGTTACTACTCGTCATCACTTCTACTATTAAAAAAAGAAAAAAACTACTATGCAGTGCGAGCATATATGGATAATGAGAGGCACCAATCTCATAGGCACCTTGAGACAGCATCCATCTTTCATTACGCTTTGCGATAAACACCTCAGTAAGTCGTTGAGCGATAACTAGAAATACAATGATGTAAAAGATCATACTACTCCCTCCATTTTAGTAGTACGGCTTCCGCACAGAAGCCTGGGCCGAGAGCGACAAGCAAACCAGTGTCATTGACATTACATTCTCTTAACATAAACTGCTCTAATACATAGAGGACGGTAGGGGACGACATATTGCCATGATGCCTTAAAATTTCTCGAGAAATGTCGGTTTTTTGTTCGGTAAGGTACAGGGTATCTTCATAGGCTTTTAATACTTTTTTGCCGCCTGGATGCGCAATGAAATGATGGAGTTGTTCACTATAGAGCTGCTGTTCTGCTAGGAATTGCTCGATGAATGGACCAAGCCAACTTGTGATAATAGAAGGGATACTTTTTTGGAAAACAACGTGAAGACCATTGTTTTTAATGTTCCAGCCCATGACATTCTCAGAGTCAGGCATCCATTTAGAGCCGGTAGTTAGGATAGAAGGGATACGTTTTTTCGAAGGGATAGTGACATCATCGCCGCATACTAGTATGCAAGCAGCACCATCTGCAAAAAGAGAAGCACCGATTAAATTGCTTTTCGAAAAGTCGTTCTGTTGAAACGTAAGACTACAAAGTTCGACACAAACGACAAGTACCTTAGCTTGTGGGTGAGCCTTACAAAAATCATAGGCTCTACTTACACCAGCTGCTCCACCAGCACAGCCAAGCCCCCATAGTGGTATGCGTTTTAGCCTATCTGAAAAAGAGAGTCGATTCATGACACGTGCATCGATACTAGGTGTAGAGATGCCTGTACTGCTGACAAAAATAATGGCATCAATCTCTTCTGTGGTAATGGGTGTGTGTAGGAATGCTTCATTTTGTAGGCAGGTCTTAATTACTTCTACGCTATAATTTGTCGCAAGCTCGATATATAGATTATTGCGTTCTTCAAAAGTATGCTCAGTGCGATGCCATTCGGCGGGCACACAAAAATGGCGAGTTTCGATATCACCAGTTTCAAATACTTTTAAGTAGCGTTCGAGTCGTGGGATTTTCTGATAAAAGAGCTCTCTCGTTAATTCCTCCGCATTTTCCTGCTGTAATGTGTAAGGTGGCTGATATGTACCGATAGAAACTATTTTAGACAATCCAAAACATCTCCTTCGCAAAAAAGTGGTCTCTTTAAGTGTATGCTAGGAAGAATAGGATACATGCTTTTAAATTTGGATTTGACAATTTTAGTGGGTTTGGATATATTGAAAATAACTATATCGGAAGTAGGTGATGTGACATGATGAATAGATCCGTTTTTAGCGAACTGCAATTCGGTTTGTTCAATTTCACACGCCTAAAATATACAATTTGATTGTATATTCTCTTGAACGTGCCTGTGAAACCTTGTAACTGCCGAATTGCAGTTATAAGGTTTTTTTATTTTATGTAGTTGGAGTAAAACGCCAAGGCATAATTAATTATACACATTCAGGAGGAATAAAAATTGAAAGTAACAACATTAGGATTTTCATCATATTTTAAAGAGCAAATGACAGCGTTTATGGAGGAAGCAAAATTTAAGAACTGCGTGCCTGCACGAGTTGTGTTGGAACATAAGCATTCGTATCGTGTGCTAGCAGTAGAGGGCGAGTGGCTTGCAACAGTTGCGGGTCACTTTGCTTATACATCTCTTTCACGTGGGGATTTCCCTGCAGTTGGTGATTGGGTGCTTGTTGAGAAAATGGCTGGTGAGGAAAGGGCTATTATTCATAAATTGTTTGCTAGAAAGTCTGTATTTTCACGAAAGGTTGCAGGAAAAGAGATAACAGAGCAAATCGTGGCATCAAACGTTGATATTGTGCTTCTTGTGATGAGTTTAAATGCAGATTTTAATATTCGCCGTTTAGAGCGATATTTGGTGGCAGCTTGGGATTCTGGTGCGAAGCCAGTGATTGTGCTGACAAAAGCAGATTTATGTTCTGACGTATTGCAATATGTAAGTGAAGTTGAAGCAATTGCATTTGGTGTAGACATTTTTGTGACGAGTGCGTTGTCAGGCGAAGGGTTAGCGGATATTCGAGCACTATTTACAGATGGGGTAACAGGTGCACTACTCGGCTCTTCCGGGGCTGGGAAATCGACGCTGACTAATGCGCTAGTTGAAGATGAGTTAATGAAAGTTTCGGATATTCGCGAAGACGATGCGAAGGGGCGCCATACAACTACGCATCGGGAATTAGTTGTATTACCGAGTGGTGGTTGTTTAATCGATACACCGGGAATGCGCGAGCTGCAATTATGGGATCAGGGCGACAGTTTGTCTTCTAGTTTTAAGGATATTGAGGAGTTTGCCGCAGTTTGTCGCTATCGTGATTGCTCGCATCAAAATGAGCCGCAATGCGCTGTGCAACAAGCGATTCGTGATGGAGAATTAGAGGAATCGCGCCTGCAAAGTTATTTCAAATTACAGAAAGAGCTGGCCTTTATGGAACGTAAAACAAATACGCAGGCAAGACTTGATGAGCAGCGTAAGTGGAAGCAAATTGCGAAGAGTTTAAAGCAAGTGAAGAAAAAATAATAATAATGGGGCACAGGTATTGTTGAGCAGTATCTGTGTTCTTTTTATAGGGGGATGAAGGATGAAAAAAATTAAGGTGTTACGGAGTACGGTAATAGCTACGGTGGTGGGAGGTTTCTTGTTTGGGCGAGGAAAGCGTGCAATCACTGGTAAGAAGGATTCTATAGCAAAGACAGTTAAATACGACTACCCATTTATCGATACAGCATCAGGAAAGGTAATAGGTGTAGTTATTTATAAAGGTAACCGGTATATGACAGTGAAAGTGGATGTCCATACAAATACTTATGAAGTGAGCGGCTCTATGAAAGGCTTTGAAACAGAATTACAGATGACTGAAGAGGAATGTATTGACCATATTAGACAGCGTGCGAAACTTTTTGTTGATAAGGTGGCAGTATGACCATACAAAACATTAATCTATTTTGACTTAAATGAGAATTATATGTTGGTGCTTCCGATGTTTGCATTGCTTTTTTTAAGAGAAAAGGGTAAAATTATGCCAAACTTATAGAACAGCGTTGAGAAGGAAAAGTAAATTGGACGATATTTGATAGAGAGCCTCTGTTGGTGGAAATGAGGTAAATGATCCCTTTTGAAAATGACCTTTGAGCTTCGTACCGAAAGCATTAGCGAGTAGGCTACGACGAGATAGGCACTCGTTACAACAGCAGCAGTATCTCTCGCAACTAGTAGATGTACTGAATGAGGCAAGTAGTGTAAGCTATTTGTAAATATAGGTGGTAACACGGGTAAACTCGTCCTAATCGTAATGATTAGGGCGTTTTTTTATACACTTTTTTTGGTGAGGGGAGTAACACAGAATGACAATTGTTATAGGAGGTGCGTGGCCATACGCTAATGGTTCACTGCATTTAGGGCATGTTGCCGCATTATTACCAGGTGATATTTTGGCTAGATATTACCGACAAAAGGGCGAGAAAGTATTATATGTATCGGGTAGTGATTGTAACGGTACACCGATTTCAATTCGGGCTGCACAGGAAAATACCACGACAGAGGCAATTGCCGATCATTATCATGCTGAATTTACACAGTGTTTTCAAGAGCTAGGTTTTACGTATGATACGTACACAAGAACAGACACAATGCATCATCATGAAGCGGTGCAAAATATTTTTTTACAGTTGTTAGCAAATGGACATTTGTATAAGAAAAAGATCGAGCAGGCTTATTGCGAGACGGACAAGCAATTTTTACCCGATCGTTTCGTCGAAGGTGTTTGTCCAACCTGTGGAGCAAAGGCACGCGGTGATCAGTGTGATCATTGCTCGACCATTTTAGATCCACTCGATTTAATCGACAAGCGTTGTAAAATTTGCGGCAATGAGCCGAAGATTCGAGAAACAGAGCATTTTTATTTTGCATTTAGTCAGTTTCAGGGGAGGCTCGAAACGTATTTGGCAGATGCGAAGGCAGGTGGTCGCTGGCGTGAAAATGCGCTGGGCTTAACCGAGCGATATTTGGCTGAAGGTGTGCCAGACCGTGCTGTGACTAGAGATTTACCAAACGGCGTTGATGTGCCTGTTGATGGATTTGAAGGTAAGAAAATTTACGTGTGGATTGAAGCGGTGGCGGGTTATTTAACGGCAAGTATGGAATGGGCGAAACAGCATGGTATTGCGATTGAAGACTTATGGAATGAAGAAACCATTTCGTATTATGTACATGGTAAGGACAATATTCCATTCCATACGATTATTTGGCCAGGGATTTTAATGGGCATCAACCAGAAGGCACTCCCAACGCATATTATCTCGAATGAATATTTGACGTTAGAGAAGCGGAAATTATCAACGAGTCAAAATTGGGCGGTATGGGTACCTTATATTTTGAGTAAGTATAATCCCGATTCAATTCGATATTTTTTAACAATGAATGCGCCAGAAAATCGTGATACGGACTTTTCATGGCGAGAATTTATCTATAGTCATAATGGGGAATTGCTTGGTGCATACGGCAATTTTGTCAATCGTACATTGAAGTTCCTAGAGAAGTCATTTGAAAGTAAGGTTCCACAAGTTTCTGTTGATAAAGATGTGAAACAGCGTACTGTAAAGCTCTTCGTAGATGCTGGTCAGCAAATTGAAGGCGGGCATTTTAAACAGGCATTAGAAGGGATTTTTGAATATATTCGTGCTGCTAATCGTTATTTTGACGAACAGCAACCGTGGATACAGGTGAAGGAAGATCCAGCATCTGGTGATGTGACACTCGCGACTTGTGTCTATATCATTGCCAACTTGGGTCAGCTCTTACAGCCATTTTTACCTTTCTCAGCAAGAGAAATTCGTGACATGCTAGGTGTGGAAAAAATAGAGTGGGGCGAGCAAGTGGAACTTCCGTTAATGATTTGTGAGGTCGTGACATTATTTGAAAGAATTGACGTCGCGCTGATTGAAGAAGAATATAATAAATTAGTGGAAGACAGTAAATAATTGAGAAAAGCAGTATAACCAGTTTTTGGTCATACTGCTTTTTAGTGTCCGCACTCAACCAAGGCGTATTACTCCCTGGTATCCAACGGCACCGCTCAGCCAAGGTATATTACCGCTCAGGTAACCAGCAGCACCGCTCAGCCAAGGTATATTACCGCTCAGGTAACCAGCAGCACCGCTCAGCCAAGGTATATTATCGCTCGGGTAACCAGCAGCACCGCTCAGCCAAGGTATATTACCGTTCGGGTAACCAGCAGCGTCGCTCAGTAGAGGCAATTGCCGCCGGGGTAACCAGCAGCATCGCTCAGCAAAGGCAATTACCGCTCGGGAAGCCAGTAGTAGCGCCGCTCAGCCAACGACCAATGACTAAACGTTCATAACAGGCGTCAATTTGGCAACGACAATGCTATTAATCGCATTAATATATGCAAGCGCACTTGCTTTTAAAATATCTGTATCCGCAGCTTTTGCGATATACTTTTCACCTTCATGTTCAATCGTAATTTTTACTTTACCAAGTGCTTCTTTGCCACGAGATACGCTGTTAATATTATATTCCACAAGCTTTACGTCAATTTTTGTAACGTCTGCAATCGCAGAATACAACGCATCAATCGGGCCAGAACCAACAGCGCTAGCTTTGAATACTTCTCCGCCTTTATGGATTTTCACGCTAGCAGAAGGGAAGCTTGCATTGCTGACGACTTGTAGGTCAGCGAAATCAAAAAATTGATCGCTATAATGAGTAGCATTGGCATGAGTTGCATCGTGCTTTTCATAATAGCTTTCTACGATCACATATAAATCATGGTCGTATACTTCTTTCTTTGCATCCGCTAGTTTTAAGAAGCCTTCAAATACTCCTTCAAACTCCTCATCAGTTAACTGGTTGAAACCAAGTTTTTCAAGCGCATTTTTCACTGCATGACGCCCAGAACGAGCTGTTAATATTAGCTCCATATCATCTAATCCTACATCTTCTGGATGTACGATTTCGTAAGCATCACGAGATTTTAGTAGACCATCCTGATGAATACCCGATGAGTGGGCAAATGCATTGTCACCGGTGATTGCTTTGTTTACTTGTACGTCTAGGCCCATGAAGCTCGATACAAGGCGAGATGTATTCATAATTTCTTTTGTGTTGATGCGCGTTTCAGCGTTATATACAGAACTACGAGTTTTTAATGCCATCACAACTTCTTCAAGTGCGGCATTTCCTGCACGTTCTCCAATACCATTAATTGTACATTCAACTTTATCTGCACCGTTTTTAATGGCTGCAAGTGTATTAGCTGTTGCCATACCAAGGTCATTATGGCAGTGCACGCTTAGTAATACACTATCGTTTAGATTTTTCATGCGATCGTTTAGCTTATAAATCATAGCGCCGAATTCTTCTGGTTCTGCAAAACCAACAGTATCAGGTACGTTAATCATTGTTGCCCCGGCTTTCATGACAGCCTCGATTGTTTTCCACAGGTATTCGAAGTCAGAACGTGATGCGTCCTCTGTTGAATACTGCACTTGAGGTAGAAGCGTTTTAGCATATTTCACGGCATCTACACCGATTTGTAAAATTTGATCTTTGGATTTACTGAATTTCTTTTCAACATGAATATCAGAAGTGCCAAGTACCATATGAATCATTGGATTTTCAGCGTACTTTACAGCATTGTAAACAGAATCGATATCTGCTTGCACGGCGCGCGCTAGCGCTGTAATCATAATGTCATTTGTATTACCGACTTTTTGTGCGACAGCTTTTACCGCTTCAAAGTCACCTTGTGATGAAGCAGGGAAACCAGCTTCAATAATATCGACGCCTAATTTTTTGAGTTGCTGTGCAATCTCTACTTTTTCGTATAAGTTTAGTTTTGCCCCTGGCACTTGCTCGCCATCACGTAAAGTTGTATCAAACACCCAAATTTTTCTTCCCATTTTCAAACACTCCTTTTTTTGTTTAAAATTCAATTACGCCTCGGCGTTATTGCGTCCTGATTTTGAATTGTGCTTGCTCAATGAACTCCTTTCAAAATCCGTGACATCCGCCGGAGGCTTTATTTTCATTCATCTCTATAGGTGAGATGAATGAAAATAAAAAAACTCGTCTCTATATAAAAATATAGAGACGAGTTTTTGCTCGCGGTACCACCCTAATTGACTTCATCTTTACAGAAAAAGTCCCCTTATCGACAGCTATCACTGTCTATCCCTATAACGGGGGAAACCGACATCCCTTACTTTGAAATTTTCAGGGAGTGGCTCATGGACGAGTTCAAAATGTGCGCCTACCGGTTTGCACCAACCACCGGCTCTCTTCAAGTACACAGACATTTCTACTATTTCCAATCTAGGCCTACAATGTGTTGTTGAAAGCAATAATACTTTGATATTGTCATTCTGTCAATAATATTCTAAAAATTATTTATTTTCTGTCAAAAAGTGTTCTACTTTTTGATTTTGTAGGTATTTACTTTTTAAGTACTCTTATTCGGTGATAAATGGCTGTGTTTAAATCAGATATTTAGTCGAATACTCAGGGACGATCAAGAGGTATTGGTGATAACGAAAAGCTATTTTTATGAGATAATTAGGAAGAGATTATTACTTTGGGAAGAAGGAACAGTATGAAATTTGTATTCGATTTAGACGGCACAATTTGTTTTAAAGGCCAGCCTTTAAGTGTAAACATTATCGTAGCATTAGAGAATTGTATAACAAATGGGCATGAGGTCATTTTTGCTTCGGCACGCCCAATTCGTGATTTACTACCGGTATTACCAAAAGCAATGCAAAGGTTTCCGATGGTTGGTGGGAACGGCGCATTTGTCGCAAACGAGAGCGAGTTGATTGCAGTAACAGCATTCAAAACAGATATTGTAGCGCAAATTCGTGGTTTGATCAGTACATATAAATTACCGTATTTGGTGGATGGCAATTGGGATTATGCCTATACAGGTAGTGAGGCACATCCAATTTATCGAAATCTTGATCCACTAAAACTTGCTAAAAAGGTTACATTAGAAGAACTTCAAGAGATTGTGAAGGTTGTTTTATTTCCGGGTGAACTTCACAAGGAAGTATGGGAGGCGCTAAAGAAGTTGCCAATTTCGTTATATGAGCATACGTCAGAAAATATTATAGATATGAGTCCAAGTGGTATTGATAAGTGGAATGGCTTAACGAAGCTGGGAGTTGTAGAGGGCGAATTTATTGCATTTGGCAATGATGCGAATGATAGGTCGATGTTTGCCAAAGCGAAGGAAAGTGTTTGTGTAGGTGAACATCCAGTGAGGGAATTTGCAACGCTCCAAGTGGCTAGTACAGAGGATGCGGTAGCAGCTATCATTTGTTCTTTCAGTGAGAAATATAAGTAACCATATGTATTTACATAATGTACTACGATTAGTTTACATGCCATGATGTCATATTTGCCAAGAAGGATGAAACTAAGTGGTGTTAACTACCGTATAGAGTAGTATATAGAAATAAACGGGGTGTGAGATAATGTATAGGCCAATTTTAGACTTACCAAAAACGAAGAGTGAAAAAGTATGGGATTGGATTGGTGGGGGGATATTTCTTGCATCAATACTTTACATTATTATCATGTGGGGCCAACTACCGGATGAAGTTCCAGGTCATTTTAATGGAGCAGGCGAAGTAGATCGCTGGGGCTCAAAGGTTGAACTATTCATTTTGCCGTTCATAGGTCTATTTTTGTGGATACTACTGGGATTACTTGAAAAGGCGCCACATATGCATAACTACCCAGCGCGTTTAAACGAAAATAATGTGGAAGCATTTTATCTAAATAGCAGAAAAATATTAAATGATGTGAAGAACTACTGCTTAATTATATTTGCTGTTATTAGCTTTCAAATGGTGCGAATTGCTTTAGGTGACGCACAATCTTTAGGTTGGTGGTTCTTACCACTCGTGATCATCGGGACAGCATACCCAATTATTAAAGGTTTAGTCATGAATACGAAAATTAAATAATATGTAAAAAATCATCATTCCATAGTGGATTGATGATTTTTTTATGATAAATTTAGTACAAATGAAGTAAGGAAGGGATGTCATGTCGATGCAAAAAAAATTCAAACTGAAGGACATGCTATCTATTGATATTCATCAACAACCACAAGATTTGATATTAGAAGGTATTCAGCAGAGTGGGGATGCTCCATATGACCGTATTATTTCTTTTGTATTTTCAACTGATGAAATGACGCGGTATCTGCAGAACTGTATAAAAGACGGCAATTTAATAGATCAAGGCTATTTGTTTTTAATTTATCCGAAAAAGGGTAATAAAAAATATGAGCAGTTTATTCACCGAGATGAGATTTTCCCAGCCATTCAAGTGGATGGAGAAAAATACATTGTCGGCAGTGACTATAAATTTGCAAGTCTCATGTCATTAGACGATACGTTCTCTATACTAAGCATCAAACGAGATAGTAAATCACGTGGGAAAAAGAAGACGGCAAGCAGTCAATGTGTAGGTGACTACGAAAGTATGATTCCACAATTGCGCAACCAACTTGCTGAAGATGAAGCAGATTTAGCTTTTTATGACGGTTTAACGCCAGGCTACCAAAAGGATTGGGCTCGCTATATTTATAGTGCGAAGAAAGAGGAAACGCAAAGAGCACGTTTAGCAGAAATGCGTGACCTTACTAGGCAAGGCTTTAAGACGAAGGAATTGTACAGAAAAGCGAAAAGTGAGGGTAAGGTATGAATGAATACATTGAGCAAGTAGATGAAAAATGGCGTGAGGATTTTGCCAAGCTTGTAGCTGTTGTGGAATCGAATTTGCCTGAGGGGTTTGAGCGTACAATGCAATACGACATGATTAGTTTTGTTGTGCCGCTGAGGACATATCCTAAGGGCTACCATTGTACGCCAAATACGCCTCTTCCCTTTATTAGTCTAGCTGCACAAAAGCGTCATGTGTCGTTATACCACATGGGCATTTATGCTGATGATGCGTTGTTGTCGTGGTTCCAAGAAGAATATGCGAAATGTGTACCAACAAAGTTGAATATGGGTAAAAGCTGCATTCGCTTTACGAACACAAAAAATATTCCATATGATTTGATTGGCGAGCTTGTGTCGAAAATAACACCAGAAGAATGGATTACTAAATATGAGGGAGAGTTGAATAAATGAGAAGCGCAACGACATTTTTAATGTTCCAAGGACAAGCGAATGAAGCGATTCAACAATATAAAGAGTGGTTTGAAGATTTAACGGTGGAGAGTTTAACGTATATGGAGGATTCTCAGCAGGTCGCAATGGCAGTACTTAATTTGAAAGGTCTTAAGATCCTGGTGAATGATAGTGTGATAAAACACAACTTTACTTTTACGCCAGCAACATCTATTTTTGTTGAATGTGAAACGCTAGAGGAAATCAATAGCCTCGCAGCACAAGTTGTGGAAGGTGGAAAATCCTTGATGCCACTAGGTCATTATGGCTTTTCTGAGCAGTTTGCTTGGATTGCAGACCGTTTTGGTGTATCTTGGCAGTTTACGTATAATCCAAGTTAAGTGCGAGTATTATAAGTAAAGAGGCGCAACTTGCCCTATGTGCTTTGGGGCAATGGCGCCGTAGTAAAGGGGAAAAAAGTATGGCAGTAACTTTAGTAAAGCACAATTTGAAATATGCAGAGGCAATACATGCATTATCATCGATGCCACAAGTGCGAGATGCACTAGGATTACCTATGGGTAAAGTAGAAGATACAATTAACTTCATTAAGCGTGAAAGTGTGGATGAAGAAGCGGGCAAATCGGTTCCTCGTGTCGTTTTGAATGAGGAGGGGCAAGTCATTGGTGTAACGTCACTCATGTTCATTGATCATGAAAAAAAGAGTTGTCATATAGGTTCATGGCTTGGTTATGAATTTTGGGGTAAAGGCTATAATTTAGATGCGAAAATTGCCATTCTTGAAATAGCCTTTTTTGAGTTAGGTTTAGATCGTGTTTTTGCGGGTGCTAGAGAAGTGAATATTCGCTCGAAAATGGCACAAGAAAAGCTACCATTTATCCGTTTAAATGTGGAGCAGGATTATCCACAGGAGCATACATGGTTAGAGGTTAAAGAAAAGCAGCCGTGTGTTTTGAATGTTTTTGAGCGTGAGGATTTTATTCGTTACCACACAACGTTAGAGGAAATTACAGGTGAACGTGAGAGCTATTTACCTTACTTGTTATTAGCAGATGAAGATGAAGAAGTCGTTCGTAGCTATATGAATGATGGTAAGTTATATGTTATCCGTTGTGGGGAGCATTTATCGGGTGTTGCCTTACTGATTGAGCAATCCGAAACGACGATTGAATTGAAAAATATTGCCGTTGTTTCAGAATTCCAGGGTCGGGGAATTGGCAAGGTAGCACTTCAACTGATTAGTGATAGATACCAAGCAAAAGGTTATACACAAGTCATTGTGGGTACAGCGAATTCTAGTATAGATAATATCGCCTTCTATCAAAAAGCAGGTTTTCGAATGGACAAGATTAAAAAAGACTTTTTCAGTAACTACTCAGAGCCTATTTATGAAAATGGTATACGTGCTATTGATATGATCGTCTTTTCAAAGACTTTGTAAAATCGAGGTGAAAAAAGACTCGATTTTTTGCGTCTAAAAGCATTGTGGATTTTATTGTGGATAATACATGAATGGATATGGTAATTGTCCACATTGTGGAGAAGTATTAGCTCTTAATTCAGAACTTTTGTATAACCTGTGGATAGTTGGTGCAGGAAATATTATATTTAAGCCGTATTTGATAAATTATTCAATAACAAAACAACAATTTTTCTAAATAACAAAAATACCCGTTCAACCTTTGTTGGGCGGGTATTTTTAATTGCCACGTAAGAGTGCCATTAATTTTTCCTTAGAATGTAAAAAGTCGTCTAATGAATAGCCATCTAACACAGTAAGATATGCTTGTAATGCTTCATAGAGCACACCCTTTAGCTGACATTCCGGTGCAATTTTACATAAGTTGTTCTCTTTGTCGAAGCATTCAACAAGATGAAAATCTTCTTCAGTATGTCTCACAATTTCACCGATTGTAACAGCTTTTGGATCAATAGCAAGACGAATACCGCCACCACGTCCACGAATTGTTTCGATGTAACCGAGTTGACCAAGTTGATGGGTCACCTTCATTAAATGGTTTTTCGATATATTATAGGCGTCAGAAATTTCTTGAATGGTTGATAGTTGACCATCTTCCTTGGCACCTAGATAAATGAGTGTCCGAAGGGAGTAATCAGTGTATAAAGTTAATCGCATTGGAACACCCTACTTTCCGAAGTTCAATATGATTATAGCATTTTCCCCGATTTCAATGTGTAACGAATGATTTTTTTAAAAGATGTATTTAAAATACATTAATTATGTCCATTTTGTTAAAGGTGTATTTTACATATTGCTTTAGTAATTTAAAAGGTTTACATTGGAAGCACGAGAGGATGGTTATGCGATATGTTAAAACAAGAAACAGTTCAAATTATTAAAGCGACTGTACCAGTATTAGAAGTTCATGGTGTGGAGATTACGAAGACGTTTTATAAAAATATGTTTCTAAAACATCCAGAGTTATTGAACATTTTTAATCATACGAACCAAGAAAAAGGTCGTCAACAAACAGCATTAGCAAATACAGTGTATGCAGCAGCAGTTCACATCGAGAATTTAGAGGCAATTTTACCAGCTGTAATGCAAATTGCACATAAACACCGTAGTTTAGGGATTTTACCGGAGCACTACCCAATCGTTGGGGAGAATCTATTGCAAGCAATTAAAGAAGTTCTTGGCGATGCAGCAACAGAGGACATTATTAATGCATGGGCTGAAGCATATGGCGTGATTGCTGATATATTCATCCAAGTAGAAGAAGAGTTATATCAAAAAGCTGAAGTAAATGGTGGATGGCGTTTATTCAAACCATTAAAAGTAGCGAAAAAAGTAGTTGAAAGTGAACTTGTTACATCAGTATATTTTGTAACGGAAGATGGTTCACCACTACCAGCTTATCAACCAGGTCAATATATTAGTGTTCGTGTAAAAATGCCGAACGAAGAATATTTAATGAATCGTCAATACACACTTTCACAAGCAAATGCAGAAGAAGGCTATCGTATTTCTGTGAAGCGTGAAAGTGATCATACACCGAATGGTAAAGTATCGAACTATATTCATGACACATTACAAGTTGGCGATATGGTAGACGTAAGTGTACCAGCAGGCGTATTTGTGTTAGAAGAATCATCAGCACCTATTACATTTATTAGTGGTGGTATCGGTGTAACACCTTTAAACAGTATGTTACAATCTTTATCTGATGATGCAACAAATGAAGTGAAGTTCATTCAATGTGCACGTAATGCACAAGTAGTAGCATTTAGTGATGACATCCAAGCAAAAGTAAATGCCCTTCCTAATGCATCTTATACAGCGTTATATTCTGATGAAGACAAGCTTATTACAAAGGAATTGTTAGCTGAAAAGGTAGCAGACAATGCAGATGTTTATGTATGTGGTCCAGTAGGATTTATGGAAGCAGTTATTAAAAATTTACATGAAATCGGCGTTGCAGATGAAAAAATTCACTATGAATTCTTCGGTCCAGCAATGCAATTAGCAAAATAAATATTTCAATTCAGCACTGTTACGAGTAGATATTCTCGTGGCAGTGTTTTTTTATATGGTGTAATTAAATTGCTCTTTATGAGTAAAGATACATCCGGAAATATCCAATTCTTTTTATAAGGATTAATCACCATAACGAGAAGTTGATTTCCGTTCCGGCTGGGCGCTTTCCGGGGGGCGTCCGATGAGCCGCTTCACTCGCAAGCTCGCTCCAGGGTCTCATCTTGTACGCTAATCCCCCAGGAGTCGCCCAGCCTACACTCCAATCAAATAGCTTTCTAAAATTACTAAAACTTTAACAGTATTACTCATATTTATTAACAGGAGCTTGATTTCCTTAATAGCTAGTAGTTGCTTGACGCTCGCCAGTGGAAAGTGAGTGCTGGAGCGGAAAGCAACTACCACTTTATCAGATAGTAATAAATGTTTGTTGATTTACTCATTGTGAGTAAATTATAAAAAACAATGAGCTTTCACGTTGACATTATACCTAATGGGGTATATTATGAATCGTGTAAACAAGTTTATCCAATCGTTTCGGAGGGAGGCGTGCACAGTATGGCATATAACGCGAAAACAGCAAATCGAGTGAAGCGAATGGAAGGTCAATTGCGTGGAGTTTTACGCATGATGGAAGAAGGGCAGGACTGTAAAGATGTGATTACACAGCTATCTGCCGTGCGTTCAGCAGTGGATCGAACTATTGGTGTTATTGTTAGTGAAAACCTACTGAATTGTGTAACGACTGCTGAAGGAAATTCAGAAAAAATGAATTCAGCCATTCAGGAAGCGATGGATTTAGTCGTGAAAAGTAGATAAACGCATTATACCCTTAACAGTATAAATGAGGAGGAAGATTGTTTGGAAACATGGATTATTATAGCTGTTCTTGTAGCATTTTTAGTATGGCGAATGAAACCGACAAAAGGTGTGCAGTCAATTTCAACAGCACAACTAAAAAATGTTTTAAATGATAAGGATAAAGTGTTCATAGATGTACGTACGCCAGGTGAATACAAGGGTCGTAACATTCCGCAATTTAAAAATATCCCACTCGGTTCTAGTTTTGATAAATTACCGAAAGATAAAGAAATTGTGGTGATTTGCCAAAGTGGTATGCGAAGCAGTCAAGCGTGTAAAAAGTTAAAAAAACAAGGGTTTGAACGTGTGACAAATGTCCGCGGTGGTATGAGCGCTTATTAGGGGGAGAATAACATGAAAGAAATTTCAGCAAAAGAAGTGCAGACGGTTTTGGAGCAAGGGCGATCTTTAAATTTAATTGATGTCCGTGAAGTAGATGAAGTAGAAGCTGGTCATATTCCAGGTATTCTCCACATCCCACTTGGTTTACTTGAATTTCGAATGAATGAATTAAATAAAAATGAAACATATATTATAGTTTGTCGTTCAGGTGCGCGAAGTGGTCGTGCTACTCACTTTTTAGAAAGCCAAGGCTTTGATGTGACCAATATGGTTGGTGGTATGCTCGCTTGGGAAGGCGAAGTAAAGTAAAAAATGGACTCAAGAGACCTCGCTATATTTTTTTAGCAAAAATAATACCCTTGTAGGTATAAGGAGGAAGTTATGAGTATTAAATCAGATTTTCAGCTAGATGCAAAGGGGCTTGCCTGTCCTATGCCCATCGTGAAGACGAAGAAGGCAATGGCTGAATTAGTAGAAGGTCAAATTTTAGAAGTGGCAGCAACAGATAAAGGCTCGAAGGCGGATATTGCAGCTTGGGCTGAAACAGTAGGTCATCAATATATTGGGACAACTGAGGAGGATGCTGTGTTAAAGCACTATATTCGTAAATGTACAGATGACACAGTAGTCGAAAAAACATTTGAGCAGACAATCGATCTAGGTGAAATCGTTGGTAGAGGTGGACTTATTCTTGATGTGCGAGAGGAAGCGGAGTTTGCTTTTGGTCATATTGAGGGTGCGAAATCAATACCAATGGGTGAGCTACCTACTCGAATGGCTGAACTCAACAAGGCTCAGGAGATTTATGTGATTTGTCGTACAGGAAAGCGCAGTGATTTAGCAGCGCAAAAGCTTACGGTAAATGGGTTTACTAAGGTATTCAACGTCCTACCGGGTATGACAGCTTGGACGGACGAACTAAAAAAATCAATTTAATTGGAGGAATTTATTATGTCAAACAAAGTAGCAATTATTGCAAGTAACGGTGGTCTTTTCGATGCGTATAAAGTGTTCAATATCGCAACAGCAGCGGCGGCTTCTGAGAAGGAAGTAGCAATTTTCTTTACATTTGAAGGGTTAAATTTAATTCACAAGCAAGGTATGCATGCATTACCAATGCCTGTTGGAAAAGAGCATTTTGCTGAAGGTTTTGCTAAAGCTAATGTACCTGCGATTCCGCAATTAGTAGAGATGGCGCAAGAGTTAGGTGTGAAATTTATCGGTTGCCAAATGACTATGGATGTAATGGGCTTAACAACAGAAGATTTCGTTGATGGTATTGAAGTGGGTGGCGCAGTAACATTCTTAGAGTTTGCTAAAGATGCAGCACCAACATTAACATTCTAATTATTAAACAATTAATAGATGAGCGGAGAGGCATGTCCTTTCCGCTAAAAAAATCAACAAAATAATACCTGTGGGGGTAAGTGAATGTCGGTTCAACAATGGAGCGCTGCAGATGTAGCGAAAAAAGTAATTAATAATGATGATCTATTTATTCTAGATGTACGTAATAATGATGCATTTGAAGATTGGAAAATCGAGGGGCATAAGTTTGAATACCTCAATATTCCGTATTTCGAGTTACTTGATGGTGTAGAAGAAATCTTACCGAAAATCCCAACAGATAAAGATGTATTAGTAGTTTGTGCAAAAGAAGGGTCATCTCTGATGGTTGCAGAAATGCTTGCTGATGCTGGGCGCCCTGTTGGTTATTTAGTAGGTGGTATGAAAACATGGAGTGAATACTTAGAGCCGATTAAAGTAGGCAATTTAACAGATGGCGGTGAGTTGTACCAATTCGTTCGCTTAGGAAAAGGTTGTCTTTCGTATATGGTGATTTCTGAGGGTGAGGCGGCAATTATTGATGCAGTGCGCTTTACAGAAGTATTTACGAAGTTTGCAGAAGAAAAAAATGTGAAAATCAAACATGTATTTGATACCCATTTACATGCCGATCACATTTCGGGTGGACGTCATATCGCAGCTGGAACGGGTGCAACGTATTACTTACCACCAAAGGATGCAGAAGAAGTTGTATTTAATTACACACCCTTAGTAGATGGTACAGCAGTGCAAATTGGTGCATCGAAGATTGACGTAGGCGCGATTTATTCACCAGGTCACACGATTGGTTCAACTTCATTCGTTGTAGACAGTAAATACTTATTGACAGGGGACATTTTATTTATCGATTCAATTGGACGTCCTGATTTAGCGGGACTTGCTGAAGATTGGGTGGGTGATTTACGTGAAACACTTTACAAACGTTACCGTGAATTATCGGATGAATTAATTGTATTACCAGCTCACTTTATGATTATTGATGAGTTAAATGAAGATGGTACGGTTGCAAAAAGTCTAGGTGAATTATTTGCAGAAAACCACGGTTTGAATATTGAGGATGAAGCAAAATTCCGTAGCATTGTGACGGATAATTTACCACCACAACCGAATGCGTATCAGGAAATTCGCCAAGTAAACATGGGGATAATTACACCAGCCCAAGAAGAGCAAACAGAAATGGAAATCGGTCCAAATCGTTGTGCCGTAAGATAAAAGGATAGGAATGCTGAAGTGTAATGAATACGCATGCATGTTAGTCGCATGCAAATATCGAGATGCGAAGGCGCTTATCTTTCGCAAACTCGGAAAAAATCAAAAAGAACTGGTAAAATCGCTTACCGTTCAGAAGGAGAGCAATATGAATTCAAACTTACAATTAGACGCAAAAGGCTTATCTTGTCCGATGCCAATCGTCAAAACAAAAAAGGCAATGGATACATTAGCCTCAGGTGAAATTTTAGAAGTACATGTAACAGATAAAGGTTCCCTAGCAGACATCCCAGCTTGGGCAAAAGCAGGAGGCCACACGATTTTAGATCAATCTGAAGACGCTGGCGTACTTATATTCTTTATTCAAAAAGCGTAATTCAGTTGGTGAGTGTTCAAGTTTGGACACTCACCCTTTCAATATAGAAAGAAGGAAAGAATAATGGATATAACATGGATTATTACGATATTTTTAATCGGTTTTGTGGGCTCGTATATATCCGGGATGCTTGGCATTGGTGGGTCGATTATTAAATATCCGATGTTATTATATATTCCACCGCTACTTGGATTTACAGCGTTTACAGCACATGAGGTTTCAGGAATTAGCGCTGTTCAAGTGTTTTTTGCCTCAATTGCGGGCGTGTGGGCTTATCGAAAAGGTGGTTATTTAAATAAATCGCTCATCATTTATATGGGTGGTGCCATTTTAGCGGGTAGCTTTGTGGGCAGCTATGGTTCGCAGTTTTTATCGGAGGAAGGCGTTAATGTTGTCTACGGTGTTTTAGCATTAATTGCAGCAATTATGATGTTTATTCCGAAGAAGCAAATTGATGATAAGCCAATGGATGACATCATATTCAATAAGCCATTAGCTGCGGGGTTAGCATTAATTGTGGGCGTTGGTTCAGGTATTGTCGGGGCTGCGGGTGGCTTCTTGCTGGTACCAATTATGCTCGTGGTTTTAGGAATTCCTACACGTATGACAATTGCGACGAGTCTCGCGATAACCTTTATTTCATCCATTGGTGGTACAATTGGTAAACTTATGACAGGGCAAGTCGATTATTACCCAGCTGCAATAATGATTGTAGCAAGTTTAATTGCGGCTCCGCTTGGCGCAAAAGCCGGTAAAAAAATGAATACGAAAGCATTACAAGGATTTTTAGCGGTGCTGATTTTAGCGACTGCAATCAAAATTTGGTTGGATATCTTGTAGGAGGTTTAAGAATGAAAATTGAAATTTTCTCGGATTTCACATGTCCGTTTTGTTATATTGGGAAACGTGAATTAGAACTTGCAATTGAAACAGCAGGCTATGCAGGTCAGGTGGAAATTGAATATAAAACATATCAAATTGGACCTGAGACACCAAAGGGAAATACTCCTTCTTTGTATGAAGGGATGGCTGCAAAATTTGATGCTTCTATAGATGATGTAAAAGAAATGACAAAAGGCATTGCAATGCGTGCAGCTAAAGTGGGTCTTCACTACAACTTTGAAGATATGAAAACGGCGCATACTGAAAAAGCACACCGTCTTGCGAAATGGACAAAGCAGTTTGGCAAGGAAGCTGCCTTTACTGAAGCCCTAATGAGTGGTTATTTTACAGCAGGTAAAGATTTAAATGATGATGCATTCTTACTTGAAGTGACAGCAGATTTAAATTTAAGTGTGGAATCTGCAAAGTCTGTTCTTACTTCAAATGACTTTATAGAAGCCTTAGACAAAGATCGCTATGATGCGCAACAGATTGGTGTACAAAGCGTACCTTTCTTTGTGTTTGAAAATCGCTACGGCATTAAAGGTGCAGAGCCGAATGAAGTATTTATCCGTACATTGCATCAAGCGGCTGAAATCGCAGGCATTAAACCAGCATTGAAGATGGTCGGTGATGGAGAATCTGTGTGTGCGGACGGTGAGTGTAAATTATAGGAGCATATAAACATGTCGAGTATGTAACTGTGCTCGACATTTTTATTTTCACAAAAAAATAAAAACAACAAGGGGTATTAAGTTTGATTTATTGTGTTGTATAACAAAAATAATTTCAAATTATATCCATTTATATCTTCTATTTGGTTCTAAAATGATGAAGTGTGAGGAAAATCACATCTAGAAATTCATTATATTGGTAACATAAGAGTAACGATACAAGAGGGGGTATTCATAATGAAAATAGCAGTAGCTGGAATAGGCGGAACAATTTTATTAGCAGGTACACTTTTTGTTGGAGCGGTAATCAGTGACAAAATTTTAGGTGATGCGAATGGAGAAATACAGGAAGCAGCTGTACAAACACAAACACCTTCAACTGGAGCGGCTCAAACAGTAGCATATGCGCCACCGAGTATTGAAGAAGTGCCAGATGGCCCTATGAAAGAAGATATCTTATATGGCTATGAGCTTGTGAATAACACACATGTAGCAGCAGAAGAATACGTTGGCAATCAATTATCATGTACAAGTTGTCACGCAGGAGCAGGTTATGATGAGCAAGCATCATCTTTAGTAGGGGTTATGGCAAATTATCCACAATACATTGGACGTTCAGGAGATATTGTGACGATTGAGGAACGCATTAATGGCTGTATGGTACGTAGTATGAACGGTAAAAAATTCGAAGCAAATAGTGATGAGCTAGAGGCAATGGTCGCGTACTTCGCATATATTTCAGAAGGTGTACCTATTGGAGCAAAACGTGAATGGGCAGGTACGAGTAATATGGAAAATATTCCTGTGCCAGATGTAGCTAACGGCGAAGAAGTGTATGCACAATCTTGTATTAGTTGTCATGCAGTAGATGGCTCGGGTATCGGTGCCAATACAGGCCCTGCATTATGGGGAGAAAATTCATTCAACGATGGTGCTGGTATGGCACGATTATCGAAGATGGCTGGTTATATTCAAAACAATATGCCAATCGGTGCTGCTGGTACATTAACAGACCAAGATGCCTCAGATTTAGCAGCATATATTTTATCGCAAGATCGACCTGAATGGGCAAATCATGATAAAGACTGGCCAAAAGGTGGTCGTCCAAACGATATCATGGATAAAGAAAAGCGTGAACAAGTGAA
Organism: Lysinibacillus sp. NPDC097287; assembly: GCF_044761695.1. NCBI lineage: Bacteria > Bacillati > Bacillota > Bacilli > Caryophanales > Bacillaceae > Lysinibacillus > Lysinibacillus sp. NPDC097287. The sequence continues at coordinate 125,240 of NZ_JBIWCX010000007.1, forward strand.
AAATGGAACGATTGATTGGGAGCAAGTACTATCTACGAATTAAATAAAAAGGGATGCAGCAATATGCCGCATCCCTTTTGTGTTACTTAAAGTTATATTCTGTAACAATTTTTTTACGACCAGTTGTAAGGTCATTGAAATATTCATATAAACAAATACCGAGGAATGAACCTGATACATTATAGACATTAGAAAAACCGTTATTTTGTAGAGCCATAACCGCATTGTAGCTACGCTGACCTGAGCGACAGTGCACGTATACAGGCACATCTTGTGGAATTTCGTTCATCCGTTCACGAAGTTCACTTAGTGGAATGTTTACGGCATTAATCAAATGACCAGCTTCATATTCGTTTGTTTCACGGACGTCCAAAATATAAGCTCCATTTTCTACAAGACTACGGACCTCTTCGACATTGACTTGTTTGTAGCGACCGAATAATTGATTTTGTGCTACAAGCGCTGCTAAATTAACAACATCACGTGCTGTGCTGAACATTGGTGAGTACGATAATTCAAGCTCTTTTAAGTCTTCGAGTGTGCCACCCATTGTAATCAGTGTTGCAATGACGTCAATGCGTTTATCAGCATTGCCTTTTCCAATTGCTTGTGCACCAAGTATTTTCCCTGTTGGTATTTCGTAAATGAGTTTGAAATGAAGTGGATTACTATTTGGCATTAAACCAACTTTATCAGGAGCAATTACATAAACACTTTTTGCTTGGTATCCATTTGAGAGCGCCATTTTTTCATTTAAGCCTGTTGAAGCACATACAAGATCGAAAATTTGCACGCTAGATGAACCGATAACCCCTTTGTTGTGTTGAGGCATATTATACATATGGTTTGCTGCTGCACGTGCTTGGCGTTGTGCAGGACCTGCTAATGCTAGGCGAGTTGGTTTACGCGTTAGCTGATGAAATACTTCTATCGCATCGCCCACAGCATAGATGGATGGATCTGAAGTGACATAGTTGCCGTCTACTTGAATGCCGCCAAGTTCTCCGATAGCAAGTCCGGCTTCTTTAGCTAACTTAATTTCAGGACGTACGCCGATTGCTAGTACGATTGCTTGCGCCTTCACCTGTTTGCCTGAATTTAGTTCTACATAGTCTTTTGTTACTTTCGCAAGACCGTCATTTACAATTACATTTACGCCCTTATCCAACATTTCTTTGTGTAAGATTTGTGCCATATCATAATCAAACGGCATCATAATTTGATTGCTAAATTCAACGAGTGAAACGTTAAGGCCCGCAAGACGTAGGTTTTCAGCTACTTCTACTCCGATAAATCCACCGCCGATAACGGCAATATCCTCTATATCATCACTTTTCACATAATTATTTAAGCGTTCGATATCGACGACATTGCGTACAGTAAAGACATGTGGGCTCTCTATGCCTTCTAAATTTGGTACGATTGGGCTTGCACCAGGTGATAGAACTAATACATCGTAGCTTTCTTCATAGGAGTCACCTGTAGCTATATTGTTGACAGTAACAGTTTTTTTATCACGATTAATACGCATAACTTCTTGATTTACACGTGCTTCAATATTATATTTTTTTTGGAAAGCCTGGGGAGTCATTAAAACAAGTTTATTACTGTTCTCAACGATTCCACTTAAATGGAAGGGTAAAGAACAGTTTGAAAAAGAAACATTTGGTCCCTTCTCGAACATAATCACCTCAGCTTGCTCATCTAAACGTCGAATCCGTGCAGCTGTTGAGGCACCACCAGCGACGCCACCTACTACTAAAAACTTTTTACTCATGTACATACACGTCCTTCTTACTTAGTATACTTGCTCGGGTATAAAGAGTGTAAACTGTTGTTTTAATTGGGATTTTACTTGAAAACAACTATTAAAGATTTTGTCTTAATAAGATAATATACCCTGGTAGGTATATTATCAACAAAAAAGTTCAGAGAGATTAGAATTTTAAAGAATCATACAACCGGCTCTTAAAAGAAAGAACGGACATGAATTTGGTATACTAGAAATATTAGGTAGAGACACAGGGAGTGACACTGTTGATGTATATAAAATTTCTTATTCAACTACTTATCGTTTCGGGTTTTATTTATTTTGTCAGTGGTCGGTTAATTGGCTCGAGTATTAACTTTGTGCGCCGTGTGCTATCGGTTTTCCTTAGTGTGATTCTCACATCTTTCGTGTATTGGTATTCATATTTACGCCATACGGATTTTATGTCAGAAAGCATGATGGAAATGGTAATGGAGGTCAGTACACTTATATGGGTAGGGAGTATGCTGCTCATTTCCATGCTGTTGTATTTAGTATTTGAATTATTTGATCCTATCGGTATATCAGGTGGAGAACGCCGTAATAGTCAAAAATCATTATTATTTCGAATACGTAGTTATTGGCGTCAGCAAAAGCGTCTAAGACAGGTATTGAGAATTGCCGTTACCAATGGTGTTGTACAAACGATTAAATACGCAAGGCAACGTGAAAATGAGAAAGAGCTAGCTATTGCCTTACGTAAGACGTTAGAGCAATGCGGTGGAATATTTATCAAATTCGGGCAGGTACTATCGACACGTAAAGAGCTATTCTCACCAGTGTTTATCGAAGAATTAGAACGGCTTCAACAAAGTGTTAAACCGTTGCCAAGTGAGCAGGTAACAAATATTTTGGAACATTCATTGCCAAAGGATTTCAATCAGGTATTTACTACATTCCAGATGGAACCTCTTGCTGCGGCTTCAATAGGGCAAGTACATAAAGCGCGACTGAAAAATCACGATGAAGTTGTGGTGAAATTACTGCGTCCTGAAGTGAAGGGTATTATGCGTGATGATTTAGATATATTAGAGGAATTTGCAAACTGGTTTACGAGTAAATCGACATGGGCAGAGTCTTTAGGGTTTCGAGAACTTGCAGGAGGATTTGCGGACGGACTTCGTGAAGAGATTCATTTAGATATTGAAGTTCGTAATACATTGCAGGTGACAAATGCACTAGCAAAAAGTGATTATAAGGTGCGTATTCCGAAAATATACACACAGTATTGTGATGGGGATATCATCGTGATGGAGTATGTACACGGAAAAAGTGTTGCAGTAGGGATGTCAGAATTTAGACGATTGCAGATAGACCCGAGAGAGTTTGCGAGAACAGTCCTGTATTCATTTTTCGAGCAAATGCTGTTTTCGGGGATTTTCCACGCGGATCCTCATCCGGGAAACATTTACATTGATGGGCGAGACGGTACGCCAATTCTTCTTGATTTTGGCGCGGTAGGTCGTTTAGGCTCAACACAGCAAGAAGGATTGAAGTTGTTTTTAATGGGCATTCAGCAAAATGATTCAGGTATATTGTACGATGGCTTAATGCTATTAGTTGAAAATGCTGATCGTGCAGAACGTGCCAAAATAGAACAGGCGATAGACCAAATATTGCTGAAAATTTCGTATGTAGAGCGCATTCCGACTGAGGAATTGATACATTCATTGTTTACGGTTGTGCGTGATTTTGGATTGGCATTCTATCCGTCAGTAGGATTAGCGTTACGTTCCCTCGTTACATTAGATGGAACATTGCGAGTAATCGATGGGCAGTTTGATATTTTTACTGAAGCAAAGGATTTTTCTTCTACGTACATGAGAGCCTCTTTTTTAAAGCCATTTAAAGAACCAAGAGCGACAAAGGAGCGTTTGCAAGAAGAGCTATCAATGCTTATCCCTACTTTGAGGAAGATGCCAAGACGAGTAGATCAACTCATTCAGCGAGTTGAAAGCGGAAAAATTATCTTACATCATGATATTTTCTCAGATGAGCATAATGCACGCTTTGTTACACAATTGTTTGCTCGGTTTGTCTTATTACTCGTTGGTATTACATTTGGTATTATTTCAGTTGCCCTTTTAGCGATTTCACAATTCATTCGTGATGCATATGCGGTGTACTTGAATACAGCGGCCTATTTAGGGTTGTTCTTATGTGCAATCCTTTTAGTGCGATTATCGATTCAAGCTATACGCTCAATGAAGTAATAGGCAGGGGATTATTTCCCTTGCCTTCTTTTTGTTTCTTGGTGGTTAGTCTCCGTATATTACAGGAACATTACAAATTTCGCTGGGGATTTGCTTTAGTTGTAGATATACATAACTTTTTGTAGTCGATCAAGCACTTAATGTAGAAAAAAACGTCGATTTCGATAATATTACAAATGTATTGCGAGTTTTACTAAACTATTAAAAAGCTGAAAAATAGTATAAAAGTTTGTGTGTAAATGCTAAACTAGGAAACGGCTAATATAAATATAGGGAAATAAAAATATAAAACATCGTTCAAGTGATTGTATACATAGGAACTAAGAGCGAAATAAATGTTCGAAGGGAAATGAGTATTCGTGGGTAAACGTAACAAATGGCGTAAATCGATGGTGCTAGCACTAGCTTTAGCTGGCGGCATATTATTTAATACAGTTCAACCAATAGAAGTACAAGCAGAAGAAACTTCTCAACAAATGATTGAGAAGAAGGCACAAATTGATGCAGAAGTAAAAAAATTAGAAGCGGAGTTAACACAGCTTCAAGAAGATATGGATGCAAAAATAAAAGTGTTCAATCAAGTACAAGCTGATATTAAAGAAGTAGATGCAAGTATTGTTGAAACAGAAAAGCGTATTGAGCAACGTACAGCTATTTTAAGTGATCGTATGGCAGCATACCAAGCACAAGATAACACTGTGGGTGTTTATTTAAGCGTTGTACTTGAATCAAAAAGTTTTGCAGATTTAATGGACCGTGTCGTAGCGGTTAAAACATTAATGGATGCTGACCAAGAATTAGTTGACCAACAAGAAGCTGATAAAGCAAGCTTAAAAGTACAAAAAGCTACATTAGATGAAAAACAACAAGAGTTACAAAAGCAATTCCAAGAGCTTCAACAAACAGAAAGCGAAATGGAAGTTAAAAAAGCTGAAAATGAAGCAAAATCACTAGCATTACAAGCTCAAATTGCAACGAAGCAAGAGGAAGAACGCTTAGAGGCAGCGCGTAAAGCTGCTGAAGAAGAAGCGGCTCGACTTCGTGCACTTCAAGCAGCTACACCAGTAATGCAAACAACGAAAAACGGTAAACCGCAAACAATCGTAGTTGGTTCAGGTGCAGGCACTGCATCTTCAGGTGATGCTATTTCAGTAGCAAAGCAATTTTTAGGTCGCCCTTATGTTTGGGGCGGTAGCAATCCATCAACAGGCTTTGACTGTTCAGGTCTTGTACAATGGTCTTATAAACAAGCTGGCGTATCATTACCACGTACAGCATCACAACAATACTTATCAACAAAGCGTATTTCTGCTAGTGAAGCACGTGTTGGGGACTTAGTATTCTTCAGTTACGGATCAGGTGTTGCCCATGTAGGTATTTACATGGGTAACAACACAATGATTAACGCACAAAACAAAGGTGTCGTTATTGAATCATTAGATTGGTGGAACAAATATTTAGTAGGCTTCGGTCGTATTTAATAAATCGTAAATTTTTATAATGTATAAAAAGGTCATCTTTGTAGTTTATTCCTACAAAGATGACTTTTTTTATTTAGGAATTGAAAGGGACTTGAGGGTGCGTAAATTGTTAAAAAAAAGTCATATCTCAAACTTTTTTCTTCAAATATTATTTAAAAAATTATTCATGTGGTGTTATTATATAAACGTAATGTAAGTGCTCACAAAATGAGAAAACTTATGTTTTTCTTTTTTAAATTTTAGAGGTCTGACATCAGACGTTAATTATAAGATGAGGAAAGTGAGGTCATAAAAAACTTTAATAAAAAATCATGAATCACTCATAAATTACAATGTTTTAGGGGAAGTTAACTATAAAATAGAAAGAGGTCTTAGGAAATGAGTCAAAAATATCCTGATTTAATTCCGGAAAATGAAAGAGTTGGGCAACCTAAGCAGTTATTTTGGATATGGTTTTCATTGAATATCGGTATCATGGGATTGGTTTATGGAGGAATTATTGTTAGTTATGGTCTTAACTTCATTCAATCCGTCGTAGCTGCATTCTTAGGGGCAGCATCGTTTGCGCTTATCGGCTATCTTAGTTTACCAGGTAAGCTAGGACAAGCACCGACATTTGTTTTATCACGCGCACCCTTTGGAACAAAAGGGAACTTGATTCCAGCTGTACTGGCATGGATCTGTTTGATTGGTTGGCTGAGTGTCGGTAACGTTCCTACTGGTATTTTCTCCATTAATGCCATTGTTACTGCACTTGGATTAGAAGTAACAACAACAACACAAATAATCGGGTTAATCGGTCTTGCGATTGCGATTATGGCATTATCTCTTGTGAATCAAGAAACACTTGTTAAAGCTCAAACAATATTTACTTACATTTTCGGTGCACTAACAGTAGTTGTATTGGTTATTTTAGTACCGCAAACTGATTGGTCAGCACTTGTGAATATGCCAAATGGAGACTGGATTGGCGGGGTACTTCCTGCGATTTCCATTATAATTGCAGGTTCTGCACTAAGTTGGGCAATGTGTGCGAGTGATTACTCTTGTTATCAAAGTCCCGAGTCTTCGAATAAAGCGATTTTCTGGACAACAACGTTCGCATCAGCTTCACCACTGTTTGTCATTATGTTCTTGGGTATTTTAATGAATGCAACGAACCCTGAACTTGTGAATTCTGCGGATCCAATTGCGGCATTAGCTTTACAAATGCCTAAATGGATGGTTATTCCATACTTTATTACAGCATTAGGTGGTATTATCCCACCGGCAGTTATTTCACTTCGTTCAGGACGTAATGCTTTAGAAGCTACAAATATTAAGCTTTCAGATCGAACATCGATTATTTTCCACGGTGCAATCATGGTATTGCTTCCGACTTATGTGTTATTCATCAATGGAGACTTCTTAGGTTCATTCCAAATGTTCTTAGGGGTTGTCGGTATCGGCTTGGCTGCTTGGACAGCTGTATTCGTAGCGGATTACATTATTCTTCGTAAAAAGCAAGGCTATGATCCTGATATCATTTCAGGTGATAAAAATATTGCTGTGAATAAAGGGAATGTAATTATATGGTTTGTGAGTGTTATTGTTGGACTTCTGTTCACTTCAAATCCGATTTTCCCTGCTATATTTGCAAAAGGAATTTTCGAAGGTAACAGCCTTGGCGTATTACTAACATTTGCAGTAGGTTTAGTTTTAAGCTGGATTTATTCATCAGCACAATTGAAAAAGCAAACAGAAGTAGCGAAATAAATTTAACATATCAATTTTCTGGAGGTAAGAAGTATTATGAGTATCCATTTAAATGCAAAAGAAGGTCAACTATCTGAAAAAGTATTGATGCCAGGAGATCCACTTCGTGCTAAATATATTGCAGATACTTTTTTAGAGGATGTTGAGTGTCACAATACAGTTCGCGGAATGTATGGTTATACGGGGACATATAAAGGGCATAAGATTTCTATCCAATCTTCAGGAATGGGTGCTCCTTCCATGAGTATTTATGCTACTGAGCTCATTAAAGATTATGGTGTGAAAAATATTATTCGCATTGGTACAATTGGAGCTATGAAGCGTGAAGTAAAAATCCGCGACATTGTTATGGCAATGGCAGCTACGAATGATTCAAAAATGCAAAACATTATTTTCCCGCAAATTAATTATGCACCAAACGCAAGCTTTACTCTTCTTGAGAGAGCATATCGTTTATCTAAACAAAATGCTGATTTGAATGTGCATGTAGGTAATGTATACACTGGCGATGCATTCTATGAGGATGATGATACGATGATTCATAAGCTGGCTGATTACGGTGTGCTAGGTGTAGATATGGAGACATCAGCGCTTTATACACTTGGAGCTAAATATGGTATCGACGTTTTAAGTATCATGACAGTGAGTGACCATGTTATTACTGGTGAAGAAACAACAGCAGAAGAACGTCAAACAACATTTAATGACATGATCACTGTAGCGTTAGAGACTCTTATTAATGATTAATTTTTAGCAATAGAAAAAACCTTACTCATATTTTGGGTAAGGTTTTTTTGTTTGATTTAGAAACTTTTATTTCTAAATCTTGAAGTTTAATTTAATAATGCCTGTTTCTTTTAAGGCAAAGAACAAGATGATGACAAATGGTCCGACTAGTAAACCGACAATACCAAACAACTGCAAGCCAACAAACATTGCAATTAAAGTAGGTAAAGGAGATAAACCAATATGGGCCCCCATGACCTTAGGTTCGACTGTACGACGAATAATGAGTAGAATAGTAGCTAAGATGAATAATTTAATTGCTAATGATGTATTGCCCATTAATAAATGATAAGTGCCCCATGGTGCTAAAATGATAATAGAACCCAGAAATGGGATAACATCAATAATCCAAACTATCAATGCCATTGTTACTGCATATTTTGGCTGAATGATATATAACCCGATAAGTGCAACCCCGCCAATTATAAAACTAACGAGTATTTGAGCCTTCATAAAGCCGAAGAAAGCATCTTTTAAACGGGTAGTAATGATTTTCATCTTGTTTGCAGTTTCGGGTTTTAAATATTTATATACAATACGTTTTATTTTAGGTATATCTAGCATAAATAAAAATAGGGCAATCATATAAACAAGAAGGCTAATAAAAAGACTAGGGATTTCTGAAAGTAAGTTCGTAACTTTGCTATAATTGAAGAAGCTTAAAAAGGACTCTTCAACCTTTTTGATGAAATCCCATGTTGTATTTTGGAGTGAAGTTCTAACTTCAGCTGGGAAGTTTTCGGTGTATTGGGAAATGTGACCCTGCATTTGTAGCCACATATCAGATAACTTTGAAATATAGTAAGGTGCTTGTTTAGAAATGGAAATAATTTGCGACATCAATTGTGTAATAGTAAAGTAACACATAACAGCAATAAATGTGGCACTTACTATATAAATGACAGCGACAGCTATTTTACGTGACATTTTCCATTTACGTTTAAAAAACATGACAATAGGTTCTAGCAAAAAAGCAGTAATCCCAGCTAAAATAATGGGTACCGAAACAGGAATGATGAAGTATCCTGCAATAATTAGACCGATAATGACAAGAGTTCGGAAAATCGTTTTTCTTGTAATTGTTCTATTCAAAAGCTCACCTGCTTATAAAAATATTTGAAAATAGAGGATTTATTTAGTGTAACATAGATTTTTTATAAAATTATGGCGTTCTGAAAGAATTAAAGGTAGGGATGGATAATGGAAAAAGACATATTACAACTTTTTAGCAATTTGACTGAGCATGATCGTGATATCCAATATGAATCTTTTGAAGAGTTAATGAAAATTGTAAAGGAACCCGTAGATTGGACATATTCAGTCTGGGAGCAACTTATCAAGGCACTTACATTTAAAGATGAGCATATACGTGCACAATCAGCACAGTTTTTATGTGCACTTGCAGCAAAAAGTGATCCAGAAGAACGTGTATTAGAAGATTTTATGAAAATTTGGGCTGTAACTTATGATGAAAAAACCGTTACAGCAAGACATAGTTTACAATCGATTTGGCGTATCGGATTAGGTGGACAAGTGCAAAGGGATTTAGTTGTTTCGCATTTAGCGAAGCGATTCCATACATGTGTCGATGAAAAACATCCGTCACTTATTCGTTATGATATTATAGTATCCTTGAAAAATTTATTTGATGCAACAGGCGATACAAAACTATTAAATATTGCACAGAATTTAATCGAGAAAGAGCAAGATGCCAAATATAAAAAGAAATACAAGACAGCCTTACGTTAAATGTCAGGGACTTTTATTGATATAGTATATGGTAGATTTGAGGTATGAGATACAACATATGCGTAATTAAGGTTATTTTTATGGAATAATAAATCTATAATTTCCAATATAAATCAATGTGTTTTTTAGGTACATAGTGCACTGTTTTCCGTGCGTAAAAACAGAAATCCAGTCGTTAAAGAAAAATAGTGCTGGTTTTTGTGAGTATTTGCAACTTTTCGACTACTAAAGGGTGTTAATTTATGATAAACTGCTTAACAAGTGAATAATTCTTGCAGAATAAAGGTGCTAACTATTAGCATAATCGGGAATTCGGTGTAAGACCGAAGCTGTTTCCGCAACTGTAAGTGCAGAAGAAATAAGAGAATGCCACTGTCGAATGAAGAAAAATGCTTCTAGTAGATGGGAAGGCTCTTATGATTTCGCTACAAAATCATTGTAGTGAGCTGCACAAGCCAGGAGACCGACCTTTATTTGAGCGTATAAGCACTCTTCGGAAGATAGGAGGATATACGGCAAATACATATTGAACGTTATATGACGTGACCAATTATGCTATTTTCGTCGTTCCTTTTCGAAGAGGAGCGGCTTTTTTTATGGCTTTTTTATTGGTATATGGCATTCACGCCAGACTCAAAACGTTTGATGCGTGAATGGACTTATCAAAAGATATAGGGCCTTATAGCAGCGAGAATATCTTCATAGTAGAAAGAGGGGACCTTGTTTGAAGAAAGATGCACGCTATTCCTGTTACCCTTTCATGCGTGAAAAAGTAGCGACTGTCGATTTTGAAATTCGAACAGATTGCCTAACAACTCATGTAGGTGTGGCACTTGCAGCAGTCAAAAAAGAGATTGTTGAGGTAGTAAAAGAAGATCTACTTGAAATTTTACCTATGGCTTATCATGTCAACGGATCAGTACGTGGAAAATTAGCGGTTACTGACGAGGATTTAGCTTGGCTAAGTAGTCGTTATGATTTCTATGTGAGTCATGTAAAAGAAGCAATCCAAAGCTTTGTTTTACCACAGGGTACGGAAGCAGCAGCGGCGTTACACTTATGTCGTAGTGAGGCAAAAAAATCTTATCGTGCGCTCCATAAAGTTTCCGAGGAGAGAGAAGTACCAGAAATTCTATTTAATTATCTAGGTCTATTAGCAAACGTATTTTTTGTCATGGCTGTCTACATGAATCAACAAGCAGGCATTGCAGAAATTCCGTTTGTAAGTAAGTCTTACCCAATGAAAAAGAAAAAGGAGAATGTCTAAATTGAAAAAGATATTTAATTTCCAATGGCTTTCAGTATTAATGCTTGCATTTTTACTTGTAGGCTGTGGCACAGCAGAAGAAAACGCAAATGAGGATACATCAAAACAAGGCGCACAAAGTGAAGAATCAGGCTATAAAGTGAAGGATGACCGTGGGGTAGAAGTAGCTTTTGATGCAGTACCAGAAACAGTTGTTTCTTTACAACCTAGTAACACAGAGATTTTATTTGCATTAGGTGTTGGCGATAAAATCGTTGGCGCAACTGAGTATGATACGTACCCACCAGAAGCATTAGAAATCGAACGTGTTTCGGATTCAATGGTATTTAACAGTGAGCGTATTTTAGCATTAAATCCGGATGTAGTTATTGCCTATACAATTGGTGAAAAAGATGCACTAAAGGTACTTGAAGATGCTGGCGTAAAAGTATTTGTTATTCAATCAGCAACATCTTTTGAAGACGTTTACGGTGACATCGAGCAACTTGCTACTGTAATGGGTGTTAAAGACAAAGGTGAGCAGTTAAACAAAGAAATTAAAGCTAAAATCGCTGACGTACAAGCAAAATTAGCTGACGTAACAACACAAAAAAATGCATATTACGAAGTTAGTCCATTACCTAGCATTTATACGACTGCAGGAGGTACATTCCAACAGGAAATTTTAGATGCGGCTAAAGTAAACAATATTTTTGGCGATCAACAAGGGTGGATACAAGTTTCTGAAGAAGATATCATTGCTAAAAATCCTGAAGTTATTTTAACAACTAATAACTATATTGAAGATGCAGTTGGTGAAATTTTAGGTCGTAATGGCTGGAATACTATCCCGGCTGTTCAGAATAAAGAAGTGTTCCTACTAGATGCAGATACATTATCTCGTCCAGGACCACGTATTGGTGAAGCAGTTGAGCTAGTAGCAAAGGCTGTTTATCCTGAATTATTTTAATAAGTAAATGTTATAGGAAGTCGTCTCAATTATTGAGGCGATTTTTTTACTGTTGAATCCATTGTGAAAAGCCCAATCCTCAAGAAGAGCTTGCTTAGTGTAGAAATTGGTATTCTATTCTTTAATTCTATAAAATGGAGATATAGAGGATGGCTAAATCAAAGGAGGCGTAATGGATGAGACAATTTGACATGCAAGTTATTCCGTTTGAGGCAGTCTATAATTTCCGTGATATGGGTGGCTATAAGACAAAGGATGGACGTATTGTAAAGGATCGCTTGTTTTACCGCTCAGCAGCACTTGGTAAGATGACAGAGGCAGATAAAGAGCGCTTTGAAACGTTAGGGATTAAAACGATTTTCGATTACCGGGACGACCATGAAGCTCAGAGTAACCCGAATCCAGCATTTCCGAATACGAAGTATATTCAAATTCCCGCAAAGGGCATCCATGCTTTTGAAATGCCGACAAACGCTGAAAAGAAAATGGGTCGCCAAAATTTCTACAAAGTCGTCAATCCAGATATGTTCCGAGATTTTTATGCACAAATGCCATTTAATAACGCTTCCTTTAAAGAACTGATGGCAACGATTCAACAACCAGAAAACTTAGGTCTTGTTCATCATTGTGCAGTGGGAAAGGACCGTACAGGCATTGGCGGGGCACTGATTTTATTGGCGCTTGATGTACCTGAAGAGACAATCATACAGGATTATTTAGATACGAATATTTATCTCCGTCCAATGGTGGACCGTATGGCACAAGCTATTCAGCACGATTTTAATGATAAAGAATTACAACAATTTCACGCTCTAATGTCTGCTAGAGAAGATTATTTACAAGCAGCATTTAATGAAATGGATGTACGATATGGTTCAAAGGAGACATTTTTAGAACAAGAATTTAATCTGACAAAAGAGAAACGTGTGCAGTTACAGGCATATTGCTTACGTTAAATATATTCCTTCCCCCAAAAATGGGGGAGGGATATTTTTTTGAGGCTCTTCACTATAACGAGGGGTTGATTTCCGTTCCAGCTGGGCGCTTTCCGGGGGGGCGTCCGATGAGCCGCTTAGGGGCAACAGGATGTTGGTCACAAAGGCGTTGTCACAGGATGTGACGTATTTAGCCTTTGTTCCTCTGCTACGCTCACTCCAATCAACAAGCATTCAATATTGTTGGACTCTTTTAACCAAAGTCATCCCCGACTTCTGGTGATGAGCCTATTTTAAAAGAAAGTATGTTAAGATACAGTATATTTTCACTCCAAAAAGGAAGAAGTGACGTAAGTTGACTGATACAGTCATGAAGAAAAAAGGAGATGGACAGTTAAGTCTATTTCATTTAACATGGCCTATTTTCTTAGAAGTATTTTTATTTATGTTAATGGGGCTAGCTGATACATTTATGCTTAGTGCCTTATCGGATGATGCCGTTTCTGGTGTTGGCGCAGCCAATCAATATATTCATATTGCAATTTTAATCCTTGAAGTGGTCGGGAATGGGGCTGCGATAGTTGTGTCGCAATATTTAGGCTCGCGGCGTTATTTTGAAGCGGCGAGGATTTCTGCACTAGCGGTCACAATGAATGTAGCAGTCGGGTTGATCATGAGTATGGTGTTCTTCTTTGGTTCTAGTCATTTAATGAAGATGATGAATTTAAAAGGCGAAGTGCTTGTGCATGCGCAGAGTTATTTAGTGATTATTGGTAGTTTCATATTTTTACAGGCGATCATTAATGCGCTAGCGGCGGTCATTCGTGTACACGGCTGGACGAAACAAACGATGTACGTGTCACTTGGTATGAACATTTTGCACGTTGTATTGAACTACGGTTTGATTTTCGGTAACTTAGGTATGCCGGAGCTAGGTGTACAAGGGGCGGCTGTTTCTTCAGTTATTAGTAGAGCCATTGCGGTACTCGTGTTCTTCTGGTTGCTCTATCAAGTCATGGAAGTTCGTGTGAAGCTCGAATATTACTTTGCGTATTCAAAGGAATACGTGCGGAAAATTTTAAATATCGGCTTACCGTCAGCATTTGAGCAAGTGTTGTATCAGTTTTGCCAAATTGTGTTCTTATATTATGCAACATATTTAGGGGCAGAGACGTTAGCAGCAAGACAGTATGCGATGAATATTTCAATGTTTACATACTTATTCGCTATGGCGATTGGCATGGGGACAGCAATAATTATTGGACGTTATGTAGGTGCTGGTAATAAGGATGAGGCTTATCAGCAACTTTGGTTAAGTGTGCGTGCAGCATTTGCCTTTACGATTACAATGGTTATTATCGTGACGATTTTCAGAAAGCCATTAATCAGTATGTTTACTGACAATCCAGAGGTTATCAAAATAGGGGCTTCTGTATTGGCACTTAGTATTTTACTTGAAACAGGGCGTACGATGAATATTGTCATTATAAACTCGTTACGAGCGTCAGGGGATGCAAGATTCCCAGTGAAAATCGGATTCTTGTCGATGGTGTGTATGAGTTTGCCACTCGGTTATTTCCTTGTCTTCGTGTTAGATTGGGGCTTAATTGGGATTTGGCTAGCCATTTCAGCAGATGAATGGTTGCGGGCAATTATCGTATACTTTAGATGGAAAAGTAGGAAATGGGAGCGATATGCACTCGTTTCACCAACAGAAATAAAGGAGGCAAAATAGTGGGAGCATTATCAAAAAGAGCTGCAGGGGCGGCTTTGATGAACGAAAATATTATGTTATTTGCCTGCCCAATTTGTGCAACACAAATGCAAGTACGTGAACAAGGTAGCCTTGTTTGCACGGCAAATCATTCTTTTGATGTTGCCAAGCAAGGCTATGTAAATATGATGACACATGCAGCTACGTCAAAATATAGTAAGGAATTATTTGAATCGAGAAAGGCAATCATTGAAAGTGGAATATATGATTTACTAGAAGAAAAAATTGCAGATAAAATAGCAGGTGCAAAAACCGTATTAGATACAGGTTGCGGAGAAGGATCACATTTAGCGCGTATTATGACGCAACTCGATGGTGCTATTGGTGTGGGAATAGATATTGCCAAAGAGGGTATTTTAACTGCAGCACGTCATTATAGTGAGCAAATTTGGTGTGTCGGTGACTTAGCGAAAAGCCCATATGCGGAAACAAGCTTTGATGCAATTTTAAATATTTTATCGCCAGCAAACTACGGTGAGTTCAAACGACTCTTAACACCTGGTGGCTGCATCGTGAAAGTCGTTCCACAAAGTGGTTATTTACAGGAACTTCGTGCGCAGCTTTATGCAGATTCTGAGAAAGAAACGTATTCTAATGCTCAAACAGTGGAGCGTTTTAAAGAAAGTTTTGCAGAAGTGAGTATAGATCGTTTGACGTATACAATGCCATTAGCAATAGAACTGATACCAGCGTTGCTTGAAATGACACCAATGGGCTGGCATAAGACAGAGGATACGGAAGTAGCACTCACAGAAATTACGATAGATTTGGATATTTTGGTGGGCAAAATTTGATGAATTTTCATGCAATTGCAGTGTACTGGTATTTTCGATTACAATAGTCTTAATCAAAGTATAAGGTAGGAATGTGACAGTGTATAAATTAGCAGCAAACATTGTGAAAGCAATTTTTAAGTTGACGGGTTCTAAGGCTTGTATATATGAAGAGCAAAACTTACCGAAAGATGGTGGGTTTATCATCGCATGTACACATACAGGCTATGTTGATATTCTGAATTTAGGTATTTCCGTGTATCCACGTGAGATTCACTTTATGGCAAAAAAACAGTTGTTTGATATTAAGGGCCTTGGCTGGTTAATTAATCGTCTGAATGCATTTCCTGTAGACCGAGATAATCCTGGACCAAGTGTTATTAAAATTCCTTCACAATTACTGAAGGAAGGAAAAATTGTTGGGATTTTTCCATCGGGTACGCGTAACGCTGAAGGAACGGATTTGAAACAAGGAGCAATAACTATTGCTCAACTTTCTAAATCTCAAATCGTACCAGCTGCTTATGTCGGTGCGCGCACAGTAGGCGACGTTTTCAAAGGGCATAAAGGGTATTTAATTTACGGCGAGCCATTTTACGTTACAGGTAAAGGAAAAGATGGTCGTGAAGAATTTACGCAACATTTGGAAGCTGAACTTTTAAGGTTAACGGAAGAATTACATCAGCGTATTGCTGATCAAAAGAAGTAAATAATAACACTCAAAATCATTATGATTTTGAGTGTTTTAGCTTCATTCTTTTTTCAGTAGGTGTCTCAGTACAAACTGAATTACGTGAAGACGTAATTAATCGTAGGAGGAATAGTAATGATTCGTGTACTTTTTGTTTGTTTAGGAAATATTTGTCGTTCACCAATGGCAGAAGCAATCATGCGTGATTTAGTCATACAGCAAAATTTAGGGGACAAAATTGAAGTAGATTCAGCTGCGACAAGTACCAACCATATTGGGGAACCACCACATCGTGGCACGCAAGGGAAATTACGAGAATACGGTATTTCAACAACGGGGATGAAGGCGCGTCAATTGAAGAAGGACGATTTCGAACAATTCGATTATATAGTGGGGATGGATGAAAGTAATATTCGAAACATCAATATGATGCTTGGAAATCCAGACTCACCAAAGATTTTCCGCTTCTTAGATTTAACTGACCATAAAAAAGATGTGCCTGACCCATACTATACAGGTGATTTCCAAGAAACTTATGACTTGGTTGAGGAAGGTTGTCGGGCTTTATTGCAAAAGATTAAGCAAGAGCACCTGTTATAATTGAATGTGGCGATGAATAACGTCAAAGATTTATGGATCATCACCAAAATATGTGCTTGATTTAGAGTAAACATTGCTTTAAGTAAACACATGGAACGAAAGGCTCGCCCCCTGGAACGCGTCCGCCTGTAGTGGAATGTGCTGTCAAGTGATGATTTTAGTGTAGATCCAGATTTATAGGTGAATATAGAGGGAGAGTGCGCGTAATACGTATCATGCCTCTTTTTTTTTCGTGGTGAAGTAGTGTATAATACTACAGTATTTAAATACCATTTATTGTTGTATATCTAATATTTTTATAAATTAACTTGAAAGAGAGTGAAAATCATGGGTCGTAAGTGGAACAATATTAAAGAAAAAAAGGCGTCTAAAGACCAAAGTACGAGTCGTATAAATGCTAAATTTGGTCGAGAAATTTATGTAGCAGCTAAATCAGGTGAACCAGATCCAGAATCAAACCGTGCTCTTAAAGTAGTTCTTGAACGTGCTAAAACATATAGCGTACCAAAGCATATTATTGAAAAAGCAATCGAAAAAGCAAAAGGCGGCGGTGACGAAAACTTCGACGAATTACGTTATGAAGGTTTCGGACCAGCAGGCACAATGCTTATCGTGGATGCATTAACAAACAACGTAAACCGTACTGCATCTGACGTACGTGCGGCTTTCGGTAAAAACAATGGTAACATGGGAGTAAGTGGATCAGTTGCTTACATGTTTGATTCAACAGCTGTCATTGGTTTAGAAGGTAAAACGGCTGATGAAGTTCTTGAAATTTTAATGGAAGCGGATATAGATGCTCGTGACATTCTTGAAGAAGAAGAGGCAGTAATCGTTTATGCAGAACCGGATCAATTATTTGCTGCACAAGAAGCACTTAAAGCTGCAGGTGTAGAAGAATTCACAGTAGCAGAGCTTTCAATGCTTCCGCAAACTGAAGTTACTTTAACAGGTGATGATATTACAAAGTTTGAAAAATTAATTGATGCTTTAGAAGATTTAGATGATGTACAAAACATCTACCACAATGCGGATTTAGGTGAATAATCTTTATACTCAATAAAAGACCAGTAGCTTTCTAAGCTACTGGTTTTTTTTGTTGAGAAAAAATAGGTTTAACATCATATTTTTGATGTAAAATTAAGAATTTATGGGGGAATTGTGAATTACCCATTGTGTAAATATTCAAACCATACCATAATATATACATTAGTATATTTTGTTAACTTATATAAAAAAAGGGGGTTAGGATATGAAATTTTTACGTTCTATACAAGGGAAACTTATAATCATTTCTATGGCATTATTAATCGTGCCTAGCTTAATAATAGGGATAGTTAGTTATGAAAAAGCAAAAAGAGGTATGGAAGAAATAGGTGAGCAAGTTCTTCTAAATAGCGTGGAATCGGCTATGCAATTAATTGAAATTACCAATGAAAGTGTAGAAAGAGGCGACATCCCTTTAGAAGTTGCACAAGAAAGAGTACGTGAAGCCTTATTGGGACCAAAAGATAGTGAAGGAAAGCGACCAATCAACTATCCTGGAGATTTAGGAGAGTATGGCTATTTATATATATTAGATCATAAGGGAACGTTAACGACACATCCAACACGTGAAGGCGATAGTTTATGGGAAGATCAAGACAGTAGTGGTAAGTATTTTATTCGTGAAGTAACTGATAGAGCATTAGAGGGCGGGGGCTACACAGAATATGATTTTGAATTACCCGGTCAAACAGTTTTAGCAGATAAAATTATTTATTCGAAATTAGATCCAAATTGGGGTTGGATTGTCGCATCTGGTACGTATATGCAAGACTTCAATGCAGGGGCGAACTCACTGTTAGTTGTGATTAGTCTTACATTACTAGGGGCAATTGTTATCGGTACGATTATTGTTATTTTAGTCTCAAGACATTTAGCATTACCGATTCTCAGTTTGTCAAAACGAGTACGTGAAGTCGCAAAAGGTAATCTAACTGTAGAAATTGAAACTCTACAACGATCTGATGAAATTGGACAATTAAATGAAGGCTTTAACGATATGGTCGATCAATTAAAAACACTCATTACTGATGTAGAGGAAGCCATTGTCGAAATTCAATCGACATCTTCTAACTTAACAGCTGTAGCAGAGGAAACAAATGCCTATGGTGATGAAATTGTGAAAGCGATTACGGAAGTATCTAGAGGTGCGATGCAACAGGCATCAGACGCTGAAGATACAAATCGTACGGCCGTGGATTTTGCGCAACAAATTGTTGTTTTACACGATAAAAATGAATTGATGTTAGATTCATCTCGTGTGATGAAACGATCAAATGAAGAAGGACTTGTGAATTTAGATCGTTTAAAAGAAAAATCAGAGCAATCATCAGCGCTTATCAATAATGTACAAACTGTATTTGATAGTTTGATTGTAAAAGTGCGAGAAATTGAAGGAATCGTCGGGACGATAAATGAAATTTCAGATCAAACGAATTTATTAGCGTTAAATGCATCTATTGAGGCAGCCCGTGCAGGTGAACATGGCAAAGGGTTTGCCGTGGTGGCTGAGGAAGTGCGCAAGCTTGCTGACCAAACATCTGTAGCGACAGATTTAGTACGTACAACATTACGTGGTATTGAAAGTGAGACAAATCTAGTGACTGGCGAGATGCATAAAACTCATACAATCGTTCAAGAACAAAATAATTCAGTAGCCATCACAGAAATGTCGTTTAAGGAAATCGAAAATGCAGTTATTAAAATCAATTCAGCTATTGAAGAAATGACTGCTGGGGTAGAGTATTTAAATAACTCGAAAGATACAATGATGCAATCGATTGAGAGTATTGCTACGATTAGCGAGAAAAATGCATCGTCATCAGAAGAAGTAACAGCTTCTGTCGACGAGCAACAACGTGCAATTCAAATGGTCAGCGAATCATCAAATGATTTAACGGATGAGATTTCTGCATTACAAGAATCAATCAAACGCTTCATTATACGGTAATCAGCAGAAAGGAGCTATCTTTGTCTATAAGATAGTTCCTTTTCGCTGTGATACACAGGAAACTTCATGTAAGTTTTTTCGTTTCTTATAGTAAATAACTGGGGGTGAGTGTATGAGGAAGGGGGTTATAGGTATTGCAGGTGTCATGCTAGTAGGGGGATTTATTTTATATTTTTGGTCGGGTAAGCTACTAGACAAAGGGGTAGATCCACAAGCAGATGGAACGAATGCTTATGCCATTGTACTAGGAGCAAAGGTGAAGGAAAACGGAGAGCCGAGCTTATCTTTGCAATACCGTTTAGAGACGGCTATAGAATATTTGAAAAAGTATCCACATGTGAAAGTGATTGTTTCGGGTGGTCAAGGGAATGAAGAGCCCATGAGCGAAGCAGAGCGGATGTATACATATTTGCTAGAAGCGGGAATTGTGGAGGAGCGAATTATACAAGAGGGTGCATCGACGTCGACTTATGAGAATTTATTATTTTCGAAGGGACTACTCCCGGAAGGTGAGAAAGGTTTGACAATTATTTCGAGTGATTTTCATCTAGCACGTGCGCAGTATATAGCAGAGAAGCTAGATCTTGAAGTAGATGTTGTACCTGCTCAAACACCGAAATCGGTAGAAGAAAAAATGAGGTTACGTGAGAGAGCAGCACTACTAAAAACTTATGTAATGGGATATTAAAAACTATATTTCATTTCTTAATATTGGAGATTCGGCATATAATTAGAAATACAACATTATTGGGGGTATTGTCATGACAACTTTTAAGGATTATGAATATCAACGTCCAAATGTGGAGGCGTTGAAAGAACAACAACTTACGTTAATTGAGCAATTCAAAAATGCAAAGTCTGTAGAAGGACAAAGTGACCTCATTGAAAAATTTAATGCGCTAAGTAATGACTATGCAACAATGGCTAATTTAGTGTTTATTCGTGCGTCAATTGATACGACAGATGAGTTTTATCAAGCGGAGCGAGACTATTTCGATGAAGTAGGTCCTGAGCTTGAGGATGTATCGACGGAATACTATAAAGCGCTAGTGGCTTCACCTTATCGTAAACAGCTTGAGGAAAAATGGGGACAGCAATTATTTGATCTAGCTGCGTATCAAATCAAGGCATTCTCACCAGAAGTAATTGGTCTAATGCAAAAGGAAAATAAACTTGTTTCTGAATATAGTAAGCTAGTTGCCTCTGCACAAATTGACTTTAATGGTGAAACGTTAACCCTAGCGCAACTTGGCCCTTATGCGGAGTCTACTGATCGCGAGATGCGTAAGGCGGCAACGGAAGCACGATTTGGCTTCTTCTCAGAGCATGAAGCAACATTCGATCGTTTATATGATGAGCTAGTAAAAGTGCGCCATGAGATGGCTGTAAAGCTTGGCTATAAAAACTATGTAGAGTTAGGCTATATATTGATGAATCGTATTGATTATGATGCGGAAATGGTAGGGAAATTCCGTGATCAAGTACGTGATTTAATCGTACCGGTAGCTACAAAATTATATGAACGCCAAGCAAAACGTATCGGGATCTCAGACTTTAAGTTTTATGATGAAAGCTTAAACTTCTTATCAGGGAACGCAACACCAAAGGGTGATCCTGAGTGGATTGTTGCAAACGGTAAAAAAATGTACGAAGATTTATCAGCTGAAACAGGAGAGTTCTTTAACTTCATGATTGATAATGATTTGATGGATTTAGTGGCAAAGAAGGGGAAAGAAAGTGGAGGTTATTGCACATTTATCGAAAACTACCACGCACCGTTTATTTTCTCAAACTTCAACGGTACTTCCGGAGATATCGATGTCTTAACACATGAGGCTGGACACGCTTTCCAAGTGTATTCAAGCCGTGATATTGGCATTCCTGAATATTTATGGCCGACATATGAGTCTTGTGAAATTCATTCTATGAGTATGGAATTTTTCACTTGGCCATGGATGGAGCTATTTTTCAAAGAGGATACTGAGAAATATAAGTTCTCCCATTTAAGCAGTGGTCTATTATTCTTGCCTTATGGGGTAGCGGTTGATGAGTTCCAACATGTGGTGTATGAGAACCCTGAAATGACACCTGCAGAGCGTAAAGCTGCATGGAAAAAAATCGAAGAAAAATATTTGCCACATCGTGATTATGACGGTAATAGCTATTTAGAGGCAGGCGCTATCTGGCAACGTCAGGCACATATTTATGCGAGCCCATTCTATTACATCGACTATACATTGGCGCAAATTTGTGCGTTCCAGTTTTGGAAACGTTCACGTGAAGAGTTTGAAGCAGCATGGAAAGATTACGTGCATTTATGTGGTCTGGGTGGCTCGCTGTCATTTACAAAGCTGGTAAAAGAGGCAGGGTTAATCTCTCCATTCGAAGATGGCTGTGTTGAATCTGTAATTGGTCACATCGAAAATTATTTAGATTCAGTGGATGACTCGAAACTGTAAATGTCAAAAAGGTTACGGCTCAGTCGTAACCTTTTTATTTTTAGTTATACTAGGAAACTTGCGATTTGGACAATATATAAGTAGTATTTTTAGTATCTGTAGTAGAAGGAAGTGAATGAATTGACAAGAAAGTTATGGTTTCAAGTAGGCGTTGGCGTACTACTGACATTATTAGTTATTAAATATTTTATTGAGATTCATTGGATTTTTTCTCCGCTTGTCATTATTTTTAAAGCCATTTTTGTTCCACTATTATTAGGTGGTGTTTTGTATTACATTACAGAGCCGATTCAACGCTTTTTAGAGAAGCGAAAGTGGCCGAGGTGGGCAAGTATCCTCACAATTGTTATAGGACTTGTAGCGCTTGTAGGGGGCCTTTTATTCATCATTGGTTCACCAATCGCAACGCAGGTGAATAATTTGGTAAAAGCTGCACCAATGATTGGTGAAGAAATTCAAAAGGCACTGGATTACGTGACAAGCAATAAGGAAAACTTCCCACCACAATTAAACGAATTGATTGAGGATATCACAAATTCGGTTCAAGATATTGCGATTGTGGCAAGTGGTTGGCTCGTGACATTTTTACAATCAATCGTATCTGTATCAATGTTAATGATTTTAATTCCATTCTTCTTTATCTTTATGTTAAAAGATCATGAGAAGTTTGCTCCTTCGATTTATAATTATTTTCATGGTGAGCGACGTGAATGGGTAAAGAAGACGTTAAGTGAAATTGACGGCGTACTACGCACCTACATTCAAGGACAATTATTAATTAGCTTTATTCTCGCCGTATTTATTGCTGTCGGTTATTTGATTATTGGTTTAGAGTACGCATTATTACTAGTGATTTTAGCATTCTTTATGAATATGATTCCCTTTATTGGACCGTGGATTGCTTTTGCTCCTGCGGTTGTTATAGCAATCATTCAAGATCCAATACTTGTCGTATGGGTATCTGTTATCACGCTCCTTGCACAGCAAATCGAAAGTAACTTCATTACGCCAAACGTGATGGGGAGATCACTCGATATACACCCGCTAACCGTTATTACAATTATTTTAGCGGCTGGGAATATTGCTGGTTTTATCGGTATCGTTATTGCCGTACCATTTTATGCGGTGCTAAAAGTCATCGTGTCGAATATTTATGATGAACGAAAGACAATTCAAAAAACTGCGACGAAGTCCATATAGGGGTTATGTAAAATGGAACAAGAAATCATAAAAGTATTTAACGAGAAGCACGAATATGTGGGGACAACCACACGCACAGAAGCACACGAAAAGGGATTATGGCATGAAACGTTCCATTGTTGGCTTGCAAATGAAGAGTTTATTTATTTTCAAATCAGGAGCTCACAAAAAAAAGACTACCCCGGGCTACTAGATATCACCGCAGCTGGTCATTTGCTTGCGACCGAAACGGTTGAAGCGGGTATTCGTGAAGTGAAAGAGGAGTTAGGGTTAGATTTAAATATAGAAGAAGTTGTTAGAATGGGCATGACTTCATGCAGTATCGTATCAGAGAAGATGATTGATAACGAATTTTGTCATGTGTATGTTAATCCATTCGAGCATGATTGGGATGCATTTACAGTGCAATATGAAGAGGTGTCGGGTATTGTAAGAGCACAGCTCGATGAGGCGGAGGCATTCTTTTTAGGGAAAACAGTCACGCTTAATATTGAAGGTTATGAATTTTTTCCAGATGGTCAAAGGGTTCATCTTTCGCGTCCAGTAAGTGCTAAACATTTTGTCCCTTACCGTGAGCAATATGTTGCAGATGTCATTCACTTTGTGAAAAATAAAATGTATAAATAATAACTTGAAAAAACAAACTACAAAATAGTAGGACAAACCATGGTGATGGTTTGTTCTACTATTTTTTAATTATGATGAAAGTTATTTTATAGTACGATTTAGGGTGGAAAATACGCTATACTGTAAGGTAGATTGAAAGAAAAGGAGCATTTAACATGCTAACATTTGAACAAAAACAAGCGATTATTGAAACATTTCCAGGGTTGAAAAAGAAGGAGATTTCATTAAATCGAGTAAACTATCATTTTGAGAATAGCCTATATGAAAAAACAATCGTGGTTGAAAAGCTACATCCTAATGGTAATGGCTTTGTATTTGTAGGGGATTTATTGCGTTACGAAAAAGAAGCAAATGATAAAGGATTAGTGAATATTCGTGACTACGATGAAAAACAGCTTCGTGAAATTTTAGAGGATGCTATTGCGTATTTAGCAGAAGAAATAGAAGTTGAAGAGCCAACTATTGAAATTTGGCGTGACCGTGAGGGTGGTAAATTAGAGCTTGTATGTGAGCAACGTTCTTGGAATGTTTATCATGGAGAGAATTTAGAAGAGGCTTTTGGCACGTATGATGCGGCTAAGGCATATTTACTGGAAGAAGGCTTTCGTAAAAAGAACTAAGTAAGACGGGGGAAAATGGGATGAGTGGGAAAAAATTAGTAGGAATCGTTATTGCTGCTGTGGTCATTGCATGTTTATTTGGAATTCTAACAATTTCTAACTTCTATAAAAATAATGAAAAACAGCCGAACAGTGAAAATTGGGAAGAAAATAAGTCGAATAGTTTGTATTTCATTTTTCCGCAAGCTACAATTATCTCGAATTCAAGATAATTAAGAGGTGATATGTTTATGCAACACGTTTTTCACAAAGGAACAGATGAAACAAAACCAACACTTTTACTATTACATGGTACAGGTGGAAATGAACACGATTTAATCGGTCTAGCGAAGAAAATAGATGACACAGCAAATATTTTAAGTGTCCGTGGAAACGTGTTAGAAAACGGAATGCCTCGATTTTTCCGTCGTTTAGCAGAAGGTGTTTTTGATATGGAAGATTTAATTTTCCGTACGCAAGAGTTAAATGATTTTGTCACGCAGGCAGCTAAAGAGCACTGTTTTGATCGTACGAATGTCGTTGCCATTGGCTATTCGAACGGAGCAAATATTGCAGCAAGTCTGTTATTCCATTACGAGGATGCATTAGCAGGTGCGATTTTACATCATCCGATGGTACCGAGACGCGGGATTGCACTGCCGACGCTCACAAATACCCCTGTATTTATCTCAGCGGGAACGAATGATCCGATGTGTTCTGCACAGGAATCTGAGGATTTGGAGGCACTTTTATCAGCAGCAGATGCGGATGTGACAACAGCGTGGTTTAACTATGGTCATCAGCTGACGATGCCAGAAGTAGAAGCGGCAAGAGAATGGTATCAATCTAAATTTTAATATGATTCAATGGTGCTTAAACATCACTGTATGCAATTAAGCCCAGGCAAAATTGATTAATAAAAAATCCGAGAACGTCACAAAATGACGATCTCGGATTTTTTATTTTTTCTTCGTAAAGGGTAACCACCAGTTCCAATCACCGAATAGCTTCATTAAGCTTGGTACGAGCATTAGGCGAATGATTGTCGCATCAATCGCTACTGCAATGGCGATGCCGACACCAATTTGCTTGACGGGCATCACGTCTGTGAACGCAAAGGCCCCTGTGATGACAATCATAATTAGCGCAGCAGATGTAATAATACGACTTGTTGATGTTAAGCCGTCAATTGTAGCACGTGTGTTATCCGCACCTTTCAGATATTCCTCTTGAATACGTGAGATTAAAAATACTTCATAATCCATACTTAAGCCGAATACGAGACAGAACACAATCACAGGGATAATGAGGACAAGTGTTCCAGCTTCGAGCCCGAAATGTCCGTATTGGAAAATATACACGAGAATTCCGAAAGCGGAAGATAGGCCAATAATGTTCATAATAATCGCTTTGATTGGAATTAAAATCGAACGGAAAGCAATCATTAAGATAAAGAACGTTGAAACAATAATAATTGACACTGCTAAAAAGATTTTGCTAGAAATTTCATCGAAAATTTCTTGGTTGAATTTCGCTTGTCCACCGAGAGCGAAATCAACGCCTAAATCCTTATCCATCCACGTTCTAGCAAATTCTTGTGCTTCCGTTGAAGAGCCAGATGTATTTAACGTAATTGGCATAAATAACTGCTCATCCTTTGAAAAAGCCGCTAGAATAGGCTGTAACTCCTCTGCTACTTGCGGAGTGGCAAGGAAAGCTATTAAATCGTCAGGTGATTTGACCTGGGCAGCTGTATATATAGTGGATACTTCTTCTACAAGCGGTTCATCCAGTAGTTTCTGTTGGATATCATAAATGAGCTTAAGCGCATCATCATCCTCCCAGCCATCTTGACGCTCAGCGAGTAGATATAAGGTAGATGATTTAGCAAGATCGAAGGTTTCATCCAGTTTATCATATGCAGCACGTGCATCGTAATTGGTCGGGAGCGCATCGACCTCTGGAATTGTCAGCTTAATATCCTTAAGTGGAATCATTCCAACGCCAAGTAGTAATAATGCCACGATCACAATCATTACTGGGTGTTTCATCACAAAGCCTGCAAAGCCGCGCCAACGATTAGCACCACCTGGCTTCACACGTAGTAAACGCCACTTATTTAAACGGTCACCAAGCAGCATCATTGTAGCTGGAAGTAGCGTTAAACCAGCTAGAACGGCCAACAGTACGACGATTGTACCGCCAAGTGCAATATTATGGAAAATTTCCACATCAATGACAATCATCGCTCCAAGCCCAATCATGACACATACAGCAGAAAAAATAATTGACCGACCTGCTGTTTGAATAGATGTCTGGATTGCCTGTGCAATCGTAGTGCTCCCACGTTCCTCGCGGTAACGATTAATAAGCAGTAGTGCAAAATCAATACTGAGCGCAAGTCCGAGCATTGGTACAATATTTAAAACAAAAATTGATAAATTAAACGTACCGCTTAGCAAAGTCATCATGCCAAACGCTGTTACAACAGTGACTACACCAATTAAAATCGGCAATAGCGATGCCACAACAGTACCGAATGCAAGTAATAACACAATAAGCGCAATTGGAAGTCCAATTGCTTCAGCAGAGGCTAAATCCTTTTGGCTAGCCATGTTAATATCTTCGGAAATAACTGGTCCACCAGTAAGATGAACACCGTCCCCCTCAATCAGTGAACGAATTTCAGAGACAACTTCAGGAAGATTATCGACGTCATTACCAAAATGGAGCATTGCGTACGCGATGTCATCCTTTTGTAAGGATGAGTCGTCTAGTGGCGACTGAATAGACTGGATGACATCTACTTTTTTTAAGGTTTGTAATGTATCCTGGATTATCATAGGGTCAGCAGGATCAAATACGACAAAAATCGTTTCTGCCGGTAATTCGAATGTTTCTGATAGCTCATTCGTGACGTAAGTATGATCTCCTTCCACGAAAAAGCCGTCGCCTTGTAGCTTACTTGGAAGTTGTATTGCAAAGACAGCCATGGCGATAAAAACGATCGTCCATATAGCGACAATCGCTTTTGCGTGAGCTGTGACAAATGCTGAGAAAGCTTTCATATGTATAAGCACTCCTTTTAAACTAAGTAATCTTAGTGTAAATGAAGTGCCTGATTTTGTCGTGTGAAAATATAAAGACTCTTGCCCTATGATGAGCAAGAGTCTTAAAAACTAAAAGAATAGTGATAATATGAAATAAATACCCGAAGCCATAGCGGCTGAAATAGGCATTGTAATAATCCATGTTGTTACGATTTTACGTGCCATGCCCCAGTTAACTCCACGCACACGTTGTGCTGAACCTACACCCATGATAGATGAAGAAATAACATGCGTTGTTGATACTGGTAAGTGAATTAACGTTGCCCCAAAAATAATCGAAGCAGAAGACAAGTCAGCGGCAACCCCGTTAACAGGACGGATTTTCATGATTTTACCGCCAACAGTTTTGATGATTTTATAACCCCCGATAGACGTACCTAGACCCATAGCTAGTGCGGCAGATGCTCGTACCCAGAATGGAATTTCATCACCTGTATGTAAGCCTGCTGCGATTAATGCCATTGTCATAATACCCATAGCTTTTTGTGCATCGTTCGTACCGTGCGTAAATGATTGTATGGCAGCTGTGATAATTTGTACCTTTCGGAAGCCTTTGTTCGTACGGTAAAGGTTTAAATCTTTGAACCAAATTTTAAACATAGACATCATGAGGAATCCGATACAAATTGCAAGAATTGGTGAAATGACTAATGCCATAATAATTTTTGTGAAGCCACCGTAGTTTAGAACTGCAAAGCCTGATGAAGCTATCGCTGCTCCGGCAATGGAACCAATCAAAGTATGAGAAGAACTTGATGGGATACCAAAATACCAAGTTATCAGATTCCAAATGATTGCTGATAGTAAGGCGGCTAAAATTACGACAGAACCTGTTGTATCTCCTTCAAATGCATTTAATGAAAATGGATCTACAATGTCTTTCGTTAACGCTTTTGCTACACCTACAAATGTAATAGCTCCGATAAAGTTCATGATAGCTGCCATTAATACAGCAACGCGCGGAGGCAATGCTCTTGTTGAAACCGAAGTTGCAATAGCATTTGCGGTATCGTGGAAACCGTTAATAAAGTCAAATGCAAGAGCAAAAATGACGACCAATACGGTTAGTATAATGAGTGTATCCATTGTAATTGTCCATCTCCTAATTACGCGTTGCGCATGATAATTGTTTCCATAGTGTTTGCAACGTTTTGACAGTAATCTGCAATATCTTCTAGCTGTTCATAAATATCTTTAAACTTAATAATGCGGATAGGATCCTTTTCGTTTAAGAATAATTGCTTGATAGACGTACGTTGTACTTCGTCACATTCACGCTCATAATCTTTAATTAAAATAGCGTGAGGACGCATTCCAATAAGATTCTTTTTCTTTAACTCTTCTGTTGCCTTTACAATTTCATCAGCACTTTTTGAAATATAGCCTAAGAAAATACGCATTGACTCGTCAACTTCAGTTAATGAGAACATTTCAAAATGGGCGATACAATGTTCTGTGCCATCTAATACATCATCCATACGAATAGCTAGTTCTAAAATATCCTCACGTTCAATTGGCGTCATGAACGATTTGTTAAGCATCACGATCAGTTCGTGAATCAGCTTGTCACCCTCAGTTTCATAGTTTTTCATCGTAATGCTAATCTCTTTCAAGTCAGCGACACTTTGGATACGAAAATCATTTGCGTAATGTACAGCCTCTCTCATATTTTCAGCAATCTTATGCAGTGCTACGAAGAAAGGGTCTTGTTTTTTTGAGTTAAGCATAGAAATAGAATCCTCCTGGATATATATAAATTGAATTTATTTATCTTTTAAACTTTACTATCATAACAAAAACTTTGGAACATCTATACAAAATTTATCTTTCATACTTAAATCTTTACATTCCTGTAACATAAAAAATTTGTGTTCCTAATTATTCTTGTTAATGGATCATGAGAAATATCAATAAATTAATGCCGTTTTTGTAAATGTGTTTCTTAAACTAATCCCCTTGTTTCTTAAGAATATCTTCATTTTTATCCT
Organism: Lysinibacillus sp. NPDC097287; assembly: GCF_044761695.1. Lineage (NCBI taxonomy): Bacteria > Bacillati > Bacillota > Bacilli > Caryophanales > Bacillaceae > Lysinibacillus > Lysinibacillus sp. NPDC097287. The sequence goes on from NZ_JBIWCX010000007.1 coordinate 155,001, forward strand.
CCAATTTTATTAAGAAATGTTCTATACAATAGGGTAAGTACAAGAAAGGGGCGTCATTAAAAGAATGATTCAAGTCGAGAACTTACAACATACATTTTTAATCGGTAAAAAAGGTAAAGAGAAGCAAGTGCCTGTGTTAAAGGGTGTGAATTTTGAAGTGAGACAAGGAGAGATTGTCGCGATTGTTGGAAAAAGTGGTTCGGGAAAATCGACACTCCTCCAAACTTTAGCTGGTTTTATGAAACCTGAGCGGTGTTCTATTAAAGTGAATGGACAAGAAACAGCGGCGCTTAATGAAACAGAAAGTGCAGCGTTTCGCTTAAAACAGTTCGGCTTTATCTTTCAAAACTTCCAGCTCATGCCGGGCTTAACGGCTTTTGAAAATATCGAATTACCGCTAAAACTACAAGGTATCAGTAAAGCTATACGTAAAGAAAAAGTGAAGAAACTCATGGATAAAGTAGGTTTAACAGCAGTAGCAGACCACTATCCAAACGAACTATCTGGTGGGCAGCAACAACGAGTTAGTATCGCGAGAGCCTTAATTACTAACCCTCCTATTTTGTTGGCAGATGAGCCAACGGGTAGTCTTGATTCAGAAACAGAGCAAGATATTTTATTACTGATTCAAAGTTTAAACCGTGAACTAGGCTTAACTTTTGTCATTATTACGCACGACGATGAGGTTGCAACGATTGCGCATCGACGCTTCCGTATGTATGACGGTGAGCTTGTAAAGGAGAGCATGTAACATGTTATTTAAAGATCAACTAGACTTTGTCACACAACACATTAAGAAAAATAAACTACGTGTATTTATGACGGTGTTAGCTGCAACAATGGGCTGCGCATTTTTAATCGTACTGGCTTCAGTAGGATTTGGTTTACAAGATTCTATGCGTAACGAAATTCTTTCAAATGAGAACGTAACAAAAATTCAAGTATACGGTGAGGCTGAGTTTACCGACGAACAAATCAAAGAAATAAAAAAGATGGAGCACGTAGAAACCGTGCTTGAAAAGATTTCTGTGAATGCATCAGCACAATCTTATTTTGAAGATAGAGATACATCATCTAGTTTGTATGTCACTAATATGAAAGACTTTGAACAAGTTACAGGCAAGCTTGCGGAAGGAACGTATCCGAAAAATCCTACAGAAATCATTGTTGGTTATAACTTTGGGCAAACATTGTTAAATGATGCTGATCGTGAAGTAATTGAAGAGAAAAGTAAAAAGGCTGAAGCAGAAGGCTCATATTATGATGGAAAAGAAGAAGGCTATAAGGAATCTTTAATAGGGAAAGAGATTGAAGTATCTTTAATGCCATATGAAGAGGGTGCGAAAGAATCCCCAAAAATGACGTATACCATAGTTGGTGTCATGAAGAAACCATCCTATGATTGGATGATTGATAACGCGATGTATATGAGCACGGAGCAGCAGAATGCACTAGTATCCAATAGTGATATAGCAGAAGGAGATCTTTTCCATTCGGAAGTTAATATCTTTGCAGATACTATGGAAAATGTAAAACCGATTTTAGAGAAGCTAAAAGAAAAAGGTTATAGTGTTTATTCGGTTACTGAACAACTAGAGCAAATAGATGTAGTGTTCTTAGTGATGAAAATAGGGTTGATTTTTGTTGGAACAATTGCAGTTTTAATTGCATCGATTGGGATTTTCAATACGATGACGATGGCTGTTACAGAGCGTACACGTGAAATTGGTGTATTGAAAGCTATAGGTGCTAGCCCAAAACTTATTCAGCGATTATTTTTAATGGAAAGTACATTTATCGGCATTTTAGGTACGGTTATTGCTGTAGCGATTTCATATGCAATTAGTTTTACAACAAATGCTTTACTTCCGGTCGTTTTAAAAGCAGCAACGGGTGAGGATGCTTTTGTATCAACTGATATTACTTTCTCGCTTATTCCGTGGCAACTAGTTGTCATTGCTTCAGCGATTAGTATTGGTGTAGCGATGATTTCTGGTTATCGACCAGCGCGTAAAGCTACGAAAATTGATGTCATTCAAGCGTTACGACAAGAACTATAAGAAAAAGCCGAGGCACATACAATGCCTCGGCTTTTCATATTGTTGAAAAATAATTACGTCAATAAATTATTAGTGAACGTTTATGGGGGTTTGTTCAAGGGACCCGTTGATTTCCGTTCCAGGCGGACGCGTTCCACTCCAATCAACTAGAGTATTATTTAGAATAAAGTAATTTGCTAGTAGGTAGTACTTTATTCAGAAATTTTAGAAGCACTATCTTTTTTAGTGAAATACAACAATTTCTTTGGACAAGATACTTTATCGATAGAACGAAAAACGAGACTCATACAATGCCTTAGCTTTCATATGTTATAGATAAGCTTTCAACTCGTTAGCTAAAAATGGTTTTGCATTCAATAATTTTACGAACGCATCGTATTTGGCGCGTTGTTCTGTACTTGGCTTTTTACCTGTATGATACGCACGAATTAAAATGTTCTTTGGTGTGTTTTCCATATCGATAAATTCAAGTAGCTGTGCTTCATAACCTACAAGAGATAATATTTCTGCACGAATTGAATCTGTTGCTAGGGCCGCAAAACGTTCGCGGACGAGACCATGCTGAAGCATAACATCTAGTGCTGGTGTATGAAGCTGTCGATTTAGCTCATGCTGGCAGCAAGGTACGCTTAAAATAACACGAGCTCCCCATTTAACAGCACGTGCTAACGCCATATCTGTTGCTACGTCACATGCATGTAAAGTGACGACCATATCCACAGCAGACTCATCGTTGTAGTCGTTAATATCCCCAACTAAAAACTCTAACTGATCGTAGCCTAAATCCTCTGCGATACGCGAGCATTCTTCGATTACTTCCTTTTTTAAATCTAAACCAGTGACACGAATATCTAGACCCTTTTCTACTTTTAAATAATGATAGAGGGCAAATGTTAAATACGACTTACCTGATCCAAAGTCTAAAATACGCACTTGGCGGTCTTTTGGTAAATAGGCAAGTGCATCGTCAATAAATTCGATGAAGCGGTTAATTTGTTTAAACTTATCATATTTTTGTTTTTTTACTTTGCCATCCTCAGTTTGTACACCAAGACGAATTAAAAAAGGATATGGTGTTGCATCGTCGAGTAAATAGTTTTTCTTGCGATTGTGTGATAAGTTAATTTGTTTTGGCGTTGCTGTTTTGTCTGATTTCCATAGTACTTTGTTTTTCTTTGATAATTGGACTTGTACTTTTTCTTCTACAAAGTCGATATGTACTTGACGGAAGTCCTCGAAAAATGCTTCGAGCTTCTCGGGGAATTCCATTAAAAGTACGTTTTCGTGTTTCAATATGCGTTCAAATTGGTACTCAATTTGGATATGATAAGCATCTTTTAGCATAATTGGCTTTAGTTTGATGCGTTTTACTTCGTTTGATTTCATACGAGGCTGGCTAATTGTAGCGGCTACGAGTTGTTGGTTTAGAATTTGCTCTTGTAAACGAGCTTTCATTTCTTCAAATGTCATGAATTTCGCCTTCTTTATCGTGTAATAGATGGCATTAGTGTAACACAATTCTTTAGGCGGTATACTTTTTTAGAATTTCATATTAAGTTGTTAAAATTCTTGGTAAAATGAATAGTTATTTACTGTATGATTAAAGGTGAGAAAGATTTTGTAAACTAAATTTTCGAAAGGAATAGGGGGAAGATATATGTCGGAAAACATGTATCAGTTAATCGCGATTATTATTTATATGGTCGTGATGCTAGGAATAGGTTGGTACTCATTTGTAAAAACCTCGAATTTAACAGATTATATGCTTGGAGGTCGTTCATTAGGTCCGGCAGTAACGGCACTTAGTGCAGGGGCTGCTGATATGTCTGGCTGGCTGTTAATGGGCTTACCGGGCGCTATCTATGCGTCGGGACTTGTTGAGATGTGGATTGCAATTGGGTTAACAATTGGTGCGTATTTAAACTGGTTATTAGTGGCGCCGAGATTACGCGTGTATACGCAAGTTTCAAATGACTCTATAACAATACCGAGTTATTTAGATAATCGTTTACGTGACAACACGAAATTAATAAGAATTGCTTCTGGCATTATTATTTTAGTATTCTTCACGTTTTATGTATCTTCAGGTATGGTAGCAGGTGGTAAATTTTTTGATAGTTCATTCGGCTATGACTATCATACAGGGTTGCTTCTTGTATCAGGTGTGGTCGTAGCTTACACGTTGTTTGGTGGCTTTTTAGCGGTAAGTTATACAGACTTTATACAAGGTTTGATTATGTTTTTAGCACTTGTGACAGTCCCATTATTCGGTCTATTTTTAACAGGTGGACTTGGTGAAACGATGGAATCCATCAAGGCTGTTAATCCGGAGCATTTTAGCTTATTACCGGCTTCAGCAACTGCTGCTGTAGTTATTTCATCTGTTGCATGGGGGCTTGGTTATTTCGGACAGCCACATATTATCGTGCGCTTTATGGCAATTAGTTCTGTCAAAGAAACGAAGCAAGCACGCCGCATCGGTATTGGTTGGATGATGTTAAGTCTGATCGGTGCAATGGCGACGGCGTTAATAGGTGTTGCGTATTACCAGCAAAATGGCGGTGAACTAAAGGATGCAGAAACAGTATTCATTGTGTTAGGGCAAATTTTATTCCATCCATTTATAGCGGGTATTATGTTAGCTGCGATTTTAGCGGCAATTATGAGTACGATTGCGTCACAGTTAATTGTAACGTCTTCAGCACTTGTAGAGGACATTTACAAGGCGTTATTCAATAAAACTGCAGATGATAAGCATTACGTATTTGTTGGTCGAATGGCGGTATTATTGGTGTCAATTATTGCAGCAATTTTAGCTTGGAATCCAGAAAGTTCAATTTTAAGTCTAGTGGGCTTTGCATGGGCAGGTTTTGGCTCGGCATTTGGTCCAATTATTCTATTATCATTATATTGGAAGAAACTAACGAATTACGGAGCTCTATTTGGGATGGTAACAGGTGCTGCAACTGCGTTTGTTTGGGGGAAAGTCCCATTCCTAGCAGATGCATTATATGAAATTGTGCCAGGCTTCTTTGTGTGTTTAATTGTCGCAGTTATTATAAGTACGGCGACATATAAGCCGAATAAAGAGATCGAAGAGGAATTTAATCGTACGTTAGCATTATTAGAAAAAGAAAAATAACACTAAAAGTCCATGATTCTTTAAAAAGTACCTTATAAAGTAGACAATTAAAAAGTCTACCTTGTAGGGTACTTTTATTTCTAGGGAATAATAAAATTGTGTAAGTATGAATGGTTGTTATAGTACCTATAAAAAACGTATTCAAGGTTACTTCCCCTGGAGATTTATAAGGGAAATTTATTGTTTCTTCCATTATAAAAGGTAATGTTTTGTTAAGTAGTAATTAGAAAAATATGGTTTTTTCAAATGGAATGAGTACTTTGAAAGTGAAAATAAGTATTCTCTCTATGAAATTAATACCTGCATTGAGATCGTTTATATTTTCATTGCAAAAAAAGAAAACTAAAATCATTTTAAATTACTTTGGGATCATTGCTAAACCATGTACTTGACTTAAAATAAATCGCACATTATGTAAGCGAATGGAACGGAGGGCGGCGACTCCTAGGGGATCAGCGAGCAACTTGAGACCCTGCAGGAGCGTAGCGACGAAGCGGCTCAAGGGTCGCCCCCTGGAAAGCGTCCGCCTGTAGTGGAATGTGCTGTAAAGTACAGACTTTGGTGTAGAGCCTTACTTTGGTAATCAAAAATTTTATTTGGAATTACTAGAAAATTAAAATCTTCAATATGTTGAATTTTTTGTTTCTTAGGAAGGAAATTAGTTTTTATTACTTTTTCAATTAATCTTCAATTAGGAATTGAGGTTGAAATAATAAAGACGGTGGGTATATAATTGGTTTTGAACGTAATGATAATCATTTTCATTATCAGTTAGATAAAAATTATTTCGATTACAAAATGTAAAATACAATAAAACGAGGATTACGAAATGAGATTATGGATGTTAGTTGTAGCTGCTGTTATCTTATCGTTCATCTCGCTGTTTATAGGAGCAATAGATATTAAGCCGACTGATTTGCTAGATTGGCAGTCAGAGGAAGCGCAAATATTCTTAGCGAGCCGACTACCGCGATTGATGGCGATTATCTTAGCAGGTGCTGGAATGAGTATTGCAGGTTTAATCATGCAATCGTTAAGTCGCAATAAATTTGTATCGCCTACTACAGCAGGTACGTTAGACGCAGCAAAGCTAGGTATTATTATTTCAATGATTTTCTTCTCAAATGTTACATACATGCAACAAATCATGTTCGGTTTCACATTTGCGTTGGTTGGAACATTTATTTTTATGCGTCTCTTAGACCGCATCAAATTTAAAGATGTTATTTTTGTACCATTAATCGGTATTATGTACGGAAATATCATTTCTTCTGTTACAACATTTTTAGGCTATGAAGCTGATATTTTACAAAATGTAAGTGCCTTCTTTATGGGGAGCTTTACACTAGTCGTTTCAGGACGCTATGAATTACTTTATGTAGCGGTACCGGCAATCATCATTGCTTACATCTTTGCTAACAAATTTACGGTTGCGGGGATGGGTGAAGATTTTGCTAAAAACTTAGGTTTAAGCTACAAAACCGTATTAAATATTGGATTAATACTCATCGCCGTTATTGCTACAACAGTAGTATTAACTGTAGGGGTTATTCCTTTCTTAGGATTAATTGTTCCAAATATCGTGTCACTATATTTAGGCGATAATTTACGTAAAACAATTCCTCATACAGTAGCACTTGGAGTAGTATTCCTACTTGCGTGCGATATTATAAGCCGTATAATTGTATGGCCATATGAGATTCCAGTAAATACGACGGTTGCTGTTATCGGTAGTGCAATCTTCTTAGTTATGTTATTTAGGGGGAGAGCATATGCAAAGTAATGTAAAAAAGAGCAATATTAAAAAGTTAGTCATTTTAGGAATTATTGCTATTGTGTCGATACTTTGTTATTCGCTATACAATATTCAAGGTGGCTTTAGCTATGCCTTTCCGAAACGTTTAGTACGAGTTGGTGCAATGATTATTACAGGGGTTGCAATCGCTTATGCCACGGTTATGTTCCAAACGGTTACTCGAAACCGTATCTTAACGCCTTCAGTAATCGGTGTCGATTCGATGTATGAAGTAGTTCAAACCGTTATTTACTTCTTCTTAGGATCTGCTTCAATTTTTGTTGTCGATCGTTATTTAAACTTTGGTACAGCCATTATTGCGATGGTACTATTCGCATTATTACTATACCGTTTCTTATTCCGAGCCGATAAATACCCAATTTTCCTTTTGCTATTAGCTGGTATGGTTATTGGGACATTATTAGGTAGCTTGGTGACATTTTTACAAGTAATTATCGACCCTGTCGAATATTTAAGTTTACAAACACGTCTATTCGCAAGTTTTACGAATGTAAAATCTGAGTTGTTATTGATCGCAGCGATTATTTTAGGAATCGGTTTTATTTTTGGTGGGCGTATGATGCGTGATTTAGATGTTATGAATTTAGGGCGCGAGACAGCAATCAATCTAGGGATTAACTATGACAAACTGGTTTTACACGTATTGATTTTATCATCTGTATTAATTGCAACATCAACAGCATTAGTTGGACCAATTACGTTTTTAGGGTTAATAGTATCGAACTTAGCGTATCAATATTTAGTAACGTACAAGCACTCAACACTGATTCTAGGGGCAAGTTTGATTAGTATTATTGCTCTTGTAGGTGGTCAATTCCTTGTACAACACGTATTCGAATTGAAGACAACAGTTAGTGTCATCATCAACTTTATCGGTGGTATATACTTCATTTATTTATTACTTAAAGAAAGTAGGGCAGCAGGATGATTGAAATCAATGGATTAACAAAGTTTTTTGGTAAAAAACCTGTTGTAGAAGATGTGTCAGTGACAATTCAGCCTAGAACAATTACGTCATTTATCGGCCCAAATGGTGCCGGTAAATCTACGTTGTTATCTATGGTTAGCCGCTTATTAGACTCAGATACTGGGGAAGTTTTATTAGATAAACATGACGTGAAAAAAATGAAATCACAAGAATTTGCAAAACGAGTCGCCTTCTTAAAACAGTCAAACCATTTGAACGTTCGTCTAACAATCCGTGAGCTAGTAGCATTCGGACGCTATCCGTACTCAAAAGGTCGTTTGACTGCGGAAGATGAACTTAAAATTGATGAATCGCTTGAGTATATGAATTTAGTAGATATTCAAGATAAATTTTTAGATGAACTTTCGGGTGGACAAAAGCAACGAGCCTTTATTTCAATGGTTATTGCGCAGGATACCGAATACATTTTGCTTGATGAACCTTTAAACAACTTAGACATGAAACACTCGGTTCAAATTATGAAAATTTTACGAAAGCTCGTAGATGAATTAGGTAAGACGGTTATTATTGTATTGCACGATATTAACTTCGCATCTGTCTATTCAGATCGTATTGTTGCGTTGAAAAATGGTCGCCTTGTAAAAGATGGTTTAACAAGCGAAATTATTAACTCTGAAGCACTACGAGATGTGTATGATATGGACATTCCTGTTCAAATACAAGATGGATGTCGGATTTGCGTCTATTTCCAATCACAATAACTTATTTTAAAAGTATGTTGACAATGTCAAAATACTTCAACTATAATTACCTTAGTTAATCGAAAATGATAATCACTCTCAATTAAAGGGTGCGAATTTCTAGGAGGAGAATTTATAATGAAAAAATGGCGTTTATTAACGGCTACAGCAGCATTAACTTTAATGTTAGGTGCTTGTGGTAATGACGAAGTAGAGGACAAATCTTCTCAAGATACAGATTCAGCTGAAACAGGCTCTCAGGCTGAATCAAATGGTGATAAAGCTGCATTCCCAATGACTGTATCATCTTTAACAGCTGAAAGTGAAACTGAAGACGGATCTAAACTAGTATTTGAAGATGTTAAATTAGAAGAAGAACCTAAACGCATTATTTCATTTGACTATGGTTTCTTAGATACACTTGATGCACTAGGCGTTGAAGGAATCGTAGGTGTTGCTGCTAACGGTGGCCAAGGTAACATAGCTGACCACTTGAAAGAAAAATATGCGCCAAGTGACGATATCAAAGACGTTGGTTCATTAAAAGAAATTAACTTAGAAGCAGTTGCAGCTGCTGAACCAGATGTAATCTTCATCTCTGGTCGTCAAGCTGCATTCTACGAAGAATTAAAGGAAATCACGCCAAACGTAATCTTCATTGGTTCTGATAACACAGACTATATCAAAGGTGTTGAAGAATCAGTTGATTTAGCTGCAAATATTTTCGGTAAACAGGAAGAAGCTAAAAAACTTAAAGAAGATTTAGAAGCTAAAGTGAACGAAGTAAAAGAAAAAGCTGGTCAATACGAAAACGCATTAGTTGCTATGTATAACGACAAAAAAGTATCTGGTTTCGATAACGGTGAAGATTCTCGTTTCGCATACGTATACAACGACTTTGGTTTCAAACCAGCAACTACTGATATCGAGGCTTCTGCACATGGTTCAGATTTCTCATACGAATCAATTCTTAAAGTAGATCCAGAAGTATTATTAATTATCGATCGTACTGATTCTGAGGTAGATGCAATCAAAAAAGACATCGAAAATGACATCATCAAGAAAACAAAAGCTTACCAAAACGGCAAAATCGTATACTTAGATGGTACTAACTGGTACTTCTCAAGTAACGGTATAACTACTGAAATGGAAAAAATGCAAGAAATCTTAGATGAATTAAAATAATTCACAAGTATAACAAGGAGCATGTCTCAATTTGAGGCATGCTTTTTTTAAAAGATAAAGAATAAGTTTTAGTAATTTATAGGTATTTGCGCCAGCTGCTAGGGCACCTTTCTCCAACGCTTGGTGTAGCATAAATGGCGCGAATGCGATTATCTGATAATAAAGGGGATAATACATGTTTGTTCAAATGAGACGTACTGTTGTAACCGAAGGTAATGCCCATAAAGTAGTAGAACGCTTTAAGCCAAATCCAAATAAACCATCGATTTTAGAGCAGCGTGAGGGTTTCATCAGTCGTGAAGTATTAGTGAAAAAAACGCGTCGAGGCGATGAAGAAGTTATCGTTTTAATTCGCTGGGAATCTGAAGAAGCATGGAAAGCTTGGGAAAAGAGTCCAGAGCATATTGCAGGGCATAAAAAGCAAATCGAAGAGCATGGCGGTAAACCACCAAAACCAGACTATGTAGTTTCATCTGAAGGTAGTGTATATTACGTACAATAATAAAGAAAGAGGCACTCAAAATGATTTTTGGGATGCCTCTTTTTATGCTTAAGAATCGGTAGCTTCACACGAATTGATTATTAAAGAAAAATAAAGTCGAGAGCGTATGTTTGATTCTTGGATACATATAGAATTCTTTGAAGAGTTTGTAGCGAAGATGAAAAACGAAGAGTAATGTGCACACATAATCGAAATATAAAAAGGGTAAATGATACATTATCAAAATTAAAGCTAAGAAATTAATGAAATCAACCGATGTTTACTTCAATGCCGATGAATTATGACTTACTACAGAAATCATCGAGTATAATATAGGATAAAGCATGTTGTACTATGGCTTTCTTCATAGCATAGTAATTACTGTATTGAGAAAATATATGTTAAGATGAAGAAAATTCGGCACAGTAACACCAAGTATGTTGGTGGGAGGTTTGAGGATGGATAAAATTAAAGAAGTAGATGTTTTGCTGGAAAAAGCAATTCTTGTAGGTGTGAATTTACGTAATGATGCTCACTTTGACTATTCAATGGAAGAATTGGAGAATTTGGCAGAGGCTTTGAACGTTGAGGTAGTGGGTACAGTGACGCAAAACTTAGAACGTGTTACATCTTCACATTATGTTGGTACAGGGAAGATTATTGAGATTAAAAACTTTTACGATGAAGCAGAGGCGAATCTAGTAATTTTCAATGATGAGTTATCCCCTTCACAAATTCGTAATTTAGAGCGAGACCTTGAAGCAAAGGTAATAGATCGTACAATGCTCATTTTAGATATATTTGGTCGTCGTGCTAAAACACGAGAGGCACAAATGCAAGTAGAATTAGCGCAACTTCAATATATGATGCCACGTTTAGTAGGCTTACACGCTTCCCTTAGTCGACAAGGTGGAGGTACAGGCGGTGGTTTTAAAAACCGTGGTGCAGGGGAAACGAAGCTAGAGCTTGATCGTCGGAAAATTGAGGATCAAATTGCGAAAATCAAAAAAGATCTTGAGCAAGTGAAGGAGCAACGTGAGACACAGCGTAAACAACGTCGTAAAAACGCCATTCCAGTCGTGTCGATTGTAGGTTATACGAATGCTGGAAAATCGACGATTATGAATCAGTTGTTGGCGAAGATTGGCCAAGAAGAACATAAGCAAGTCTTTGAAAAAGATATGCTGTTCGCTACACTAGAAACATCTGTACGACAGATTGAATTGCCAGATAAGAAATCATTCCTATTAACAGATACAGTCGGCTTTGTTAGTAAGTTACCGCATCATTTAGTAAAGGCATTCCGCTCAACACTAGAGGAAGCGCGTGATGCTGACCTCCTGCTACACGTAGTAGATGTATCAAATCCGGAATATCGTTTTATGATGGATGTTACTAACGAAACATTAAAAGCAGTTGAAGTAGAAGATATTCCAACAATTTACGTGTATAACAAAGCTGATTTAGCAAACGTACCTTATCCGGTAAATAGCGGCGATAATATTTGGATTGCAGCCAAGCAAGGTGTTGGGTTAACGGAGTTAATACAAATGATTCGTCAACACATTTTTTCAGACTATGTAACATGTAAAATGCTCATTCCATACGAGCAAGGCAACGTTGTTTCTTATTTGAATGAAAATGCGTCGATTCATACAACAGAATACGAAGAAGGTGGTACACTGCTTGCTCTGGAAGTTAAGGAAGCAGATTATGCAAAGTACCAACAATATGTAATCAAATAGAAAATATGAAAAATCAATGGCGAAAATAGCTGTTGATTTTTTTTATTTATAAAAAAAGTGTATAAATATTTTTGAAAAATTAAAAAGATATGCTAAAATAATTTACCTAAGCAATATGATTGTTCATCTGCAGAAGAGTTTGAATACTTAGATACATCAAGTGTTTTTGTGAAAAATCACTATAATGAATTGGATTTTTGATAAAAATACTTAATTTCTAATATTTTCGAAGCGGGCAAATGAAATATTCAAAACACTTTCGTATGGTGAACTTTAGTTTTTTATCCTCCGTTATGGGGAATAATGTTTTTGTTACGATAGCAAAAGTGGAAGAGGGTATTGATATGTTAAGCAAAGATGAAATTGTAAAGTCCGTCCCTCAAACAGGATTTGTTGGGCAACCAAAGGGACTTTTCACATTATTCTTCACTGAATTTTGGGAACGTTTCTCATATTATGGGATGCGAGCGATTCTTATTTTCTTCATGTATTATGAATTGCACGAAGGTGGTTTAGGTTTAGATCGTGGTACTGCGAACTCCATTATGGCCATGTATGGTTCACTTGTGTATATGTCCGGTATTATTGGTGGTTGGATCGCTGACCGACTTTTAGGAACGCGTAGAACCATTTTCTACGGTGGTATTTTAATTATGATTGGTCACGTGCTACTGGCACTTCCGGGTGGCGTGACGATGTTGTTTACTTCGATGGCATTTATTGTTATTGGTACGGGTTTATTAAAATCTAACGTATCTAGTCTTGTTGGTGATATTTATGCAGATGCAGATAACCGCCGTGATGCTGGTTTCTCTATTTTCTACATGGGCATCAACATGGGTGCTTTTATCGCACCGTTTATTGTGGGAACTATTGGACAAACGTATAGCTTCCACCTAGGATTTGGTCTAGCTGCAGTAGGTATGTTAATCGGTTTAATTGTATTCAAGTTAACGGAGAAAAAGTATTTAGGTTTAGCGGGATTACAAGTCAACAACCCACTTAAACCGGAAGAGCGCAAAAAAATATTTACTCGTTTTGGGATAACAGCTGTAATTCTTATCATTGCAACTGTAGTCGGCATTCTAACAGGTACGCTGACAATGAACGTATTTAGTCTAATTATTACTATTTTAGGGGTTTTAATTCCTACAATATTCTTTATATATATGTATCGTAGTGAAAAAACGACGAAAGATGAAAAATCTCGCTTGCTTGCGTACATTCCATTGTTTTTATCGGCAGTTATGTTCTGGGCAATTCAAGAACAAGGGGCTACAATTTTAGCAACATATGCAGATGAACGTACAAATTTAAGTGTAGGTGGCTTCGAGCTCAAGTCGTCTTGGTTCCAATCGTTAAACCCATTATTCGTCATTACACTTGCGCCATTATTTGCGATGATGTGGTTGAAATTGGGTGATAAGCAACCTTCAACTCCACGTAAATTTTCTTATTCATTATTCTTTGCAGGCCTTTCATTCTTAGTCATGATGATCCCTGCGCATCTTTCTGGTGGAGAAGCTCTAGTAAGTCCATTGTGGTTAGTACTTTCCTTCTTTTTAGTAGTAATCGGGGAATTATTGCTATCACCAGTTGGTCTTTCAGCTACAACGAAACTAGCACCTCAAGCTTTCGCAGCGCAAACAATGTCGCTTTGGTTCTTAACAAGCGCAGCTGCCCAAGCCATCAACGCACAGCTTGTAAAAGTATATGAAATGGTAAGTGAGTTCACATATTTTGGGTTCATAGGTACACTATCAATTGTCATGGGGATTATCATCTTAGTCATTTCTCCAATTATTTCAAAAGCGATGCGTGGTATCAATTAAATAGAGATTTCATAATGAAAATCTGAATAGATTATACATCTATTCAGATTTTTTCTATTCTATGGAATTTATTTTCTATAAAGTAGCGTAAGTTTTTGTATAGAAAAGGAAAATTTTTCGTTATAATATTCTTAATATTATGTAAATGGAGGGCGTAATGAAAAATCGTTAAAAAGTTTGATACCAATATTTATTTAAGAATTGAAATATAGGATATCGTAATAACTCATACAAGCTATGTGATTCCCATATCTATGAGTAACTGTTTTGTTTATAAAATAAAGTGAACGGCATTAATTAAAGATAGTTAAGAGGAGGCGTTGGTATTATGTTGGAACAAGTGCATATAAAGAAATTGACGACATCAAGTGAGCTTGGTGAAGTACAGCGTTTGAATGCAGAGATTTGGGGAAGTCAGGCAATACCTTCGCATCAATTACTTGCTACTGTGCATAACGGTGGTCTAATACTAGGGGCGTATTTAGAAGAACGTCTTATTGGCTTTAATTATTGTATTGTTGGTTTTAATGAAGGTCAAATACAATTACATTCCCATATGGTTGGCGTTGAAAAACAGTATCGAGAGCAAGGTATTGGTGAGTTACTGAAGCATGCACAAAAGGAGTATGCGAGAGAAAACAATTTTAAACTTATTCGATGGTTATTCGATCCTTTAGAATCGCGTATGGCTAATTTATCTTTTTCCAAGTTGAATACAATTAGTCATCACTACGAAAATAACTATTATGGACCATTAGACGATGATTTTAACGAGGGGTTACCTTCTGACCGTCTTGTTGTAGATTGGTGGATTGAACGCAATCACGTAGATGACTGCTTGGATGAATTAGAGGAAGAGGCGGATGAAGTTGTACCTTGGTCTTTAACAGTTGCAGGGCTGCCTGTGCTTGATATTGAAGGAACATTTCAAGCGGATGAAGCGTTTTATAGAGATGCCTACTTATTAGCAATTCCTCAACACTTACAAAAAATTAAGGTGGAGAGCCCTAAACTGGCTGAAGACTGGCGCTACAAAACTCGAACAATTTTAACGTCGTTGTTTGATCAAGGTTATGCAATAGTACGTATGAAAAAACATAAGGAATATGTCCATTTTTATCTGTTAGTCAGACGCTCTTTATTAGCCTTATAATAGGGGTAAGGAGTGAATATTGTGAAGATAAAAGAAATTACGATTAGACATTTGAAAATGGCAATGAAAGCCCCGTTTAAAACAAGCTTTGGTACAATCCATGAGAAAGAGTTATTACTGTTAGAAGTAAAGGATGTAGCTGGTACGATTGGATGGGGTGAAGCGGTTGCTTTTGTGGCACCGTGGTATACTGAGGAGACTTTAAAAACGACCTGGCATATGCTAGAGGACTTTTTAATGCCAACCTTGTTACATAAAGAAATAGCACATCCTGACGAGGTCAGTATGCTATTTGCCCCTATTCGTCGAAACTGTATGGCCAAAGCATCAATTGAAGGAGCCGTGTGGGATATTTATGCGCAACAAACAAAACAATCTCTTGCTCATGCATTAGGTGGAAATAAGGACCTAATTGAGGTGGGTATTAGTGTAGGCATTCAATCTTCAGTCGAAAAATTAATAGAATTAATAAAAAACTATATACAAATGGGCTATAAACGTGTAAAAGTGAAAATAAAACCAGGTTATGACATTGAAGTAATTCGAGCGATTCGTAGTGAATTTCCGGATTTACCGTTAATGGCAGATGCGAACTCAGCATATACATTAGACGATATAGATGTTTTACGGCAACTGGATGCATTTAACTTATTAATGATTGAACAGCCTCTAGCAGCAGATGATATTGTCGATCATGCGAAATTGCAGAAACAACTTAAAACACCGATATGCTTAGACGAAAGCATCACGTCGCTAGAAGATGCACGAAAAGCCATTGAACTTGGTAGTTGTGGTGTCATAAATGTGAAAATAGGGCGTGTAGGGGGATTAACCGAAGCTAGAAACATTCATGATTATTGTAGAGGAAAAGGAATTCCTGTCTGGTGTGGAGGAATGTTAGAGGCAGGGATTGGACGAGCGCATAATGTAGCGTTAACTTCACTCGCTAATTTCGTATTACCAGGAGACACAGCAGGTTCTAACCATTATTGGTATGAGGACATCATTCAACCAGAAGTTGTGGTGGAAGATGGTTTTATCCGAGTCCCACAAGGTGTTGGCATTGGTTATACGCCTAATATAGACGTAATCGATAAATTAACAATCACCAAGAAGGTCTATAAATAAGCGGGGAGAGAAGATAGTGAAGAAGAGTTTACAAATCGGTGGTGCCTTTGTCGGCATTATTGTCGGTGCAGGATTTGCATCGGGACAAGAAATCATACAGTATTTTACGAGCTATGGCTATAAGGGCATTTTCGGTGCACTCATTGCTACATTAGGGTTTGCCTTTGTGGGGATGTGCATTGCGCAAATTAGCTCAAGATTAGGAACAACGTCACATAAAGATTTGATCTATCAAATCTCAGGGAAATATGTTGGCTTTGTTGTGGATTATTTACTATCGTTCTTCTTATTTGGTGTTGCAGTCATTATGTTTGCCGGAGCGGGTTCAACGTTCGAGCAAATGTTTGGCTTGCCAGTATGGGTTGGTAGTCTGTTTATGATTATCCTGACAATATTAACAGTAATGATGAATGTTAAAAGTATCATTAACATTATTGCTATGGTTACGCCGTATTTACTGGCAATTGTTATGGTCATCGCTGTATATTCAATAGCGACAATGGATTTATCATTTGCTGAACAAGCGATCATTGCTGAGCAGCAGGCGCAAGTAGCATCGAATTGGTGGATTGCAGCGTTATTATATGTATCATTTAATATCGGGGTTTGTTTCTCCATGCTAACAGTTGTGAGTGGCTCAATTCGTAACGAAAAAGTTGCGGGAATGGGTGGTATTGTTGGTGGTCTTTTACTAGGGGTATTGATGCTACTTATTAATCTATCAATGCTTGCAAAAATGGATACAATTGCAGGTCTTGATATTCCGATGCTGCAATTAGCGAATGAGATTCATCCGATTGTTGGGATTTTAATGTCTATTGCGTTACTCGGTATGATTTATAATACAGCGGTAGGAATGTTCTATGCGTTTACAGTACGCTTCTTTAAACCATCGAAACCGAGCTTTAAAGCCGCAGTTATATTTATAGGAATCTTAGGTTTTATTGCTAGTCTTGTAGGGTTTACAACGCTTGTTTCGAAAGTCTATGCAGCAATGGGTTATATAGGCTTTGTATTGATGGCATCTATTGTTTTTGCTTGGTTCCGGGGGATTCGAAAATAAGCATAATTGAAAAGGTGATTGAGAGGGGGTATACCTGATTCTCAATTGCCTTTTAAATTTATTGTTCAAAATACTAATCCACTGTTTTTAAAACTGAAATTACAAACATCTAGAAAAGAGGAATTGGAAGTCGTTTGCTTAACCCAGACATTGGAGTAGTATTGCTCGACAAAACATATATTAATTTTAAAACAGTCGAACTATATGAATGTGCGCTTATCAATTCGTGAGCTTGTATCCTCCAATTCAAAAGGGAATTTAAAGCCAGAGGATGAAGTAAAGGAAGATGAGGCATTTCAATTTATGAATTTAGATGATATTCAATGTAATCATCTGGATGAGCTATCAGGCGGTCATCGGCATCGCGCATTTATCGCGATGGGCCACTCAAAAACTTAGACATGAAGCACTGTGGGCAAATCATAAAAATTTGGCTCAAACTCATGGACAAGTTAAGGTAAATGGTAATTATAGTATTACACGACATTAATTTTGTGCCTGTATACTCTGATAACATCGTTGTATAAAAATGGACGTGTTGTTAAGACGGTCCAACGAATGATATCATTAACTCGAATGCGCTAAAGGAAATCTATGATATGGATATCCGTGTTCAAGAGCAAAATGGTTGTCGCATTTGGGTATATATTAACTCATAAAAAAGGAGAAATTAAACAATGAAAAATTGGAAATTACTTACTGTGTTAATAACGATGATGCTATTAGTATTAGCTGCTTGTAATTCTAAGGACGAAGCAGAAACTGACAAAGGTGATTCAGCTGACAACAAACCAGCAAAAGAATCAACAGGGGACGCATCAGCTTACCCAATCACAATTCCAGGTAGCACATCTGGTGAACATACATTTGCTGATGTTACTTTAGATAAAAAACCAGAAGACGTTATTGTATTTGACTATGGCTTCCTTGATACGTTAGACGCTTTAGGCGTTGAAGTTGCAGGTGTAGCACAAAAATCAGTTCCAGAGTATTTAAGCAAATTCACTAACACTACTTACATGGACGTTGGTTCTTTAAAAGAACCAGACTTTGAAGCATTATCTTCTATGGCCCCAGACATTATCTTCATCTCTGGCCGTCAAGCGTCTGCTTATGAAGAATTATCAAAAATTGCACCAACTGTATTCGTTGGGGTAGATAACGCAAACTTTATGGAATCTTTCAAAGCAAACACAGAATTAGCTGGTAAAATCTTTGGTAAAGAACAAGAGGCTACGGATGCAATTGCTGCATACGAGGCAAAAGTAGAGGAGATCAAAGCTAAGACGGCTGCGTCTGAAGAAAAAGCTTTAATCGTTTTAGGTAATGAAGATTCACTATCTGCATTCGGTGCCGGCTCACGTTTCGGTGTCATTCATGATGTATTTGGTGTGAAGGCTGCGGATGAGAATATTAAGGTTGATGGGCATGGAGATAATATTAGCTTTGAGTATGTACGTGACACAAACCCAGACATCTTATTCGTAGTTGACCGTGACGCTGCTGTAAATCCTGAAGGCGAATCAGGTACAAAAGCTGCAATTGAAAATGAATTCTTAAGCGCTACTAATGCCGCGAAGAATGATAAAATTTTCTACCTTGATCCACAATATTGGTACCTATCGGGCGGTGGTATCCAATCTGAAACTGCAAAAGCTGATGATATTTTAAAAGCTTTTAACTAATTTAATTGTACAAATTAAACGTATGGTTGTAACAGAAGGTAATCCGGACAAAATCATTGAGCGCTTTGGTGCTAAAAAAAGAGGGTCCATCACTACTGGAGCAACAACCAGGCAAAAGAACGTCTTGGTGACGAGGAAGTGCTTATTATGGTACGGTGGGAATCAGAAGAGGTATGGAAAAATTGGGAGAAGAGCCCTGAACATATCGTTGGTCATAAGGCGAATGCCGGTAAGCCAAATCCAGACTTTATCGTAGAATCCGGACAAGATGTATATTATGTAAAAGCATAAGAAAAGGCTGTCTTATAAGTAGAGAAATCTACTTATAGGGCAGCCTTATTTTATTGGTGTTAGATATTCTATTTTTAAAGATTAGCGTACGCCTGCGGGAAGCGACTATTCGTAGTGGAATGTGCGGTCAAGTACACGTTTTGAAAAAGAGCCATTTTTAAAATTCGATAATTTAGACATAGGATTTATCAAAAAATAAGCTGTATGTTATATTCATGGTCTTTCATTACAGCGAATGTGAAGGGATGTCTCTATATCGACACTTCAAACGGGTTATATACAATATCTGGATATGTTACACTTGAAATATAAGGAAGAGAATTGTAACTAAAAAAATCTATTTGTAGAAATGAGGGATTTAACTTGAAAACTACAAAATCTTTATTAGTAAAAATTATGCTCTTTATATTATCTGTAACACTTTTAACCACTACTGCGATGGGCTGGTTAAATTATAAAACATCTAAAGATATCATTATTAACTCTTTACAAAATAATGCTGAGAGTCAAGTGACCATTCATGCATCACAACTAGGAACATGGTTGCAAACTAGAAAATCTGAAATTGAAGTAATGGCGAATATCGATTTAGTTCGTTTCGGGCAGCAACAAGATATTTTACCCTATTTTGCCGATGAAAGAGCAAGAATGGACGGTACCTATTCTTCTATCAGTATTGGCGATACGGAAGGTAATCTGACGTTTGATTCTGGAATAACCATACAAATTGGCGATGAAACAACATTCCCTGATGTTATGGCTGGAAAATCTATTATTTCCAATCCATTTCCGGATAAAGCTGATCCAAATAATTTAATTATTTCATTTGAAGTACCTGTACATAATGAAGATAAAAAAGTGAAAGGGCTTGTTAGTGGAGCTTCTCCTATTAATAAAGTATTTGCGGAAACAACGAACTTTAACATAGGGAAAACAGATACTGTATATGTTTTTCAAAACGATGGTTTAGTCATTCATCATCCAGATGGAACTAAGGTTTTGCAGGAAAACCTACTTGAATCATCAAGTCCTGAAATGAAAGAATTAACTACAGAAATGCTTAAGAATGGTCAAGGTTTTTCTAAAGTTAAAATGAATGGCGAAGATCGTATGTTCTTCTATTCAACAGTACCAAATACATCTTGGATAATGGCAGTAGATGTGCCTTTAAAAGAATTTACATCACAGTTAACGCCATTATTAATCATTACAGTTGTATCAGGTATCGCAGCACTTATTCTTAATGGAATCATTCTATTTTTGCTCTTAAGAAAAGTAACGAATCGTATTCGTAAAGTAGCAACAGTAGCTGAAAAGATCGCAGAAGGTCACTTATCTTTCGAAAAGATTGAAGATTCTAACAACGATGAAGTGAGTCACTTAGCCAATGCGGTAAATCAAATGGCTAACAATTTAAGGGATCTACTAATGCACGTCAATAAATCAACCGAACAAGTAATAGTTGCCTCAAATCATTTTATCAAAGGTGTGGAGCATGCTTCGGAAGCTTCAGAAGTAATAACAAGTTTAACGCAGGAGGTATCTTCTGCTACAGCACTTCAATTACAAACAATACAACAAAACACAGAAGCAATTGATCAAATGGCAATTGGTATACAAAGGGTTGCATCATCTTCGTCTGACGTTTCTGAAGCTACAACAAAAACAGAGCAAGAGGCGGTTCAAGGAAATCAAAGTGTTGCTACAGTTGTTAAACAAATGGAGAGTATCTATCAGTCTGTTCACAAATCAAGTAATGTCGTTCGATTGTTAGCAAACCGTTCTAAAGAAATAGGTGAGATTTCAGGCATCATCACAAGTATTTCAGATCAAACGAATTTGTTAGCATTAAACGCAGCTATTGAATCAGCAAGAGCTGGGGAACATGGAAAAGGATTCGCAGTGGTTGCAGAAGAAGTACGAAAATTAGCAGAGCAATCCAAAAACTCGGCTGACAAAATTTCGAGTTTAATTGATGAGATACAAGTAAACACAGAAGAGGCTGTCCAAGTGATGTCAGCTAGCGCTAGGGATGTTCAAGAAGGGACGGAACTCGCCAATCATGCGGGGAATATGTTTAATAACATTCTTGAAGCCATCAAACAAGTTTCCGATCAAATTCAAGAAGTTTCTGCATCATCGGAACAACTATCAGCTTCAACAGAAGAAATAAATGCTTCATCTGCAGAAATGTTAGGCATTGCTCAAAAGTCCGCAGATAACGCAAATACAGTTACTAAACAATCTAGTTCTCAACTAGCTGTGATAGAGGATATGAAGCGTTCTACGGATTCTTTAAATGAGTTAATTATAGAGTTACAGAAAGCGGTGGGTAAGTTTACTTTTTAATGTATGTAGTATATACGCTTACTAATGTAGAATCATAAATAGTATAAAGAACTCGTTTTGAATCATTATTTCCAAACGAGTTCTCTTCACTTTCATGGTTAGCAACTCACTTATTAATGTCTCTACTTAAAGCTACATCGTGAGCAACATTTCACAGAGAATTCTTCTATAAGATTGAATTTTGCTATATTTTCAGAGAAGAGTTTGTTGTTATTGTGCCAATTGTCTAATTTCATTTTCCATATATTTGTATTATGTTAATTAATATATAACAAGGGGGTTAAGGCTATTGGTAGAATTATATGAACGGATTGATGAATCGTTAGATACACTTATAAGGTCAGAAGTGCTTATAGGTGGCGAGTTACGTGGAATGTTGCAAAGCTTTATTAAAGAGAAAAAGAATGTTGGGTACTCTTTTGGGAAACTATGTGTTATTCATTATGAAGCATTTGCGGAAATCCAGAGTGAGGAGATATACAAAGTAGCTGCAGCAATTGAACTGCTGATTTTATCCTTCGATATTATCGACGACTTACAAGATAATGATACTGACTATATTTGGAGTAAGACACCTGATCTATCGTTAAATGTTACTATAGCCATGCTTGTTATGACATCCAAGATTATACGTGAGAGTAACTTTAAGCATAAAAATTTAGCGGTACAACTATTAGAGAAATACGCTTTGTTTAGTATTAATGGTCAGCAACTAGATCTATTAGATAGTTGTCGTGATGAGCAATCTTATTTACAAATGACTGAACAAAAATCGGGCTCATTAACGGCGATGAGTTGTTTAATTGGGGAAGTTCTTGCAAAAGGGGAAGTGTCTTCTCAAGTTGAAGAGTATTCGAAGTACATAGGTATAATACAACAGATAAAAAATGATATTCAGGATTTAAAAACATGGGACAGTAAAAATGACTTATTGAACAAAAAATACACATTACCGATAATTTTTCTGTTTTCGACAGAAAATGATGTTTCAAAATCTGTAAAAGAATATTACAATGTAGATATAGTTACATTTTTGGATAATTATGCTATAGAAAAAGAGTTAACTAATGGCGGCGCTATACGTTATGCCATTGCTATTAAAAATTTGTATAAACATAAAGCACTAAATAATCTTGAAGATGTGACTATGGGTAATGAGAGTAAAGATTTTATAAAAAAACTTATGAAATGAGGAGATTTTATGATTAAAGCGATTCAGTATTTAGAACAAAACCCGAATTTAGTAGTTTTATTAAAAGAACAAAAAGCTTCACTGGTTGGTTTTTCAGCTATTGAACAACAAGCTGTATTAGAGGCGTTTGATCAAGAGTTATGTTTAGAATATCCAATTTGGAAGTAGATTTTAAAAAATACAAATGGTTTTGGCTCACTATGAGTGTCTATTTAACATTGGGAATTTATCTGCTCTATGTTACTTATAGTGAGCCTTTTTTGAATATTAAACTAGAGGAAGAAAATGGTTATTGGTTGGTAAAAGAGCTACATGATAAAAATTGGGCCTCTAATCAAAATGTATCACTTGGAGATATTGTTTTAAGTGTGGATAGTATCCAGATAGATTACGTTCCCAATATAGAATACGATAAAATAATTAGGACTGCTAAGGATTTAACGATAATGAAGCCAAATGGGCAGAGTTATGATATGAAAATAAATCATTTAGATATTCCCAAACAATTTTACTATATGTTAGTGATTCCCTTTTGTTACTACTTTCTGACACTGTTTATCGTTTTATATTTGTACTACAAACAAAAAAATACGGCTCTTTTAAATTTGCTTATCCTTTTTATGTTAAACGTTTCGCTGGCATATGTTAGTATCGGAGCATCTAGTAGATTAAATAATATAGGGAATGTTGTCAATAGCAGTAGTATGATACTTTGCCTTGCACTATTATTACATTTTTTAAAAAAATATTTTTCTTTTCTAAAGATAAATTGGTTGTATTTCAACAATATCAAAGTAATTTATATAGTGCCTATATTTGCATTCCTGTTGAGCATTTTCAGCAATATGTATCCATCTACTTATTTCTTATATTCTAATGTTATGCTGGGATTATTTTTCTTTCTGCTTATTATGATTCTTAGTGCTTTAATAATTAGCTACTTCAAGTATAAAGCACCACAAATAAAGATTTTATTGATTAGTATAGTCATTCCCTTTGTACCTTTTCTATTTTTCTACGTTTTACCACAAATGCTATTCCAACGATATATACTTTCGGCTGAGGTATGTTCTCTTTTTTTAATGCTAATTCCTTTTAGTTTTATTTTCACTCAGCTAACAGAAAGAATATTTGATATGGAATACCTTATTACTCGTATTCGGTACTACTTAAGTTTTTCATTTATATTTACTGTTTGGTTAGTCTTAGGACTGTATTGGATTGCAGGTCACAGATTATCTATAGCAAAGATGGCAGAAATATTCTTTTATGCATTCTTATCGTTAACTATCCTTTTCTTCATAAAGGAAAAAATTGATTACCGACAACGAAAAGTCCTTTTTTCGACAAAGGGAGATTATATCCATCAACTCTATACGACGATAGATAAAATAGGAAAAGCTTATAAAATAGAGGACTTACTTGATAAGTTCTCCCAAGAGGTTGCTCTCCACCTGGAGCTTAATTGTGTCTACGTTTTAACTTATGACTATCAAAGCCAACGACTCATTTCTAGAGATGAGTCAATCGATTTACTACATAAACAGTTAGACTCAGCATTTATCGAAAAGTTACAGCTAGGTGAATTAAAGAAAATAGATACTTTCTATCTTGCCTTCATCCATCAAGATGCTCATCATAAAAGGATATTAGTGTTAGATCATAATAATTCTATAAATTTAAAAGATGAAGAACTATTATGGCTAGAATTGCTGCTTCTATATTTAAATAACTTCATTGATAACATGAAAATGATTGAAGGGCTTGTAGAAGAACTAAAGCAAATGAAGCAATCAGATGGCAGTCAACTACCTTGGCTTAATAAGTTATTATGGCTAAGATTTGAAGAGGAAAAGTATCAGTTGGCTCAAGAGCTACATGATACAAATTTACAAGAACAGTTGCATATTGCAAGGGAAGTTGATGTACTGATTCATGCAAAAGATTCAACGGATATTCAATCGAGGCTTGCAAAGGTACATGAACAAATGATTGCGTCGGTGCATGATTTAAGAGCTTATTGCGAAAATTTAAAGCCACCTCTATTAGATACGCTGGGCCTTAACGCTGCCCTTGAAAAGCTTATACAAAAAGTAATAGAGAGAGCCGACTTTGTATTAATTTATACAATTGATCGATTATATTTAGAAGATGAGCGATTGAATCTAATGATTTATCGATTGTTTCAGGAGTTACTGAACAATGCATTAAAGCACTCCTATGCTACCTCTGTAGAAATTCATCTAACGGAAATGACGGATGGATTTGAAATTACATATTCTGATAATGGGGTAGGTTGTGACTTGAATGACATTATGCAATCTGATTCAATGGGAATAAAAGGTATACGGGAACGAGTTAAGGCCTTTAATGGACAATTCAGCATTAATTCTCATAGTCATGAGGGTATGATTGTTCATATTATTGTTAAAGAAGGAAGTGACACACTTGATTACAGTGCTCATAGTGGATGACCATCCTATCGTGTTGGAAGGGACAAAAAATTTGTTTCAAGAAATTGACGATATGGTAGTTGAAACAGAAAGCGATGCTACATGTGTGTTGCAAAGAGTTAAAAAAAATCCGTTTGATATTTATTTGATTGATATCAATATGCCGTTACAAAACGGGATAGTCTTAGCAAGAAATATTAAAGTATTGCAATCAAATGCTGCCATTATTCTTTATACAGGGGATGATATTGCAGATTATTACTCCCTCATTTTAGAGAGGAAAATTGAAGGGATTCTAGCGAAAACGGCATCTAAGGAGCAAATTATCCGAACTATTCGTGCTATTATCCATGGAGAAATTGTGTTGCCATCCAATTTCCTTGATTTCCTTGACAGTAAATTCAACTCTCAAGAGTCGCAAAAAAAACTTAAGCTAAATGCAAAAGAAAAACAGATATTAAATTTAATCGCTGACGGTGATACTAATAATACAATAGCTGCAAAACTTAATGTGACACAACGTACGGTTGAACGCTATTTAACGCAGTTGTTTACATTGTTAAATGTAGATTCTCGCACCGAAGCTGTTAAACTAGCAAAAGCCAAGCATTTACTTTAGTTTCATAAACTTTATCTTTATATCATTCTAGGCGGCAATGATTATATATGTAGATTGTCGCCTAACTTTTCAAAGAGTAAAATGCTCAATTATGCAAAATGACTAACTTCGTTGACCCCCTCAAAATATACTTAAATTAAAACTACCTCAAAATAAATGTTATCAAAACTGCTCAAACAAATACCTATCAATAAATCCTAGATACACCGACAGGGAAAATGTCGGACACCGACAGGAAAAATGTCGGACACCGATAGAAAAAAATTCGGAAATACCCCGTTGTAATGTCGGTGTCGAAGCTGTTACGCTTAAAGTAATTGTGGGGAATTAAATTAGCAATAGTAGGGAAAGTGAAAAGAGATTTTGATGGTTCAACGCTATTAAGAAGAACTAAAATCACTTTACATATTTCAACCTGCACATATAGTAAGGCGACCAAGTATCAATGAGCAAAGAATACAATGGTAGATTTGTTCAAGGAGAATTGTCATTAGCTAATATACTACTTCGCAATGAACTTTGTATAAAGGTGGCGTGTATTTTGAAAGTAGAGCTTGAAAATTTATTCTCCGCGGACGAAACCATTCAAGATAAAGTTATTAATGTATTTAAGCGCTATGGAATTTTTCTGTGTGCGCCTGTAATAAGAGAAAGAACTTTAAAGGCTTCCTTTAATCCTGTTGTAACATTAAATGAAGATGTAACATATGAGAAGATGGCAGCATTATATAAATCTTTGAAAAATGAATTAGGTATTGTGTCAATTGGAGAGCGGTTTTACTTTGCTTTTTCTGATAGTGAGTACGAACAGGCACCATTGTTTACTTTAAATTCGACAGGTAATTCAACAGATATGTTTTTAGATGATAGAGGTACACTGTTTTCAAGAAGTACATACTGCAACGATTGCGGTCTTATTGAAAAAGAGCAACTTTCACCGTTAGTTGTCGATACGACAAAAATAGAAGATCGCTATTTATTGCATACGAGTGGCTATTGGGTAGCATCTGAGAAAATGGTGTCAATTATGGAACAAGGGAATATTGAGGGATATGATCTACTAGAGGTTATCCATCAAGGAGATGATGTAGGGAAGCAACCGGCCTACCAAATTTTTCCTAAAGAAGTACTTCCAGCGTGTAATGCAGATAGGATAAAGTTACATTTTGCGACAGAAAATCCGCCATGTCGATGTGGATTAAAGGGTATTATCAACGGTCCTTATCTCTATGAAAAAAAAGATTTAACTGATTTAAGGGGAGATGTTTTCTTAGCGGCAGAATGGAGCCATAACGGAAGTCACCTTTACAGGAAAACATTATTCAGTAGAAAATTTAGAGACTTAATTATTGAAAATAATATTTCTCTAGAAGTTAAAGGCGAAAAAGATAAAAATTTTGGTCCAAAGGATTGGTTATTCGATCCGGTATTATTAAAGTAATAATCATTTCTAGCTGTAACCCTTGATGGTTTATTCAAAATGAAAAATCAAGGGTTACTTGTAGATTCCCTATTTTCCTTCATTTTATTATTTATAGAAAATGAAATAAGAAAGTAAACTCTGGTATAGATAGGGAGATTTCCTATAACAATAAAATTCAAAAGTGGACAAGGAAGTGTTTTTTGTGTTTAAGAAGATACTACCTATAATTTTAATTTTATTTATAATCGCATTAACGATCTCAAACTTCTTCAATGAACCTGAGCCTGAAAACAAAATAATAGCAAGTCTGATAGAATAATTGTATATTACATAGATTTGTTAATTGGATAATGATTGTCAATGTAATCTAGGACTTCTTAATTTTACTATGCAGATTCACTTCAATGTATTCGTAATTATGTTATGATGTGATGTGAAAAACTTAGCGTGAATTTGTTTAGAGGTGAAGCGAATTATGAAAAAATGGGCATATCCATTGGCGATATTAACACTCATAGCTTTTTTAGTTTTACGTGTGACGTATCAAACGGAAGCAGTTCAGAAGTTTGATAGTAAAATGGCCAATTTGCTGTTGGGTAATAAATTTATAGATATTTTCCATTATATTGGAGAACCTAAATTTGTGGTTGGCGTTGCAATTGTATTAATCGCATATTTATCGTGGAAAGTAAAAAATTATCGTGGTATGGTGTTGGTTTTGCTAACATTTGCAGCAGGTACCGTGTTAAATCATTTATTGAAAACATGGGTGCAGCGTCCACGTCCTGAAATAGAAGATCAGTTAACCTCCTTCAGCTTTCCATCAGGGCATTCAATGTCAGGCTTACTTTATTTGTTTACAGTTGCCTATCTGTTGTCTGAAGGGAGTACGAAAGCTCGTAAAACACAGTTATGGATTGGTGCAGTCATATTAACAGCACTAATCGGTATGTCTCGTGTAGCAGGGGAACGTCACTTTGCATCAGATGTATTGGCTGGTTGGAGTATAGGCTTTACATGGTTTGTCATTTGCGTTATCTGGTATGAGCGACGTAAAAGAATATTTGACAATATTAAAGAGAAACGTAAATAAGTCGGCGGCAGTACTTTATTCGAAGGAATATGGTGCTGTTTTTTTGTATTTCAAAAGGGGGTTTCTTTAGCGCATAATATATAGCCTACTCAAAAAAAGTTGCTCATAGGAAACTTTTGAGTTAAGATGAGTACAATAAGAAAAAAGAGAAGGAAGATGCGTATGGAAGGGAATGTGTTATTGGCATTAGGGCTAACCCTATTTGCCGGACTCGCAACAGGTGTAGGGAGTTTAATAGGTTTCTTTACTACGAGAACAAATACGAAATTTTTATCCGTAGCTCTTGGATTTTCAGCTGGGGTTATGATTTATGTGTCGCTTGTTGAAATATTTGTGAAGGCGAAGGATGCACTAACAGGTGCATTAGGAGCAACGAATGGGTATTGGATGACTATTGCTGGCTTTTTTGGTGGGGTGTTGTTTATTGCATTAATTGATAAATTCATTCCAAAGGCTTCTAATCCTCATGAAGTAAAGCTTGTAGAGGATATTGATGCAGTAAAGCCACAGATTAATGAAGAGCATTTAATGAAAATGGGCGTGTTTACAGCATTAGCAATTGCAATTCACAACTTTCCAGAAGGTATCGCAACATTTATGTCTGCGATGAATGATCCAAGTGTCGGGATTGCTATTGCCATTGCCGTAGCGATTCATAATATTCCAGAAGGTATTGCGGTTTCGGTGCCGATATACTTTGCAACAGGTAGTCGTAAAAAAGCCTTTAAGCTATCATTTTTATCAGGTTTAGCTGAGCCAGTTGGTGCGATTGTAGCGTTTTTCCTACTTATGCCGTTTTTAAATGATGTTATGTTTGGAGTTGTGTTTGCAGGGGTCGCGGGAATTATGGTATTTATCTCATTGGATGAATTACTACCAGCTGCGCAAAAATACGATGAGGCACATTTGTCTATGTACGGTTTAGTGGCCGGTATGGCAGTCATGGCGATTAGCCTAGTCCTACTAGCTTAATAAGGAATAAAAGGAATCTAGCAAAAGTGTGAGCTAGATTCCTTTTATTATGCTTCTAGGAGCTCTTTAACTACATCTAAGCAGTCATGGAACGTTTCAAATGGTTTAAAAGGGATTTGAAGCTCCTCACAGCGTCCGATTAAATGATCACGGGCAAGTACTAAATCAGCTTGTTTGGCTGCCTCAAAATCGGAAATGGAGTCACCGATGACAATCTTGAAGTGGTCGTCTTGCGCGACTGTACGCATAACAGTTGGCTTGCAGCAACCGCAGCCTTGTACTTCATATTTTGCACATTCTTCATCACAGGAGTGTGGATACAATAACTTAATTTGTTGATCAGAAAAGTCTGCACTATTGCAGTAAATGCCTGCAAACGGTCCGAATTTTTCTATCATCGGTTCGATAAAGAAGTCGACACCACCACTGACGATATAAAAAGGGATATCATGTGAATGTGCATATTGAACGAATTCACCAAAGCCTTCACGTATAACTGCGGTATTAAGTAAGTATTGAATAACCTCATCTTTTTGACGCGTGGATAGCAGTTCAAACATTGCTGTGACACCGTCTTTGAAAGTAATTGTTTGAGCTATTATATCTTGTGCAATTTTCTCAGATTCCTCCGGTACGAAATGTTCCATTAGTGAAACAATATTGTCCGTAGCTGTAATAGTACCATCAAAATCGCAGAAAATAATTGGTTTCATCATGTTTCCTCCTTCAACAACAACAATTACGCCTCGCTTTCGCGCACAAAACATTTGGACGCCCACTGAATAACGACTATATCGCATCCCACTTACCACCTATAGACGTGGATGTTTTCTACTGAATGAAGATAAAAACGCCTACTTTAGGGTAGGCGTTTTTGAACTATTACGCAAATGTTACTTGTACCCCTACTTCATCAGCTTTCGTTAAGATGATGCGATGTTCAGGGAACTGTGCCTTCATCGTCACGACAAAATCATCGGCAATAACAGGTGGAATAATGGAAATAAGTGTTGGACCTGCGCCGCTTAAAGCTGTCCCATATGCGCCCGCAAGCTTAGCAGCTGTATGTATTTCTGCATACAGCGGAATGAGCTTCGAGCGGAAGGGCTCATGGAATAAATCAGACTCCATGTAACGACCAGCACGTTCGAAATCTCTAGCCATGAGAGAAGCGGCAAGCATATTAGCGTTAGCAGATGCACGTACTGCGTAGGCACGGTCAAACGCCTCTGGTAATACAGAACGTGCTTCACTCGTTTTTAGCTCTACATCAGGTATGTAAACAACAAATGACGCTTCAATATCATTAATATGAAGTGTATCAACAATTCCATGTTCGTCCATTGATGAAATCGTTAAGCCGCCTAAAACAGAGGCAGTCGCATTATCAGGATGTCCTTCAATTTGTGAAGATAAGTTCAGTTTATCCTGAATCGTAAGCTTTAAATCACAAACTTGGTTTGCTAGTTCGATGCCCGCTACGATAGCTGCTGCGCTACTACCTAAACCGCGTGCTAGAGGGAGCTCACTTGCCATCTCAACACGGCAAGAAGGAAGTTCCTTACCATACTGATCTGCAATGTTTTTAGCGATAACATATAGTAAATGGTCTTCGATTTCAAACTCACTAGGACCATTATCATCAAGGTGAATAATTTCCCAAGTATCCTGTAGAGTGATGTCTAGCTTTAAATAAAGAGACAAGCCAAGTCCAATAGAGTCAAAGCCAGGGCCTAAATTGGCTGTACTCCCAGGAACTGAGATTTGCCACTTTTTACTCATAGCACACCCTCGATATATTTACGAATTTCATCTTCGTCATTTTTAAGAGATACCAGGTCAACTGTAGAAACATTCATCGCAGTATCTGGATCTTTTAAGCCATTACCAGTGAATACTGTTACGACTTTCGAACCTTTAGCAATTTTGCCGCTTTCTACTGACTTGATAACACCTGCTAGAGATGCAGCAGAACCAGGCTCTACGAAAATACCTTCAGTACCTGCAATTAACTTGTAAGCTGCTAAAATTTCTTCATCTGTTACAGAGTCGATAATACCGCCAGACTCATCACGAGCGGCCTCAGCTAATTTCCAACTTGCAGGGTTACCGATACGGATAGCTGTTGCTACTGTTTCAGGGTTTGCGATTGGTTCGCCTTTTACGATTGCGGCAGAACCTTCAGCTTCGAAACCGTACATTTTTGGAAGACCAGAACCTTTAGCTTCGTTATATTCTTTGAAACCTTTCCAGTAAGCAGTAATGTTACCCGCGTTACCTACAGGGATACATAGATAGTCTGGAGCTGCGCCTAAAGCATCTACGATTTCAAATGATGCCGTTTTTTGTCCTTCGATACGATAAGGGTTTACTGAGTTTACAAGTGCAACTGGAGTAGTTTCACTTACTTGGCGGACAATGTTTAATGCATCGTCGAAGTTACCATCAATTTCAATAATTTTTGCACCGTACATTGTTGCTTGTGCTAATTTACCAAGAGCTACTTTACCTTTTGGGATTACGACGATTGATTGGATACCAGCGCGTGTTGCATAAGCTGCAGCAGCTGCTGAAGTGTTCCCAGTAGATGCACAAATTACGCATTTACTGCCGTCCTCGATTGCTTTTGCAACTGCAAAAACCATTCCACGGTCTTTGAACGAGCCAGTTGGATTTGCACCTTCGATTTTACCGTATAGCTCGATACCAAGCTTTTTAGATAGGTTTACTAAATGTATAAGAGGCGTGTTGCCTTCGTTTAAAGTTAGAGCAGGTGTATTTTCTGTTACGGGTAAAAATTGTTTATATTCTTCGATAAGACCTTTCCACATAACGTAACAATCTCCTTTTGTTCTTACAGGAAGAACAGTTGTTTTTATATAAGAGACATTTTAACGCAAATTGCCCTATGTTTTCAATAGTAATTCACAAATTGTCTGAACAATTCGGTTTTTTGAAATTTTACTTGTCACCTAATTGAAACAACTGTATAGTGTAATTGTTATGTAAAGTCAAGTGTAAAGACAGGTGGTTTAAGTGACAACAAGTAAAACAACAAAGCCAGTATCACGAAATAAGCTTTTAGGTGTAGCGGGTGTCGGTTGGCTCTTCGATGCGATGGACGTAGGAATTTTATCATTTGTCATAGCAGCATTAGCAATCGATTGGGATTTAACGAAGACTGAAATGGGTTGGATTGGAAGTGTAAACTCGATAGGGATGGCAGTAGGTGCCCTTGTATTCGGTGTTTTAGCAGATAAAGTAGGACGTAAACAAATTTTTATGTGGACATTAGTCTTGTTCTCAGTAGCGAGTGGTTTGTCTGCATTTACGACAACATTAGTAGCGTTTTTGCTGTTACGCTTTTTAGTAGGGATGGGACTAGGAGGAGAATTGCCAGTAGCATCAACGCTTGTTTCTGAGAGCGTAGAAGCGAAGGAGCGAGGGAGAGTTGTTGTATTACTGGAGAGCTTTTGGGCAGCAGGCTGGTTAGTAGCAGCACTGATTTCTTATTTTGTAATTCCTGCGTTCGATCAATCAATGGGATGGAGAGTTGCATTATTACTAACAGCTCTACCAGCAGTGTACGCTATTTATATACGCTGGCACTTACCCGATTCACCACAGTTTACGGTTAAGGTAGAATCGAAAAAACGTAGCATTATCCAAAATATCCGTGACGTATGGTCGAAAAAGTATGCGCGTTCTACACTGATGCTATGGATACTATGGTTTACAGTAGTATTTTCATACTATGGTATGTTTTTATGGCTACCGAGTGTAATGGTCGATAAAGGTTTTGACATGATCACAAGTTTCAAATATGTACTTATTATGACATTAGCACAGCTTCCAGGCTATTTCACAGCAGCATGGTTCATTGAAAGGTTCGGACGTAAATTTGTACTTATTTCCTATTTAATTGGAACTGCTGTAAGTGCTTTCATTTTCGGGAACGCAGAAACAATGGTAATATTATTGATTTCCGGTATGTTTTTGTCATTCTTTAATTTAGGGGCATGGGGTGCATTGTATGCCTATACACCAGAGCAGTATCCAGCGAACATTCGTGGAACTGGGGCTGGGATGGCGGCAGCGGTTGGTCGAGTAGGTGGTATATTCGGTCCATTGTTAGTGGGTTCTTTGTTAACGGCCGGCTATGATATTGGCTTTATCTTTGCGATTTTCTGTGGAGCCATAGTAATCGGTGTAATTGGTGTGATTTTCTTAGGAAAAGAAACAAAGCAAACCGAATTAGAATAAAGAGCAAATGCCTTGGTCACGCTTGTGTTCCAAGGCATTTTTAATCCATATTTTTGCGTTTATAATACATAAAAATAAGTGATTATTAATTAATATACATATTTATTTAAAGTTTGTTAAAATGACTAAAGACTAAGAAAGTTGTTGTTGTGGACCATGATAATAAAGAAGTAGTTCTCGAATGAAAATATAGCGAAATTATGTCATTTTATTACGGACTATTGCACTAGCAATTTAAAGCGCTAAAGATTTTTCAGAAAAGTCATTGTATTCAAATTGTAATCGTGATACTGTATTTTTAACCGAATTTAGAGTCAGTAGTAAACAATCTCCATTCGTGATAATTTCTTTGGAAGAAAGGTTGTTAGGAATGAGTATCAATGAAGATATAAAAAGAAAATTTGTAAGACTTTCGAAGGGCCAACGTAAGGTTGCACAATTTGTAACAGATAACCCGACAGTTGTTATTGCAAATGGCGCTGCAGAAGTGGGGAGGCAGGCTAATGTCAGTGAATCTACGGTCATTCGTTTTTGTTATGCCATGGATTTATCGGGTTATGTAGAACTTCAAGAGGAAATACGAAGTTATTTAATGACCCAAAATGAAGACGTCAAGGTGCACTCAACGAATTCAGCAGGAAAACAAAGTGTGCTAGCTTATTGTAAGATCATGCAGCGAGATATACAAAACATTCAAGATACAATTCGCCTTATTAATGATAATACATTCCAAAAAAGTGCAAAGTGGATGCATGAGGCAGATACAATTTACATATTAGGTGCTCGTCAAGCCGCTTCTGTGGCAAGTTGGTTATCCTATACAATGAAAACATTACGACCAAATGTGAAGCAAATACGCACGGATTCGGATGATTTTGTACAACAAATTAATAGTATGGGGGAACGTACAACTTTAATCGTATTCTCATTCGACAAGCATACGAGTGATATGAAGACAATTGTTGAAATTGCCAAGATGAAGAAAGTAAAGATCATAGCAATTACTGATTCAGCGTTGTCTCCGTTAAGAGAGTATACAAGTGCGCTATTTGCACTAGGTATGAAAAACCAGTCTACACTTGATGTCATTCCTGTCCTGTTCTCATTTATGCATGCGTTGGTGGAAGAAATGATCAGTCGCAATAAAGTGGGATATGATAAGTACTTGCAATCGTTTGAACAAGTAGAAAATAATCTACTTTTCCTAGATGTCGCTAGGGAAAAGCAAGTGTTGCGATAATCATAAAATTGAACACGTAGATAAGCTTGCAGTACTTGTTTGCGTGTTTTTTAATTGCGAATAAAAAAGACCATAATGTTATGGTCTGTAATAGTAGTTAGAATAGTAGGGGCTAAATAATCTTACCCATAACACATTCATCAATTAACGAGTTATTTAGGAAAATCGACTGCAAACGTTTGCCTTCATACTGAAATCCTATTTTTTCAAAAAGTTGTAAAGCACTATCGTTATGTGCCATTACAGATAATTCTAATTTTTTGATTGCTCTTTCTCTTGACCAACTTTCAACTTCTTCCATAAGCGTTTTACCGATACCTTGACGGTGATACGCCTCTTTTACTGCTAAGTGGACAGATGCAACATGCTTTGCTCTAGAATGCTTGTATCCATGAATAACGGCATATCCAGCAAATGCTCCATTTAAAATACATACTAGTATTGTGCGGTTTTTCAACTTTTTCCAGTTTATTAAATCTTTACGAAGTTGTTGTACAGTTAGCTCTAATTCGTTAGGAGCGTTGTACATAAATTCTGTTTCGTGAAAGATTTCTTCTTGCAAATTAATAAACGCTTTTGCATCAGATGCCTCAATGGTACGAATTATGTAAGCAGAAGAGTTTTCATTATTTTCAGGAACTTGGTTTGTACCGGTTCTTGCATAGTTGTGACAGAAAGTGACACTTGCACCAAGTTTGACATCAACTACGTAGAAACCTGAATCTGTCCAAGATAAGTAGTGAGATAGAGGTGGTTTAGTTTTTTTCCACCAACTCGTATTTAAATAGGCAGCGTTTGGTAAGGATTGCCCTATAATATTTTCTAGTGCGCTGAAAGATAGCGTTATTTCATTTTGCGTTGTGACTTGAAAGAAATTTGCTAATGGAATATACTTCTTTTCCATATTTTTTGTCATTGTAATCCTCATTTCTCTTATTTCCTAAAAATATAGACTAAATGATAATATCATAAAATTATGTATTCTTGAATAATTAAACACAACTATGTATCTATTGGTAGAGGAAGTATGTATTCGAATAGTGAGTATTGAAGATAATATGCAAAATACAATTCTTTTAGAGTTACTTATTTCTTGAATCGAAATTAGCTATATTGATTTGTCGTGTAACAACATATTCTGTCATGCTATTTCGTAAGGTGTGGTAAAATAAAAGCGAAAATGTAATCGCCATTTAGGAGGAATAATATCAATGAATAAAGTTTTAGTTTTCGGACATAAAAATCCAGATACAGATACAATTACATCTGCAATTGTTTATGCGTATTTAAAACAACAACTCGGTGTAGAAGCAGAAGCAGTACGTCTTGGCGAGGTAAACAACGAAACAAAATTTGCATTAGAAAAATTCGGTTTTGAAGCACCTCGTTTAATCGGTTCAGTAGCTGGAGAAGCAGCACAAGTGATTCTTGTAGACCATAACGAATTCCAACAATCAGCTGACGGTATCGAAGAAGTACAAATTACAGAAGTAATCGACCACCACCGTGTAGCGAACTTCCAAACTTCAGATCCTTTATACTATCGTGCTGAGCCAGTGGGCTGTACAGCAACAATTTTAAATAAAATCTTTAAAGAAAACGGTGTAGAGGTGCCAGCTAACATTGCAGGTTTAATGCTTTCTGCGATCGTGTCTGATACATTATTATTTAAATCACCAACTTGCACAGAGCAAGATGTAAAAGCGGGAGAAGAGCTAGCGAAGATCGCTGGTGTAGATGTTGCTGAGTACGGTTTAGCTATGCTTAAAGCGGGGGCTGACCTTTCAGATAAATCACTAGAAGATCTTTTATCTTTAGATGCAAAAGAGTTCCAATTTGGTGAGTATAAATCAGTAGTTGCCCAAGTAAATGCTGTTGATGTTAACGATGTACTTGGTCGCCAAGAGGAATTAGAAAATCTTTTAAACAAAAATGTTGCTGAAAACGGCTTGGATTTATTCTTCTTTGTTGTCACAGATATATTAAACAACGATTCAACTGCAGTAGCAATTGGACAAGTAGCAGACGCATCTGCAAAAGCATTTGGCGTTGAAATCGTAAATGGTCGTATCGTATTACCGGGTGTTGTATCTCGTAAAAAACAAATCGTACCAGTACTAACTGACGCTTTAAAATAATGAAAAATCCGAAGTTTCCTAGGTGACTTCGGATTTTTTTATTGGTTTTTGGAATATAGAATCTGAGATCAAGATTCCTCGAGCTTCAATGGATACACGGCAGGGCCTTCGATGACTTCTCCTTTCGCGTTGAAACGAGAACCATGACACGGGCAATCCCATGTTTCGTCAGCTTTATTCCATTTTGTTTTGCAGCCCAAATGCGTACATTTTGGTGCGTTTTTATGCTTTATATAGCCGGTCACTAATTCCTTCGATACAAAGCCCCCGACCTTTAGCATTTGCATAAATGTGGCACCGAATTTTGTGCGTGAAGGTGAATAAAGTGCTTTTGCTCCAGTATCTACTTTTCCTCCTGTAATAAGTGAACAGAGTAAATCTCCTGCAACAAACGAATTGGAAATGCCCCATTTCCTATAGCCAGTTGCCATAAAGACATTTGGAACAGATTTTGAAATATTTCCTACGTACGGTAGCATGTCAGGAGTTTCAACATCTTGAGCGGACCATTCATAGAGTGGGGGGTGTTGGTCGTAATGCTCTTTCATATCTTTTTGTAATGCATCATAAAAAGGCAATGTGTCCGTTAATTGCCCAGCGATATGATTGGCACCTGCTATTAGCAAATAATTTTCGTCATTAATCGTCGTTGTACGAACAGATCTAGTGGGGAAGTCGACGGATAAATATTGAGCACGTAACGTATCAGTAATTTTACTGGCAACAATATAGGATCTGCTATTTGAGAGCTTTAACAGCTGCAATCCTTTAATAGCTTCTATTGGGTAATGTGTACATAAGATTAGTTGTTTGTATTGAACGGTCATGTCGTTTTGCGTGTGCACTTCATTTTGATTGAGTAAGAGTTTTTGTACGCGTGTGCTTGTGTAAAGCTTCGCACCTGCTGCTTGTGCTTTTTTTGCGAGTATGTTGGCAACTTCAACAGGGTTAATTTGGGCTTGATGAGGCATGAGTAGCGCTTTTTTTATAGAAAATGGCAGCTCAATATCGGTGGTTAGCTTTCCGTCTATTTTCAGGGCATTATAGGCACTCCATTCATCTAATAAATCTGAATTGCCTAATTCTGTTTGGCTATAAAGCACAGAATCTACTTTTCGAAAAGCTGTTGGTGGTAGTAGCTGCAATGCTTTATCAATGGCTTGCTGGTTGAGTTGGTAGTAAAGTTGGGCATCGCTAAGAGATAGTTTTTCCATTAGTTTAGAGTAGATGACACCGTGTTGAGCAGTCAATTTCCCTGTAGAGTGACCAGTAGTACCGTGGCTAACATGTGAATTTGCCTCGAGAAGTACAACATCCACCCCGGCAGTTGCTAGTGTATAGGCTGTATATAATCCAGATAGCCCCCCTCCAATAATACAAACGTCGCATTTCATTGATGCACTAAGGGTCGGTAAAGAAATTGAGTCGGTAGTCGCTAGCCAAAGAGATTTTGTCATACATAAGCCTCCACAGGTTTTTACTTTTAAGTATGGAAGACAATTTGAAAAATTATGCAAGTAAGCATATAAATTGCCTCATAATGGAGGGGGTCTATACAATGGGTGAAAGGGAGTGTGTTTATACATGAAAATTGAAATTTGGTCAGATTACGTCTGTCCGTTTTGTTACATTGGAAAAAAACAAATAGAAAAAGCAATTCAAGATACAGGTTTTACAGGCCAAGTAGAGCTTGTTTATAAAAGTTATCAGCTAGATCCAAATACGCCTACGGATTCGAATAAGTATATGTATGAAGCATTAGCAGGAAAGTATGGTATGTCTATAGAGAAGGCTAAGGAGATGTCACAAGGCGTAGCAGCACGTGCTAAAGAAGTGGGACTCAACTATAATTTAGATGACTCAATGGTGGAAAACACATTAAAAGCACATCGTCTTGTAAAATGGGCAGAACAGCAAGGGGACGCATCTCCGCTTGTAGAAGCATTATTACATGGCTATTTCATCGAAGCGAATCGTATTGGGCAAGATGAAGTATTACTAGCTATTGCTGAGCAGCTTGGTTTTAACCGAGAAGAAGCGGCGAAAGTATTAGCGAGTGATGTTTTTGCAGATGAAGTTGAGGCTGATATTCAAGAAGGTTTACAACTTGGTGTACGTGGCGTACCATTCTTCGTCATAAATCAAAAGTATGGTATTTCTGGTGCACAACCTCAAGAAGTGTTTGAAGATACGCTACGTCAAGTGGCAGAAGAAGAAGGCTTACGACCAGGCTTAAAGATGCAAGGGTCGGCTACTACTAGTTATTGTACAGATGATCACTGTGAATGAAATCTAACGTTATTCAGTAGGCATTCAAACACTGACTGAATGATGTTCAAACCTCCGAATTTATAAAAAAATTCGGAGGTTTTTTATTGTACAAAAGTAATTAAACATCTTATTTCAGTCAAAAGTCTGAGTCCACTTCGATTGACTTTTTGTTGTTTTTTTCTTAAGATACTAATATATCTTGAATTCGAGATAATAAAAGTTAGTTAACTTAAGGGAGATTATATAAATGAACGTATTAGTAGTAAA
The DNA here is from genome assembly GCF_044761695.1 of Lysinibacillus sp. NPDC097287. Lineage (NCBI taxonomy): Bacteria > Bacillati > Bacillota > Bacilli > Caryophanales > Bacillaceae > Lysinibacillus > Lysinibacillus sp. NPDC097287. Next base: position 194,530 of record NZ_JBIWCX010000007.1, read on the forward strand.
AGCAAACAACCGCCCAGACGGTATCTCAACAAAAATGTATGAAACTTTCATGGAAAACTTAGAAGGCGCGAACGTAACAACTTTCGACGTATTTGCTGAAGATATGCCTTACTTCGGTCAAGATCTTTTCAATGCTTTCGGTAAATTACAAAACGGTGAAGAGTTATCTGAGATCGAATCTCGTATCTTAGCTGCAAAGCAAAAAGCAACTGACGCATTATCAGCTGCAGACGTAGTAGTATTTGCATTCCCGCTTTGGAACTTAACAATTCCTGCTGCATTACAATCTTTCATTGACTACACTTATGCTGCTGGCTATTCATTCAAATATGATGAAAACGGCAACTTAGTAAGCTTAATGACTGACAAAAAATACATTGTACTTTCTGCTCGTGGTGGTATTTACTCAACTCCAGAAATGGCACCAATGGAAATGTGCGTAAATTACATCAACACTGTAATTGGTGGCGTTTACGGTATGCAAAAAATTGATGAAGTTGTTATCGAAGGTCACAACGCTGCTCCAGATAAAGCACAAGAAATTATCGCTGCTGGTTTAGAAAACGTGAAAAAGGCTGCACAATCTTTAAAAGCTGTAACTGCATAAGAGTATATAAAAAGGAGAGCGCGAAATTAATCGCAGCTCTCCTTTTTTGTCGTTCAAATGTTTGAAACCATGTTCCTTGGAATGTTAATAAACCAAAATCGCCTTCAGCCAATTGTCCGTATTCTCGACCACTTACTCGTAGCTCCATACGATCTCCACTCTGAACTTCAAAAGTAATATAATAGGTAGTGCTTGCTGAAGAATCCCCAGCGCCTCCGCTCGTACGTGTTCGCTTTGTAACTACTTTGGCTGGCACGGTTAAGACAGGAGAGGCATTATTCTTTGACCATTCTTTAAGATTACTAATAATAACGAATATAAATTTTCCAAAAAATCCTCAAGATATTTTATAATATGTAGCATCGAAAAAAGCTAACTATAAAAAATAGTTAGCTTCATATTTAAACGGGGTTTATTTCAAGATCGACGTTTATATCAATTTCATCACTTATCAATACACCACCTGTTTCGAGTAGGGTATTGTAAACTAATTTAAAGGCACGTCGATCAATTTGTGTTTTTGCTTGGAATCCATGCACCTCTTGCCCCCATGGGTTAATGGCGCAACCAGTGTATGTAGTATTAAAAACAACAGGCTTCGTTGTATCTTTAATCGTTAAATCACCATGTAAAACGAATAAGTTATCTTTAATTTTTTCAACCTTGGTTGAGACGAACGAAATTTTAGGATAAAGATCGGCATCAAAAAAATCTGGTGATACGAGATGTACATCACGATCAAAGTTTTTCGTAGAGATACTCGCCACAGCTATTGAGAACGAAATATGAGCATCTAACATGTCCTCTATATCTGTAACAGCTAATGTAGCGCTATATGATTCAAATGTTCCATGTATTCGTGATACCATCATATGTCTCACGGAAAAACCAATTGTTGAGTGACTAAAATCAATCGCATATTTCTTCATCGAATCCCTCCTAAAACACTATCTTACACGAATCATAAATTAAATAATTCATTGATTCAATGAGTTTTTAGTGAAAGAAATGAAATAGGAGGTAAATTATAGTGTATTTTGTGAATTTTTATAATTATTTTTAAAACAAAAGTACTTAGAAGGTGATTTTATCAATGTTGAAATCAGTTATAATGAAGCGACAGTTTTCAATTGTATGTATATGGGAATTGTGCGATCCAGTACTTTGCCATGCATTTATGGTGATAAGGTAGTAAAAACTTTTGAATTATATACTACCTTTGGAAGTTTGTCATAATAACAAAGCTAAGTGCATCTATATAAAAGTGAGTTGTTTTTTCTTCAAAAATTTTTATGTTGAAGTGCATCCTGTTTAATGTTGTATCTTTTAGTAAATAGTCCAATGACGACTAGTGAAAGTCACAATACCACAGTAACCTGCAATTAGTCTACTATCCATTCGATGGTGGACGAATAGCGACACTTTTTTCTGTCGATATTAGATATAATAGGGTTTGAATCTCCCAGAAAAGCAAGTCAACATGAGTTGGTGAGTGCTTGTTAGTGTTCAAATTTTAGCTATGGGATATCTGTCAGGAGCACTTTAAAGACCTCTCGAAACCTAATTACTTTTAATAATCAGGTGTAAAAAAGTAAATAAGTTACTTAAAATTTACTTTTGTCGTAGAAATAGTTACAATAGAATACATAAGAGGTGAAATATATGAATGAGACAGGTTTATGTCCTCGTCTAGCAAAAGCAATGGATTTAATCGGTAAACGTTGGACTGGGTTAATATTATATCAATTATTAGACGGTCCCCAGCGTTTTAATGAAATAGAATCTTCACTACCAGTAAGTGGTCGTTTATTATCGGAGCGTTTAAAAGAGCTTGAAAAAGAAGGGCTCGTGGAACGTAAAGTATATACTGAAGTGCCAGTACGTGTAGAATATTCTTTGACTGACAAAGGGCAAGCGCTGGAAGGTGCTATTCGCAACATAGAATCTTGGGCGGAAGGTTGGTTATAATACTCACTTCATTTTACTTGTCAAAATGATGTTCTAAATCCATACTAGTGTAGAGTAAAAAGGACTTTAGAAAGGAATTAGCTCTATGACAAAAGAACAATGGGCTGCGGATTTAGCGAGAAGCATTAATCCAGCCAACATCAAGTTAGATGAATCGTTACAAGCATATACAATGACAAAATTAGGCGGTAAGGCAGATTTATTTATCCTACCTGAAACTGAGCAAGAAGCAGCGGCGGTTATTCGCTACGCATATACAAATAATATTCCATTATTAATGTTAGGTAATGGTTCTAATATGGTGGTACGTGATGGTGGTTTACGAGGTATCGTAGTGACATTCACACATTTAGACGAAATCCGTATAACCGGAGATCACGTTTATGCTCAAAGTGGCGCACTCATTAAAGATGTATCTAAATTGGCAGCAGCGGCGTCTCTTACAGGATTTGAATTTGCGTGTGGTATTCCTGGTTCAATCGGTGGTGCTATGGCGATGAATGCTGGAGCATATGGCGGGGAAATTAAAGATATTATAATTTCTTCTAAAGTACTAACAAAAGAAGGCGAACTTATGACGTTAACAAAAGAAGAGCTTGAGCTTGGCTATCGTCAAAGTATTATCGCTAAAAAAGGTTATTATGTTTTATCTTCTGAATTCCAGTTAGCAAAAGGTGTACAGGAAGAAATTGATGCGAAAATTGCTGATTTAACTTATCAACGAGAATCGAAACAACCACTTGAATATCCATCAGCAGGTAGTGTGTTTAAACGCCCACCTGGTCATTTTGCTGGTAAGCTCATTCAAGATTGTGGCTTGCAAGGGCAAGGTGTTGGTGGTGCAGAGGTATCAACAAAGCATGCGGGCTTTATCATCAATAAAGGGAATGCCACTGCGACTGACTATATCGAAACAATTCGTATGGTGCAGCGTGTAGTAAAAGAAAAATTCGGTGTTGATTTAGAAACTGAAGTGAAAATTGTCGGTGACGAGGTAAACAAATAGAGAATGTTGAGCGCTCTTCGCTAGTTGCGAGGAGCGCTTTAGCACGTTTAGGGAGGAAAAAAAGCGTAATGAAATTTATTTCATGGAATGTGAATGGCATTCGTGCTTGCTTAAAGAAAGGGTTTTTAGATTTCTTTCAAGATATCGATGCAGATTTTTTCTGTATTCAGGAGTCAAAATGTCAGGCGGGACAAGTTGAGCTAGATCTAGAGGGTTACGAGCAATATTGGAATTATGCAGAAAAGAAGGGTTATTCAGGGACGGCGATTTTCACGAAGCATACACCGCTTTCTGTGCACTACGGCGTAGGTGAAGATGAGTCGCAGGAAGAAGGACGTATTATTACGCTTGAATATGCGGATTTCTATTTAGTAAATGTGTATACGCCAAATGCGCAACGTGATTTAGCAAGATTGCCATTAAGACTAGTATGGGAAGATCGTTTAGCCTTGTATTTAAAGGAGCTTGATGCAAAAAAGCCTGTTGTGTACTGCGGTGATTTGAACGTCGCAAGGGAAGAAATCGATATAAAAAATGCTAAATCCAATATCGGTAATTCTGGCTTTACATTTGAAGAACGAGCGAAAATAAGTGAACTTTTAGCAAGTGGTTTTGTAGATTCTTTCCGCTACAAGCATCCAAATGAGACAGATCATTTCACTTGGTGGTCGTATATGAACAAGGTGCGCGAGCGAAATATTGGCTGGCGAATTGATTATTTCATTGTATCGGAGCGTATAAAAGAACAAATTACAACAGCAACTATTCATCCACATATAATGGGTAGTGATCATTGTCCGATTGAGTTACAAATTAAATAGTGTTTTTGTATAAGAAATCGCATTTTCCGACAGAAAATGCGATTTTTTAATTAGAAAAAGGATTTCCCCTTTAACATCAAGAATATAATTGATAAGTACATGGGGGTGTATACGATGAAAAAAGGAAAATGGAAAAAGTGGCTCATTGGTGTTGTTGGCTTTTTAGCAGTCGCATTACTTGTCGTCTTTGTCGGTTTTACATGGTTTATGAATAAATCAAAGCCGGTTATTGAGGGGGAGCTGGCAGTGGATGTGCTCGAACAAGATGTCACGGTGACGAGAGATGAAAAGGGTGTACCGCATATATTTGCTGAAACGGATGCGGATTTGTACCGTGCACAAGGCTATGTACAAGCGCAGGATCGTTTATTCCAAATGGATTTAGCTCGAAGACAGGCGAGTGGTCGACTATCGGAAGTTATAGGTAAGGCGGCGGTAGATACGGATAAGAAATTCCGTACATTTAGCTTGCGAGATGCAGCAGAGAAATCACTGGGAGCCTATGATGCAGAAAGTTTACAAGTTCTAGAATGGTATGCAGAAGGTGTAAATGCCTTTATTGCACAGGCAAAAGACGAAAATAAGTTAAGTTATGAGTTTGCGTTACTAGGATATGAGCCGGAAGAATGGACAGTTGTTGACTCATTAACAATTGGTAAATACATGGCCTATGATTTAGGTGGCAACTGGGATAAGCTTGCTTTCCGTCATTGGGCTTTGCAAAATTTTAGTGAGGATAAAGCAAAGGAATTATTCATAACGTATCCCGAAAATGCCTCATCTATTATCGAGGCAAATATAGAAAATCCGGTAGCGGTGGCAGGTCAATTTGACGCAGATTTATTGCCAAATGAATTTAATGGTAGTAACAACTGGGTTGTATCAGGCGATAAAACAAAATCAGGTGCACCAATTTTAGCCGATGATCCGCATTTAGGTCTAGATACACCGTCTATTTGGTATCAAATGCATTTGCAATCACCTGAACAAAATGTCAGTGGCGTAATTTTTGCAGGGATTCCAGGTATTATCTTAGGGCATAACGATGAAATTGCTTGGGGGGTAACGAATGTTGGTCCTGATGTACAGGATTTATATATTGAAATTCCGAACCCAGAAAATCTAACACAATTCCGTTATGACGGAGAGTGGGAGCAAGCAGAGGTACGTGATGAGTCCATCAAGGTAAAGGACGGAGAAACAGTAGATTTTGAAGTGGTTGTGACGCGTCACGGACCGATTATAACAGATTTAGCGTTTAAGGAGACAGAACCTTCAGCACAGTTTTCGATGCAGTGGACAGCTCTCCAATCAACAGCAGAGCTACGTGCAATATTAGGCTTTAACAAAGCAAAATCATGGGATGACTTTGAGCTAGCACTAGAAGACTTTAAAGCGCCTGCGCAAAATTTTGTCTTTGCATCAACAGATGGCACGATTGCCTATAAAGCGAACGGTCAAATTCCGATTCGTAAGCAAGGAGACGGCCAATTGCCTGTGCCGGGTGATTCAAGTGAATACGGTTGGGAAGGTTTCATTCCATGGGATGAACTTCCAACAGTAGTGAATCCAGAGGAAGGCTTTATTGCAACAGCGAATAATCAAATCATTGGTGATGAATACCCATACCATATTACAAATTCTTGGGCACAGCCTTATCGCTATGAACGCATTAAGGAAGTGTTAGAAGCCAATGATTCGCTTACAGTAGAAGATATGATGAATTTACAAATGGATCAGCACAATTTATATGCACGTGAATTTTTACCGGATTTACTATCGTCGATGAAGAGGAAAGATAGTGATGGTAAGTATAAAGAGGTTATTACTTTATTAGAAGAATGGGATATGGTTGACGCCAAAGAATCTGGCGCTCCGCTTGTGTTCCATATGGTCATGGAACAATTGCAAGAAGTTCTGTTTAAAGATGCAATGCCTGAAGATATGTATAAGTTCATGTCAGGTAAATACAATATTACAGACCAGCTCCTACGAACAGCATATTCTGGCGAGAAGAGTGCTTGGATTGAGGAACAGGGTGGTGTGGATGCAGCAGTTTATGAGGCATTAGATCGATCTGTTGCACTTATTGAAGAGCGCTTTGGTGAAAAGGTGTCGAAGTGGCAGTGGGGAGATTTCCATCAGTTAACATTCGATCATTCACTAGGGAGTGCATCACCTATTTTAGCAAAGTATTTCAATGCGAAAAAAGTGCCGATTGGTGGTTCAAAGGTGACAGTACAGGCAGCTGATGATGATAAGGATGGCAATGTGGATCACGGGGCATCATGGCGCTTCGTTGCAGATGTTAGCGATTTAAGCTCGGCTTTCCATATTGTAGGCCCAGGTCAAAGTGGTCATGTGAAATCTGATTGGTATCAAGACCAAGTGGAGGACTGGGCTAATGGTGATTTTCATGAAACATTTGTGAAGAAAGAGGCTATTAAAGGCGATACATTGTTATTAAGAGCACAGTAAAATAACAATCCCGTACAAGTTAGACGGCACCTCAATTGTTAGATTCAGTCTAACAATTGGAGGTGCCGTATTTTTTTGAAAAAGTTTTTATAAAAACTATAAATAGCCGTATCATTCAAATGGTTGTTTGAATATGTTAAAATATGCTATATTAAAAACAATCAAACAAACATTTGAATGAGGTGAGGAAATGAAGAAGGAATTGTGTGAAGTTTCGCATGTTAACGATGCTGCGGTCACAAAGGTGCAACAGCAAATGCCGGACTTATCAGGTGTAGCAAAGTTTTTAAAGGCATTATCGGATGAAACAAGATTGAAAATTGCCTATGCTTTAACGGTAGAAGATGAATTATGTGTATGTGATGTTGCGACAATCATCGGTTCGTCTGTAGCGACGGCATCACATCATTTACGGTATTTAAAAGAAAACAATCTAGCGAAATCGCATCGCCAAGGAAAGCAAATGTATTACTCCTTAGCAGATGCACATGTCTATCAAATTGTAACTATTGCTTATGAACATGCGAAAGAAGGGATTGTACATGACGACACCATCTAAACAAGAATACCGATTGCAAAATTTATCCTGTGCTAGTTGTGCAGCGAAATTTGAGAAAAATGTAAAAGCTATTCCCGAAGTGAAAGAAGCACAAGTGAATTTTGGTGCATCTAAAATAACAATTGTTGGTGATATTAGTGTCAGTCAGATTGAAGAAGCGGGTGCATTTGATGGCATTAAAGTTTCGCAATCACCGAAAAGAACGATAGAAAAATCGACGCCATTTTATAGAAAAACAGAAAATATTTTAGCAGGTTTTTCACTAATCTTTGTTGTGTTGGGCTATGTGCTAGCCTCTATACGAGGAGAGGGAGATACGCTAGCCATTGCAACGTTTGTCATAGCAATTGTTGTTGGTGGTATCGAGATTTTTAAAACAGGTTTCAAAAACTTACTACACTTTGAGTTTGATATGAAAACGTTAATGACCATTGCAATTATCGGTGCCGCCATTATTGGTGAATGGGAAGAAGCTGCAGTTGTCGTATTTTTATTCGCAGTGAGTGAAGCACTTGAAGCATATTCAATGGATAAAGCACGTCAATCAATTCGTCAACTGATGGATATTGCACCACCAACAGCATTGATTAAGCGTGCACATGGTGAGCATTTTCATGAGATGGAACTACCAACGGAGCAAATCGAAATTGGCGATATTTTAATCGTAAAACCTGGTCAGAAAATTGCAATGGACGGTATTGTGTTAAGTGGACTATCAGCGGTCAATCAAGCAGCAATTACAGGCGAATCGATCCCTGTCAATAAAACAATAGATGATGAAGTATTTGCCGGCACCTTGAATGAAGAAGGTGCACTTGAAGTACGAGTGACAAAGCGTGTTGAGGATACAACGATTGCAAAAATTATTCACTTGGTAGAAGAGGCGCAGGCTGAAAAAGCACCGTCTCAGCAATTTGTAGATCGTTTTGCAAAATACTATACACCTGCGATAATGCTTGTGGCATTACTTGTTGCTGTGATTCCACCGTTATTTATGGGAGACTGGCAGCATTGGATTTACCAAGGTTTAGCGGTACTAGTTGTCGGTTGTCCTTGTGCCCTTGTTGTGTCAACGCCAGTTGCCATTGTGACAGCTATTGGGAATGCTGCAAGACAGGGTGTGCTTATTAAAGGTGGTATTCATTTAGAACAGTTAGGTCATATTGAAGCGGTTGCTTTCGATAAAACAGGCACTTTAACAAAAGGGAAACCAGAAGTAACGGACATTATCACGCATAATAATATGACTGAAGAGACTGTACTACAGCTTGTTGCAGCGGTTGAAAAGCAATCGCAACATCCGCTGGCAAAAGCAATTTTAACAACAGTACATGAAAAAGGCTTAACGGAGCTTGAACCGACTAATTTCCAATCGGTAACAGGTAAAGGGGCTTATGCAACAGTTGACGGGCAGAAAGTGTCTGTCGGTAGTTTAAAATGGATTGCCACTTTAACGACTGTGGATGAAATGACAAAAGAACGAACGAAGCAACTACAAGCTCAGGGTAAAACCGTTGTAGCGGCAGTTAGTGACGATCAATTAATCGGCATAATCGGAATTGCTGACCAATTACGTGAGGAAAGCAAAAATGTACTGCAAAAGCTAAGTGCTTTAAAAGTGAAGCATACTGTTATGCTAACAGGCGATGCTAAACCAACTGCACAAGCCATTGCGACTTCCTTAGGGATGAGTGATGTAAGAGCAGGGTTACTGCCAGCTGAAAAACTAACAGCAATAAAAGAATTACGTACGAAATACGGTGCTGTTGCAATGGTCGGGGATGGTGTGAATGATGCACCAGCCTTAGCATCTGCCAATGTGGGGATCGCCATGGGCGGTGCAGGTACAGATGCAGCGTTAGAAACTGCTGATATTGCTTTGATGGGTGATGATTTAACGAAGTTACCATATACAATTGGCTTAAGTCGAAAAACATTACGTATCATTAAAGAAAATATTATTTTTGCCCTTGCATTAAAATTGATTGCCCTATTACTCGTTATTCCGGGTTGGCTAACATTATGGATTGCGATTTTTGCAGATATGGGTGCTACATTACTAGTGGTATTTAACTCATTACGATTGATTCGAAATCGTAACGACTGATAAAAAGACGACAACAGGCTGAAATTTGAAGCGTGTTGTCGTCTTTTCAATTGGAAATTAGATTTGTTCAGATGCGGCATATTTCTTTTACTTACGATACTCACATAAATCAATTTCTAAATTTATTTTTCTCTAGTTATTTATATTTCTTCTAAAATAATTCGAGTACACATTACAATTAGCCGCTTAGAAGTATTAATCCTGAATAGTAGGATGGAGATGTGAATGTTTTACTCCTCCCCAAAGGGATAATTATTGGAGAAAAATTGGGCAAAATCCAATAGTTTAAGATATAAATACTTAACATGGTTAATAAAACGAACTTTATGAAATCAGTCCTTTCACTATAGAGTGATGTTGATTAAAAAGACTCTATTTTCATTTAGAATAGTAGAGGAATAAAACTTCAAATGTAGTACGTGAATTTTACATAAAATAGAGCTGTATCTGCATAATTATAGTAAAAATATTGGGAAATATTCAAAATATCTAGTTCTATTCATAACTAAGTGTTAATTTTTCATGTGCAGGTTCTACTAGCAAATCTTGATAAAACCGGTATTTAGCGCTATTATATATATAGGAACAATGTAACGAAAATTATAAACGAGGCGAATTTTGCATATGTCAGAACCTATTTTAGTAAACGTTACAGAAGAGATTGTGCGTGGTTTAGTAAGCTTCCTATTAAGGGGTCCAGAATATCAAACATTTTGTAAATGCCAAACTTGTGAATATGACACTGTTGCGCTTACTTTAAATGCTTTACCTAGTAAGTATGTTACATCGCTAGAATCACGAGATGAAGCGTTTAAAATGATGAATGTACCAGAAAATATAGAGCTGATTAACAAGGGAATTATTCATGCACTGCATGCGGTGAGTAAGCATCCTCGACATAAAGTAGAGCCCACTTCACTATGAAGTCGGCTCTTTTTATGTCAATATTAGGGTTTTCGGTATTCGAACGTATTTTCAGTTAACTTTTAATGCATCATTGTAGTAAACTAAAGAGTAAAGAGTAAAGAGTAAAGAGTAAAGAGTAAAGATAGGAAAGAGAGGGAATACGGTATGCCAACACCCAGTATGGAAGACCACATCGAACAAATTTATTTATTAATCTCTAATAAAGGGTATGCGCGTGTGTCTGATATTGCGGAAGCATTATCTGTTCTTCCTTCTTCTGTTACTAAAATGGTTCAAAAATTAGATAAAGATGGCTATTTAGTTTATGAGAAGTATCGTGGTTTAACGTTAACCCCTAAAGGTCAAAAACTAGGGAAGCGACTTGTTCAACGACATGAACTTCTAGAGCAATTTTTACGAATCATTGGTGTAGATGAAGAACGTATATATAATGACGTAGAAGGTATCGAACATCATTTGAGTTGGAATTCTATTGATCGTATTGCAGATCTTGTGCAAGTGATGGAGGAAAACCCTGATATTGCGAAAAAATTAGAGGCATCTAGATCTCAGGCATAATGCGTAATATAAGATGTACGAGAGAGAGGAAGACACTATGAACGAATTAAAATCAGGTGAAGTTGTTACATTAACAGTATTAGAGCAACAAACATCTAAATGGATATTAACAAATGGAGAAGTAGAACTGCCGCTAAATGCATCTGAAGTAACAGAGCCACTTGCAGTAGGAGATCGCTTAAAAGTATTTTTATTTGCAGACCGACGAGGTGATTTAGCAGCTACAACTGCTATTCCAGCATTTGCACAAGGCGAATACGGCTGGGCACGTGTATTACGTGTGACTCGTGAAGGAGCTTTTGTTGATATTGGCACATCACGTGAAGTGTTAGTAATGGCAGAGGACTTGCCTGCATTAGAAGAGGTATGGCCAGAAATAGGCGACCACTTATTTATGACATTACGTACAGACCGAAATGGGGATTTATTTGGACGTTTAGCAACGGAGGAAAAAATCTCTGAGCTATATGAAGGTGCTTTGGAAGATATGCACAATAAAAATATTATAGCTCGTCCATACCGATTACTCCCAGTAGGATCATTCCTATTAGGTGTAGACACACCGTACAGAATCTTTGTTCATGAATCAGAGCGACAAGCAGAACCACGTCTTGGACAAGATGTAGAGGTACGTATTATTGACGTAAAAGAAGATGGATCGTTGAACGGTTCACTATTGCCACGTAAACATGAGCGTATTACAGGTGATGCAGAGCAAATCTTGAAGTATTTACAAGATGTCGGTGGTAAAATGCCATTCGGTGATAAATCTTCTCCAGATGAAATACAAGAAATGTTCCATATGAGTAAGGCAGCGTTTAAACGTGCTTTGGGTACACTTATGAAAGCCGGGAAGATTAAACAACAAGACGGATGGACAGAAGAAATCTAATATTCCTAAATAAAATGACGCGGAGCGAAGCATGAAGTATAACATGAAACCTTCTCGTCATTTTTTTCGTACTAATAGTTGTATAGCGACGTATGCTATAGGAGCTGGGTGATTTGCAATATAGGGAATCATAAAAAGCGAAAGGGGTAACAACATGAAAGCAAAATGGATGAAGATGCTAGCAGTAGTCGTTTTAGCGTTAGGTGTGATGGCACCGGCTACAGGATTTGCTGCAGATAATAGCAAAAAAGCAATTGATGAAAAGCTTGGCGTTCCAATCGTTGTATACGGGGCAAACTTATCAGCTGACGAAAAAGAATCTGTGAAAAAATCATTAAAAGTAAATGATGAACCTGAAATTGAAGAAATTACAGTGTCGGGTGCAGACTTAGTAAAATACATCAAGGACAGTAATTCAAGCTCACGCATGTATTCTTCTGCGAAAATCACGCGTAAAGATGCTGGAAAAGGCTTAGTTATTGAAATTGTTACACCGGAAAATATTACACAGGTAACAGCTGAGATGTATGCCAATGCAATGCTAACGGCGGGTATTGAAGATGCGACCGTACAAGTTGCGGCACCTAAAGCAGTAACTGGTCATTCGGCGCTTGTGGGTATTTATAAAGCATATGAAGTAACAACTGGTGAAACACTGGATATGGAACGTACAGACGTTGCAAATGAAGAATTGTCTGTCGCAACGTCTATTGCGGAATCATCAGGTGTAGATGATGCTAAAGTAGCGGAACTATTAACAGAGATAAAAAAAGAAATAGCCGAGTTGAACCCTGCAACGCGTGAAGAAGTACAACAAATTGTAGAGGATCAATTAAGCAAATTAGAGATTAATTTAAGTGAACAAGACCGTCAATTATTAGTCGACCTTATGGACAAAATTAGTAATCTAGATATTGATTTTAGTAAATGGTCTGAGCAATTAAATGATATTAGTACTACATTACAAGAAAAATTCGGTGCACTAATGGAGGATGAAGGATTCTGGGCGGGTGTAAAAAACTTCTTTGCCAATTTAAAAGAATCGATTTCTTCATGGTTTAACTAATGGTGTAAAAGCTTACTGTCACAATGGCAGTAAGCTTTTCTTTTATTTAAAGGAAGAGCAGAAGTTGTCACCATTTGTAGCGGGAGAACATCAGGCAGTCGAAGCTAAAATGAAACCACTTTCTTTGTAAAATAGAAAATCGCTATGTTACTATGAAAAAAAGGAGTGGTGGAAAATGGAATTTCAATTACAAGAGCTAGGGGACAATAAGTTTGCATTTGTAGGCGAGCAAAATGGTGAGCGTTTAGCAGAAATTTCTTGGGTACAGCAAGGTGAAGTAATGGTAATGGACCATACGGTTGTATCTGATAAGCTTCGTGGGCAAGGGGTAGCGAAGAAATTATTGGATCGTGCTGCAGATTATGCCCGCGAAAATCAGTATAAAATGCAGGCAGTTTGTACGTATGTAGTTGCTGCTTTTGAAAAGTCTAATGCATATGATGATGTAAAACAATAAAAATAAGGCAATCCTTCATTAGCTCTGTGCTGATGTGTGGATTGCCTTTTTCTTTTTTTACAGCCCATAATCTATTGTGCTCCTTATAGTTGAATGACACCATAAACAAGTAAGGTTAAAAAAGTCGCCCCTCCAATTAATGAAACCATATCTACCCAATCATATGATACATCTACTTCTTTCATAATATCCACCATCCTATCAATTATAATAATTCATTATTTCCCTTTGAACTTTAGATATAATCAAAAATAATTACAATTTTATAATAATTAATGAAAATAATATTAGAATTGTGCGATAATATCGATTAGGAGAGTGATAGATAATGTCTTGGAAAATTCAAACGTATGATGAATTAACGAAAGAAGAGCTATATAAAATTATTCAATTACGAGTAAATGTGTTTATCGTAGAACAACAAACATGCTATGAGGATTTAGATGATCACGATCAAAACTCCATACATTTATCATATGCAAAAGATGGAAAAATATTCGCGTATACACGTTTATTACCGCCAGGAGAAAAATTTGAAATGGCTTCTTTAGGTCGTGTTATTACGAGTCAAGAGACACGTGGAACAGGTCTAGGTAAAGAAATGATTCAACTAGCACTAGATACAATTGAAAAAGAATGGCCAGGATCTGAAGTGTTTATCCAAGCGCAAGAATACTTAAAAGGTTTTTACGGCTCATTCGGTTTTGAACCAGTATCAGAACCTTACATTTACGATAGTTTGCCACACCGGGATATGCTGTACAAACCTAAGAAGTAATGTTTAACTTTTTAAAGAGTAGGGAAAAGCTATTTTATAAAGCGGATTTCTATATTTTTAGGAGGGGTTAAGGATGGCAAAAGGCAAAGGTATTGTACTTGCAGGATTAGCAGGATTTGCTGCTTCTTATTTGAGCAAAAAGGAAAATCGCGAAAAGACACTTGAAATGTTTAATAATGCAAAGTGTAAATTGGAATCCTATTTGAATACATCAAAAGTGGATATGGATTCAAACATTGCTGAACGTGTAACAGCTGAAGTTGCTACTGAAGCGGGGACAACGCCAACTAACCTTGCATCAAATGAAATGGTTGCTGAGGGCGGCGGTCATACGGCTGTTCATTTCTATAATGAGGAAATTCAAGCAAAAGAAAAGTAAAAAAAACCTTCTCATTTAACCGTGAGAAGGTTTTTATGGTTGTCTTTAGACGCCATCAGTAAGATATTTTAAAAGTTTTGAGCGGCCTTGTTTTTGTTTGGAATGATCGTTAAGCCGGCAAAGCAAAGTAGCACAATTCCTGTAAAGATAAAGCCACTAGTAATGCTGAGCGAAAGCCAACCAAGTAACGAGGAACCAAGTACAACACCTAAAGAAAAGAATGCATAGAAATAACCATATGCTTTCCCGCGAATTTCAACTGTTGTAGAGTCAATTAATAGGGAATTGACTGAAGGGAATAAAAATCCAAATCCACAACCATAGCAAATCATTGCTAGATATAACAATGTGCTAGAGTCTGCCTGACTAATGAGTAACTGACTAATACCCATTAAACCAATTCCTAGTGCTAATGTTTTAATGGGAGCCACTTTATCAAAAATTCGATTTGTCGGCAAGATGAAAACAAGTACGGCCACAATGCCAAATACACTCATTAATGTACCGCTCAAGCGAGAATCAAAGCCTAAAGACTGTACTTTTAAGGGCAGTAAATAGGCAATTACCCCTTGTGAAAACATTAAGAAGAATGCTCCTGAAAATGCTTTTAGTGTACCAGTGTTATTGAAGAAGACACTGATTGGTACAGATTTACTAGATGTGGTTTCTACTTTTTTTGCTCTAGTTGATTTTAAGAAGAAGAAAGCAAGGATTCCTAAAACCAGCATGAAACTAGCAGTTATGTTGAATACAAATGGTACGCTTGTACGGCTTGCAAGAATGCCACTAAAAGCGGGACCGATTATAGCTGCAATCCCAACGAATGCCCCGGAAATTGCACTCCCTTTTCCGCGCTTCTCTTGTTCTGTAGCGTTTGCCAAAAAAGTAAATGCAGCTGGGACGATAAAACCAGCTACTAAACCATGTATAAAACGCACAACTAGAAGAAAGATAGGATCTTCTACTAAATTATAAAATGTTAAAGAAATACCTGTTGTTAGTAGACCTATGACTAAAATAACGAAAGGACCTTTGCGATCGGTTAAAAAACCGGAAATAATATTACCGAAAGTGTTAGAGAGGGAATACATACCTACTGCTAACCCTGTTAAAAAGGCAGATGCTCCTAAAGATTCTGCATAGGTACTCATAACAGGAAGTTGTGTAAATAGATCAAAAAAAGAAAAGAATATTATTACATAAATAAATGACTTCATATTTCCTCCAACTACAAATTACGCCGTAATGATTTTATTATATCATTTTCGACAAAAAAAGACCGCTTGATAAGTCATAAAGGACTCATCAAGTGGTCTTTAAAGAAACTAAGCTTTTACGCTTTCTTTTTTCATTGTTTTGTTTTTAGCAAGGCTTACATGCCAAGAAAGAGCTTCCTCTAGGATATGAGGCGTTTGTTGATTACCAGTTGCTTCAACAGCACGGTTGTAGTAATCCCATAATTGCTCTTTGTAATCTGGGTGAGCACAGTTTTCGATGATTAAAGGTACACGTTCTTTTGGAGCTAGTCCACGTAAGTCAGCAATACCTTGTTCAGTTACGATTACATCTACATCGTGTTCAGTGTGGTCTACGTGAGAAACCATTGGTACGATTGAAGAAATCGCGCCGCCTTTTGCGTATGATTTCGTTACGAAGATACCAAGACGAGCGTTACGAGCGAAGTCCCCAGAACCGCCGATACCGTTCATCATTTTTGTACCTGAAACGTGTGTAGAGTTTACGTTACCATAGATATCTAACTCAAGAGCTGTGTTGATAGAGATTAAGCCCAAACGACGGATAAGCTCTGGATGGTTAGAAATTTCTTGTGGACGTAAGCAAATTTTATCAGCGTACTTTTCTAAATTACCGTAAACTTTTTTCTGTAATTCTTCTGTAAGTGTAATTGAAGTCGCAGCTGCGAATTTAACTTTACCAGCATCGATTAAGTTGAATACAGCATCTTGAAGTACTTCAGAAGCAACAACTAAATCTTCAAATTCTGAATCAGCGAAGCCATCAAGTACAGCGTTTGCTACAGAACCTACACCAGATTGTAATGGCATTAATTTGTTCGTTAAGCGACCAGCTTTAATCTCATCGCGGAAGAAGTCCATTAAAATGTTCGCCATTGTTTGTGTTTCTTCATCTGGAGGAACAATTAAAGAAGGCGCATCTGGCTCTTCAGAAATAACGATTGCTTTAATTTTAGCTGGATCCACTTTAATACCAATTTCGCCAATACGTTGCGTAGCATCAGTCATTGGGATTGCTTCACGCTCACCTTGATTACCAGGTACGTAAATATCATGAATGCCGACTAGAGCTTCAGGGTGAGAGATATTTAATTCGATAATAATATTTTCAGCATATTCGGCAAAAATCGGTGAGTTACCTACAGAGTTTGTAGGGATAATTAATCCATCTTCTGTAATAGCAACAGCTTCAAGAATTAAATATTTAATTGGTCCGATAATACCTTGACGAACTAATTCAGCGTTGTGAGAAAGATGTGCATCTACATACTGGATATCACCAGAGTTAATAAGGTTACGGATACCAGCATCGCCTTGGAATGGTCCGCGTTTACGGATAACGCCAGCCTCTGCTAAATGTTTATCTACTTCTGGGCCTAAAGAAGCGCCTGTATATACATCAATTTTGAATTTTTCATTTTTAGCACGTTCTACTAATGCCATTGGAACTACCTTAGCATCCCCAGCACGAGTGAATCCACTCATGCCTACTACATCACCATCAGAAATAAGTGCTGCAGCCACATCAGCCGTAACGATTTTACTTTCAAGTTCTTTAATACCTAAACGTTTTTGAATAATTGCATCCATTAAAAAAATCCTCCCCTAAAAAATTATTGATGGAAAACGTTAACAAAACAAGAAAAATCTTGTGAGAATTTTCTGTTTATTTAGTTGTAGTATGACTCCAACTATTTGATTAATACTAGCACCAATTTGTCACAAAAACTGTATAAACAACATTAAATTGCCTAAAAATAGATTAAACGAGAAAATGTGCGTTTAACTGACAGAGAAAGCGGTTTAAAGCAGATGTAATTATTTAACCTTATTCTAATGTACGAGTGTACGAAGATTGATATAAAGTTAAAGCTTTCGGAAGATGTCACACGTTTCCAATCAACATGAAGAATGTTTGGTTAATTATGCAGACCTAAGTACATTTTAAGATCCATGACGCATTGTTTTTCTCCACGAAAACGAAGCCAACAGCAGACAATAAAATATTATAAAACAAATGAAAAAGCACAGCAAACATTCAAAAGGGACGAATGGTTATTGTGCTTTTTGGAAACTAGAAGCCTAAAGAACGACGGAAGTAACTAGCATAACGTTGACTAACAGGAATTCTAGTACCATCTTTCATGATTAATAAGAATGTAGAATGTGAATCCGGTTGAATCTCGTCAATATAATCGATGTTGACGATGTAAGAACGGTGGCATCGAATAAATGAGTCTGGTGCTAGGAATAGCTCAAGGTCACTTAAGTTAAGACGGTGATAACCTTCACGTCCCATAGTTTTAACAAATGTTTTGCGAAGTTGCGTTTCAAGGTAAATCACTTGATCATGTTTAATTGGGTACCAGCAGTCATCGATTTTAATCGTGATGTAGTTTGTTAAAAATGCTGATGGCTTTTGTGGGAAAATGGCAGTAATGGCACCTTTCGTTTCGCCTTCTTCCATAAGAGGAATACTCATACCGAAATAAGCAACCCCAAACACATCTGGTTCGATGTATGTGCTGATTTTTTGACCATAAGTCAATGCCTTGTATGCAGCTGAGCCTTCTTTGATAGGGTCACCTGGTTTAATCTTTAAATCAACTTTTTTGCTTGGTTGGTAATACAAGTATTCATTTGTGTCGGAAATTGCGATGGACGTATTTTCAGGAAAGAACTCCTTAATAATATCCATAATTTCTTCTATTTGCTTCGGATCCACTATTAACACCTCATCTTGTACTTTGTAAAAATAACATTATCATCTATTTTACTACAAAATCATACAAATTATATAGAGAAGATTTAGGAATAAACTAGAGAAATGTTGAATAGAGCAAGAGAAGTTACATAATATGTAATTAATTTTAATTAATTACTAATATATTTTTTATTGTATGTGGTAAAATATGTTTGGTATTTAATTAGTTTTATTAGTTTCTACTATGCTCGTATGATAAATTAGCACTAGAATATACGGCAAAATATGGTTGAAAGAAAATCGCAGAATATGGTAAAATTCACTGTACAGTCTAATTTATCTTAGATTAATAGTATTAATGGTAGGTTTCTTTAGATTTAAGGTCACAAAATTATAAGAATAAGTACTCAATTTATCCTTAAAATAGCGAAAAAACATTTTAAGTTTTAGGTTGGTGTCGATTCATGTAAGGTTATTCGGGTACTCTGAGGAAAGATGGGGAAGATTATGCAACTACATCAACATTCTATGTCAGAAACGATATCAAAAAGATACTTTCAAGAAATCGATAATATTAATCAATACATCGGTGTGGAAGAATTTTTTAATATTGAGTCAAAATTAATATTTGAAATTTATCATCTAGAATCAGCAAAGGCAAAGAAATCTTTGCATGAAATAATTGATATTCTTTCAATTCGCTTTGGTAAGCAAGTCATAAAAATAGTCCGAAGCTATTTTTCAGTTTTGTCATCGATTGTTGCGCGTAAATTGCTAGACAATCAAGTACCTTCGAAAAAGGCATTTGCCTTTAATGTTGCTTGTAATGATATGATTGAAAATCAAATGAAAGACGCAGAGTTTCTACAATTTGCAGATGACTTAATTGATTTCTTCATATACTTTATCGCAGATCGTAAACAACCGACATTCCGTCATCAAACGGTCAATAAAGTAATAATGTACATAAACGATGAATTAGAAAATGACTTAACAGTGGAAACAATTGCAACTAATTTCCACATAAGTACAAGCCACTTATCGCGTATTTTTAGGGAGCATGTGGGCATTACACTTGTAGAATATTTAAATGTTCGTCGTGTAGAAGAATCGCAATATTATTTACGACATACTAATAAGAGCATTACATCTATTTCAGATCAGTTCCATTTCTGTAACCAAAGTTATTTCACACGTATTTTCAAAAAATATACGAATGTAACACCTAAGCATTTCCGTGATGAATTGCATCATGAATTCTATCGTTTTGAGATGGCAGAATTGGAACTTCAAAACGTATAGATGGAATCTGCACCGCTTAGCAAATACAAAGGTATAAATGTATCTTGAACTACAACTAGAAGTACTTGTGAAGGGATAACAGAATGCGATCGTGTTAGTTAGCTACATGATTACATTTGAATATCATATATAACAGCGCCTGCTATTTGATTATGTAAGTCTTCATAGGGTATACTTCTCATTAGTTGAAAATTAATAGTAGGTGGAAAAATGAAGAATTTGAAGCTATTATCAATGCTTGGATTAGTTGTCTTCGTTCTTAGTGGGTGTCAAGCTGTTGAAAACCAAGAGGGCTTTTTCTATAGTATTTTTGTTAAACCTATGGAATTTATGCTGGAGTTTTTAGGGAATGACATTTTTTCAGGTAGCTATGGTCTTGCGATTATTGCGATTACAGTGTTAATACGATTAATTTTAATGCCGATTATGTTGAAAAACTATCGTCAGCAACAAACAATGAAAACAAAAATGGACGCATTTAAGCCAGAACTTGAAGAAGTTCAAAAGAAAATGAAAGAAGCAAAAACAAAAGAAGAACAAATGCAATACCAACAAGAAATGGTTGGTCTATATAAGAAACACGGCATCAATCCAATGAATATGGGTTGTTTACCAATGTTAATTCAAATGCCAATCATTATGGGGCTTTACTTTGCAATTTTATATTCTGCCGATGTGAAAACACATCAGTTTTTGTGGTTTAGTTTAGGATCACCGGATGTCATCATGACAATAATTGCAGGTCTTGTTTACTTAGTACAAGCACGTGTATCATTATGGACTGTTCCAGAGCAACAAAAAGCACAAATGAAGATGTTCATTTATATTTCTCCAATTATGATTGTTTTTATTTCAATGTCATCTATGGCAGCATTACCACTATATTGGTCTGTCAGCGGCGCGTTATTAATTTTCCAAACATATATTGGGAGAAAATATTATTCGGATCATCCGGTTAAAGCAAATTCATAAATGAACAGATATCGAGGCGATTTGTAGCCTCGATTTTTTTAGGAGGTAAATGAATGAATACAAAATGGGTTTCTTCCATCCTTGTTGCTTTTTTTAGTATTGTAGCCATCATATTGGTCGTAAAGGGTAATTTTAATCTTGCCGTACTTGCTATGACGGTTATGTTTGCGCTATCAAACGGTTTTAGAGCAAAAAGTTTTAAAGAGCAGGGATATGTCAAAGAGGCTAAATGGATGCAGTATATGGCAATCTTTTTTGGTGTCGCTTCCGTCGCTGTATTGGCAATTATTCTAACATCATAATTAGTGAAGACATCAATTGTACATGGTGACAATTGGTGTTTTTATCTTCCATCGGCTTTAGCCTGAGTACGATTTTAAGTTAAGCTATCAGAATCATTTGGAATAATTTTATAGAGAGAAATGTTTCTGAAATATTATTGTGAAAATACATACTTAAAAATGTGAACAGTGATAAAATGGTGGCAAGTGTATAAGTGAAAAGGGGCTTACAAAAAGTGAAAAACAGACGTAGTCAAATTATTATCGGCGCCATTATTTCGGTCGCTCTCATTATCTCCATTTTTGTAGTGTTCAATTATAAAAATAATCAAGTGAGCGAGAAATTAGATAGTGGTGAGCCTTCAACAGAGCAAAAATCAAATGATAAACAAACAGCTGAAGAACCGAAGACACCTGAATTACCGGAAGAACCAGAAGTAAAGCCAGATAAAAACGGCTATATTCCAAATCAAACATTGCCAACAGAACCTACTTATATAGATGGAATTTTAATAGCCAATAAAAGATATCCATTACCATCGACTTTTGCGCCGAAAGAAGATATAACAGCGCGGGCGGCACTTGATACGATGCTAACAGCAGCAAAGCAGCAAGGTTTTGATCTAGTCGCATTTAGCGGCTATCGTTCATTTGAACGTCAAACAACTTTATACAATGATTACGTCAAACGTGATGGCGCGGATGCTGCTGATCGATATAGCGCACGTCCAGGCTATTCTGAACATCAAACAGGTTTGGCATTTGATATTGGTGAAAAAGGGAAAGAAAATATATGGCTTACAGAAGAGTTCGGAGAAACCCCAGCAGGACAATGGCTCTTGACTCATGCTGATGAATACGGGTTTATTTTGCGATTCCCACAAAATAAAGAGCATATTACTGGCTATATGTATGAATCTTGGCATTATCGTTACGTAGGCACTGACATTGCCAAAGAGATAAAAAAACGAGATATAACTTTAGAAGAATATTTAGGTGTCAATTAAAAAGGAGTGGGCAAAAGCCCACTCCTTTTTATAATATTGGTGTTAGTAACCGTGAAATTGATTCTTTAAACTTAATCAAGTTTGATCGATTTTGATATATTTCCAATGTAAGTTCAGTGCAGTCGAAAATATCCTTCTCGAAAATTTCAGCAAGTTGATGTGAAATCGTACAATCGTAAATAAAGGCATTAACTTCAAAGTTTAAGCTAAAGCTTCGTACATCGATGTTGGCAGTACCAACAGTTGAAGCTTCATCATCAATAACGATGGTTTTAGCATGGATAAAGCCCTTTTCGTATATATAAACTTTAGCTCCGGCACTTAGTAATTGTCCAACATATGAGTATGTAGCCCAGTAAACAAACATATGATCAGGTTTGTTTGGAATCATAATCCGTACATCAATACCTGATAACGCGGCAATTTTAATGGCATCTAAAAAACTAACGTCCGGTATAAAATAAGGCGTTTGAATATAAATATATTTCTGTGCCATATTGATAAGTTTTAAATAACCAATTTTAATTTGCTCCCAGTCAGAGTCGGGCCCACTCGATACAATTTGTAAACCAGCATCCCCTTTTTCAGGGATAGCAGGGAAATACCTATCCGAGTACCCCATTTTCTGCTGTTCACATGCCTGATTCCAATCGAGTAAAAAGCGTGTTTGTAGTGGATGCACAGCACTACCTTCAATACGTAAATGCGTATCTCGCCAGTAGCCGAATTTCTTATAGAGACCAAGGTATTCATCACCTATATTAAAACCACCAATATAGCCTATACGACCATCGATGACAACAATTTTACGGTGATTTCGGAAGTTTAATCGTGGGTTAATAAGTGGGAATATAGATGGGAAAAATACTTCGACTTCACCACCCACTGCGAGTAATTCTTTAAAATGACGCTTTTTTACATTGCGTGAACCCATCTCATCATACAGAAAGCGTATTTTGACGCCTTGCTTTGCCTTTTTGATAAGGGCGTTGATGATACGAGTACCTAAATCATCAAAGCGAAAAATATAATATTGAATATGAATGTGGTCTTTCGCCGTTTCAATATCATTTAGTAAAGCTTCAAATTTATTGGCACCATCATCGAAAATCTTGACGTGATTATCTTGTGTTAACACAGCATTATTTGTTTTTAAATGCATATAGATTAAATCTTTATAGTTTTCAGCATTGTTGATACGAAATTCAAAAGTATCCTCTTGAATTGCTGCTTTTTGGTAACTAATCAGATTATCAATCCCGATATCCTTACGTCCTTCCCAACGAAAAAGGTGCTTTCTGCGCAACTTTCTTCCGAACATTAAATATAGAATGAATCCAACTACTGGAATGAAAAATAATACAAGTATCCATGCCCAAGTAGAGGAAGGGTCTTTGCGCTCTAAAAATATAACCATCATGGCTAATAAAAGATTGACCACTAAAGTTAAAAGTGCGAGAAAATTTAGTTCTGTGAAAATGCTCATTTTTTAACCTGCCTTTAACTTTATTCAGTAGAAATCTCCCGCCTTTATAGGTGGTGAGATGAATATGGGTTTTGACTTTATACAGTGGGCGTTTAAACGCAGACTGTATTGCGGAACTCTGGCTAAGAACGCCGCGTCCTGCGGCAACGCATGAGTAACCAACATCCTGTTGTCCCAAAGCCTCCGGCAGTTGTCACGAATTATAGATAAGTGAATTGTGCAAGCACAATCTAAAATTCGGAATCAATTATGTCGAGACATAATTGATTATATTCGATTATGTGTTTAGTATAGCTTACTTTCGAGGATGAATGAAAGGAGTTACGCTGACAGTTTCTTTAAACGAAAGGGCTAATTCAAATGTAGTGCTGAGGTAGTCCGAAATGTAGAGTCGGATTTATCATGCTTAGCAGTTTAAAGGGGTAATAAAACTAATAAAAAAGACGTAACTTATTTTCGTTACGTCTTTAATCAAAGAAATTATTCGAAACGTAAAGATTTTTTAGAAGCTTTATAGATATAGATTAACATAATCGAAAAGACTGCAATTGCTGCTGAAATATAATAGCCAAGATTTGATTCTACTGTAAATAACAACGTGAAAAATAGTGGACCAAGAATACGACCTAAGTTATCCATCGAGTAGGAAAGTCCAGCTGCAGTACCATACTGCCCCCCAGATTCCTTAGATGCAAGTGATACGACACATGTTCTTGCGAGGGCGTTACCTGCTGTAAACACACAAAGTGCAAGACCTGCCAAGAATAGGTTAGATGTCAGGGTAAATAAAATCATCCCGATAGCGGTAATAATTTGTGCACCGATTAACCAGTTTGTTTCTGCACCATTTTTAATACGACGCACGACACCGCCCTGAATTGCTGCGTCGACAAAGCCGCTAAACATAAATAAGTAACCAATTTGAAGAGGTGTAATATGAATACGATCAATTTGGAATAGTTGGAATGTCGCTTCTACACCTGCTAGCATAAATGTTACTAGGAAAGAGAATATAAATAAATAACGTACACGGTATTGTAGCATTTTGCCGGCACCCTTGGGAACAATTGTGCGTTTATTAGCTTCTTTACGTTTTTCTGGTTCTTTTAATACTAGACTTGCATAAATAAATAATAGAGCAATTAGAGATGCAGAGGCGATAAACGGTAATTGTAAGCTATAATGTCCGAGCACGCCACCAATTGCTGGTCCAAAGATGAATCCAAGACCAATGGACATGCCCATAAAGCCCATATATTTATTTCGATCTTCCTCGCTAGACATATCTCCGATAAAGCCTGTAACAGCAGTATACAAAGCACCAGAAAATAATCCGCCTACAACACGTGAAGCATAAAGGATCGCTAAATTATCGATAAATACTGAGAAAATAACAAAGCTGAGACTAAAGCCGACTAGTCCTGTTAAAATGAGCTGCTTTCGACCAACTCTATCAGAAAGCATCCCCCAAAGAGGAGCAGTAAAAAAGCTTGCGAGTGAGTATACAGTCAATAAGCCACCGACATGCATATCATCCCAACCTCTTTGAACAATTACTTCGGGCAATACGGGAATAATAATCCCGAAGCCTAAATAAACGAGAAATTGTACAGACATTAATAATAAAATTGCTTTTTTCATTCAGTTTCCTGCTTTCTATCAAATTCGCCTTGGCGTATTAGCTTATTGAGCTTACAAATCATGCGAATACGATTTGTAAGAAGGGCTAACTACTTAGTGGATTTAACGTTAATTCGCCTTTTCTAAGACAGAATAGAAAAGCATTGGTAGAAATAACGCTAAATGATATTTGGTATGTTTATTCTACCTCTGATGGTATTTCGATGACAAGAAAAGGGGAAGTAGGAATTGGTACATAAGACTGCCTACTCTTTTAATCGATAAACTCACTCTTCGTAGTTGTATTATGTTATGGGGGAATATTGAGACTCTCATCCTATGGTAAGTAGGATAATAATGTAAGAATTAATTAGCCAGTCATTGAATAGTTATGGAATGTTTTGTGAATAATTTAGCTATACCAATTTTACCTGTGACAACGGCTATATATAGTGTGTTTTTCTACAAATCAGAAGAGTATGGCTGTTTTGTTAGCTAAAATTGACGCAGTGGTTTTGCAAAGGTATATAAAATTATTTGTTTGAGTAATTTAGAGATGATGGTATTAGTTTATGTAAAGAAAAAATAATATTGTAACAAAATTGAAAAATTTATTAAACGAGTAAAGTGATATGATATAAGTACATGTCAGACATCTTACACGTAAATAAATGAAACTTTTTGATAATTAAAACGTTATATAAATTCGAGGAAAGATTGAGGTGGAACGTATGACGAAGGAAGTAGATTTGAAAAAAATTGTTTCGAATTTATCGAAGTTGGGTGTGACGGCTACTGTAACAAAGTCTCGTCTAGAACTGTTAAAAGTACTTACACCTCCAACGCAAACACCGCAAGTTCAAACTTAACTCGCTTACAAATATAAAAATGGGTAGTCTCGAAAAACTGAGACTACCCATTTTTTAGAAATAATCCATTATGTTTTAGCGTTTGCTTAATCTTCATCATCATTTGTGGTAAACATATACGTACGATAATGGAAGCGCATGCTAAAGACTAAACCAATTGCCAATGCGTTCCCCATTAGAGAACTCCCCCCGTAGCTGATAAACGGTAATGGGATGCCTGTAATCGGTAGTAATTGGATGGTCATGCCGATATTTTCAAATACGTGGAATGTAATCATCGCGATTATACCGGCACATACATACGTTGAAAATGGATCTTTCAATAAAAGTGTTGTTTTCGTTAAATGATAAATTAATAAGAAGAAAACACAAATAACGAAACTGGCACCAATAAAGCCCCATTCTTCGCCGATAACAGTAAAAATGAAGTCCGTATGGTTTTCAGCAACGTAAACTTCTCGTTCACGGAACCCTTTTCCGAAGATTTCGCCAGAACCTATAGCATTCAAAGAAGTAATTAAATGATAGCCATCACTGGATGAATACGAATATGGGTCTAGCCAAGAATAAATACGAGCAAATTGATAAGACTTAAAGCCGAATTTGTCCTCTAAGAAATCTTGCATATAAAGTGCCATCCAAAGAAGCGTCCCCCCGAGGGCTATACCGCCTACAAACATCGGTAAAATGATTTTCCAAGTGACACCTGCGACAATAATGAGTGCTACTGTAATGGCAAGGAATACAAGAGACGAGCCAAGATCAGGCTGTTCCATAATTAAAGCTAGCGGTACAATAAGTGTCGCAGCAATTTTACCAAGCAAAATAAAATCGGATTTAATAGATTTTATAGAATAGACCTCATGATGCTTACTAATAAGTCGTGCAAGTGCTAAAATGTAAAATGTTTTCATAAACTCAGAAGGCTGAATATTCCCTATCGGTGTATGATACCAGCTTTTAGCACCATTAACAGGTTGACCAATTTGACCCTGTCCTTCGGGCATGAAAATGAGGAGAACTAATAGTACTATCCCAGCTGCGTACATGTACCAAGCCATTTTTTTATACTGATCAGGCTCGAAGAACATGACAATGCTAATAATAACTGCGCCAATGATATACCATCTTAGCTGTAAGGGCACATAGTTAATGCCGTATTGACCAGATGTTTGTGCCGATGCGATAGCGAGTAAGCTAATCACTAGGAACGTAAAGAGTATGATAGCGAGCGTCCAGTCGAAACGGTTCGAAAAATTTCGTTTGTTTTCCATAAAAGCCACCTAATAATTAGTATTGTATATAGACATAGTGTGTGAGTTTTAACCACTAACATTATAACGCAAAAAATGTATTTCTGCTTGTGTATAATGTTGTGACGCTATTGTATATAAAATGTTTCAAAAAAACACATTTTAGTCTTATAATGAATTGAAGAATGGGGTGATGGGTGTGGCTAAGAAATTGAAGTCAGCAGAAGATTTTATGTACCATATTTATGTTCATATGAATGATGTCGATAAATTCGTTATTTTTAGTGGGTTAAAGCTCACACAATTCGCGGCTTCAGTGGAACCGCTGCATCACTTGCTTTTATTAAAACATTCCTATGAAGATGGTGCGTTTAATATGCACACACATTTAGATTATGTGCCGGATGAAGAAGTTGCACATTTTGTAAAAAAATCAGCAGAATCAAAAGAACTTTGTTGGGTTGATTTTATGGATGAACGAAAGTTAAATCAACTAACACCGATGGAACAGGCAGAATTGCTTTACATAAGCCATAAAAAAGAACCGGTTACGTCACCATTTTTCAACAAATTACAAAATCGATTTGTTTACTATTCTTCAGATATTGAAAAGATGACGAAGATTTATTTTCGTCATTTAAACGACTCTGATTTGTTAGTTGCGAATGTCTTTAATTCCTTAATTCAAGAAAAGGAACGAAGCATTGGCTTTTGGCGTCGTAAAGTGAAATCTAATATTCCTTCTCTGACACCTGAGTTTTTACGTGCTTATCGCTCGTTTGCTAAAGAGGGTGCACTTTTATCTTTATATAGAATGGAAAAACCAAAATCGACTTATGGCATTGAAATTCGAAACTTGTCAGATTATTCTTTCCCGGACGAAGTTTGGGACGATTTAAATACAATTTTGAAAAACGAGCACGATGAATTGATTCATATTGTTTAACTGTATTTAGTCAGTGGTGTAAACATTAACTAAATTCTGTTAGAGCTTTTGGCAAATGCCTAAATTACTCAAATCTCACCGTCAAATTTGCGGTGAGATTTTTAAGTCATTTATCGAAGTGTTTCGTGATAAACTAATAGTACTCAAGAAGTATGTGGAGGGCACAAAAATGAAAAAAAGAATCGGCTTATTATACGGCGGAAAGTCAGCGGAGCATGAGGTGTCATTGTCGACGGCGTGTGCAGTCACTGGAGCTTTGAATTTTGAGGAGTATGAAGTATATCCGATTTTCATTACACTTGATGGTGAATGGCGTTGTGGTGAACGTTTAGAAAAACCCGCAAGTACAATTGAAGAATTACAATTTGGTGATGATGCCACTATTTTAGAAAATAATATTACAAACTTTTTAGTGAATGAAAGTGGAGAAGCCGTGCAATTTGATGTGATTTTCCCGTTATTACACGGGACAAATGGCGAAGATGGTACTGTGCAAGGCTTATTAGAAGTATTAAATCTACCGTATGTCGGCAATGGTGTTCTTGCATCGTCTGCGGGGATGGATAAAGTCATTATGAAGCAATTATTTGAAATTGCAGGTTTGCCCCAAGTGCCATATACGTACTTCATTCGTAGTGAATGGATAAAAGAACGAGCAACAATTTTAACTCAATGCGAGGAAAAATTAACATGGCCAATGTTTATTAAACCAGCAAACTTAGGTTCAAGTGTTGGGATTAGTAAAGCAACCAATCGCGAAGAGCTTGAAAAAGCAATTGAAGTGGCGTTACAATTTGATCGTAAAATTATAGTAGAACAAGGCGTTGTGGCACGTGAAATCGAACTAGGTGTGTTAGGTAATGACTTCCCAGAAGTTTCAGTACCTGGTGAGATTAAACCGATGACAGAGTTCTATGACTACGATTCAAAATATAAGGACGGTTCGACTGCACTTATTATTCCTGCTGAGCTACCGACAGAGGTAGTCGCAAGTTTAAAAGAACAAGCAAAACGAGCATTTAAAATTTTAGATGGCAGTGGTTTAGTACGCGCAGATTTCTTTGTAACAGCGGACAATGACATTTACATCAATGAAGTGAATACAATGCCAGGTTTTACTCCTGTCAGCATGTATCCATTACTTTGGCAGCACACGGATGTAAGTTATCCAGAACTTATTAATCGTTTAATTGCATTAGCTATTGAGCGTCATGAAGAAAAACAACAGCTTCACTATAAAAAAGACTGAGTGGGATTATTGTGAAAAAGACATTACAGCAATTAGCAACATGGTTGAATGATGAAGTGCAAGCCTTTGGAGACACTGTTGTGTCAGGGATTTCGATTGATACACGTACTATTCAGCAAGGTGATTTATTCGTACCATTTCGTGGCGAGCAAGCAAACGGCCATAAATTTGTACAACAGGCTTTTGAAAAGGGAGCGGGTGCTTCTCTTTGGCAAAAAGATGAGCCGAATCCACCAGCAGGGGTACCGTTGTTATTTGTCGATGATCCAGAAATAGCGTTACAACAAATGGCCAGAGCCTATCGTAATGAGCATAAAGCGAAATTTGTGGGTATTACAGGATCAAATGGTAAAACGTCTACAAAGGATATTTTAGCGGGTACACTTGCACCATTTTTCAAAGTGCAAAAAACAATTGGTAATTTTAACAATCAGCTAGGCTTGCCAATTACGATACTGCAACTTGATGAAGATGCAGATGTAGCGGTACTTGAGATGGGCATGAGTGGTTTTGGGGAAATTGAATTTTTAACAAAGTTAGCACGTCCGCATATTACTGTTATTACGAATATTGGGGAAGCGCATATGCAAGACTTAGGCTCACGTGAAGGTATTGCAAAGGCGAAGTTCGAAATAATTCAAGGCATGCAAGAAGATGGTGTTCTTTTCTATGATGGCGATGAACCTCTTTTACAAAAGCTTGTTGCACAAGAAGAAAACTTATATGCACACTCATTTGGCTTAGATACAGGCAATTTACTATATGCTGAAAATATTAAGGCGACAGCAGCAGGTAGTAGCTTTACGACACACGGTGCGATTGAAGGGAATTTCTTTATTTCGGTCCTTGGTAAGCATCAAGTGAAAAACACACTAATTGCAATGCTTATTGGACAAAAGCTTGGCCTGAACGATGAGCAAATTCGTGAATCCTTAAAACATGTGGCGTTAACGAATATGCGTATGCAGCAAGTGAATGGCACGAATGGTGCATTGTTTATCAATGACGCCTACAATGCAGCACCAACATCGGTCAAAGCGGCGATTCAGTTTATCGCTTCGTCAACGATTCGCCCGGAAAAATGGTTAGTGCTTGGTGACATGCTTGAACTTGGCCCAAATGAACAGAGCTTTCATGAAGTATTAGCGCAAGAAATTCATGCTAACGAAATTTCCTATGTTTGTTTGTATGGTCCACGAATGGGTTATTTGTATGAAGTGTTAAAAAACCGTTTTGATGCTGAGCATTTATTGCACACACAAGACGATTACACACCGATTATTGAAAAATTGCAGCAAGCTAGTAATGAGTCCATTGTTTTACTAAAAGGCTCACGTGGTATGAAATTAGAGAATATTTTAAACCAATTTAAAGCATAATCGAAAATAACAAAGTGCTAGTTGCAAAAACTAGCGCTTTTTTTCTAGAGGTGTAGCATATGGCAACAGGTGTGTTATGTATACATGGCTTTTCAGGTGGACCTTATGAAGTCGAACCATTTGTTGATTTTATACATGAACAAACGGATTGGCAGGTTTCAGTGCCAACTTTATCTGGGCATGGAGAAGATCTAAAGTTGCGCGGTTTTACGGCGAAGCACTGGCTGATGGATGCAGAATTAGCTTATCGTGCGATGGCGAAGAGAGTTGATGAGATCATTGTTGTTGGTTTTTCAATGGGAGGTATTATCGCACTGTATTTGGCGAAGCGCTATAAGGTGAAAAAACTTGTCCTGCTGAGCGCAGCGGCAAAATATGTGAGCCCCACACAATTGGCAAAGGATATAAAAATGTTGGCGAGCGAGGCGTATCGTCGTAATCTTTACAGTAATGAACTCTTTTTACGTTATCAGCATAAGTTTAATAATGTACCATTATCGGCTACAGTAGAATTTATGAAGCTTGTACAAACAGTAGCTCCGTATTATAAAGATATCCGAAATCCGATATTTATTGTACAAGGAAAGCTAGATGGAATTGTACCGTATCATACAGCACAGTTTTTGTTTGATCAGTTGGCATCTAAAGATAAATATTTGTATTTTTCTGACAACGGAAAACACCATATCTGTTTTTGTGAAGACTGTGATGATTGGTTTTCACAAGTTTTGGAGTTTTTACGAAGGGATTAAGTAGTCAGATTATTACAACTCATGCGTTATCGTTGCATACGCACGATTCCCGTGATAGACTAGTGTAAGCAATGGATACATTTTGTGCGAAGACTCTTCAGCATTTGATTGAAGAGTACTTTTTTTTGAACATAACGGTTTTATTCTAAATGAATAATTAAGACAGAATTAAACCGCTCGGTAAAGACCGGGCTTTCCTTTTCATATAAGAGAGCTCTACATGCTACATCCACGTAGAGAGAATGTTTAAGTAACGGAAACGTTCCACAACACAGGCTCGAATTTGCCGACAACTTCATCTGAAAATGTAACCATTTGTCAACTTAAAAGGAAAAAGGAGATTGAGAAGTTTGACAAATTTTTCAGAATTAAATATTAGCGAATCTTCATTACGTTCATTAAAGCGTATGGGATTTGAAGAAGCAACACCAATCCAAGAAGGAACTATCAAGTTTGCAATGGAAGGCCGCGACGTTTTAGGTCAAGCGCAAACTGGTACTGGTAAAACAGCAGCATTTGGTATTCCACTTATTGAGAAAATCGATCCTAAAAACCCTGCTATTCAAGCATTAATCATCGCTCCAACTCGTGAGTTAGCGATTCAAGTTTCAGAAGAACTATATAAATTAGGTTACGACAAACGTGTTAAATTATTATCAGTTTACGGTGGTCAAGAAATTGGTCGTCAAATCCGTGCACTTAAAAATAAACCACAAATTATTGTTGGTACACCGGGTCGTATTTTAGACCATATTAACCGTCGTACGCTTAAATTAGACGAAGTTCAAACACTTGTACTAGACGAAGCGGATGAAATGCTAAACATGGGCTTCATCGATGACATCAATACAATTTTAGAAAGCGTGCCATCTAGCCGTCAAACATTACTGTTCTCAGCTACTATGCCACCAGCTATTCGTAAAATTGCTGAAACTTTCATGAACAACCCAGAAGTAGTTAAAATTAAAGCAAAAGAAATGACAGTTGAAAACATTGAGCAATTCTTCGTGAAAGCGACTGAACGCGAGAAGTTTGATGCATTATCTCGTTTATTAGATGTTCAAAAACCAGAACTTGCGATTATCTTTGGTCGTACGAAACGCCGCGTTGATGAATTATCACAAGCGCTAAGCGTACGTGGTTACCTTGCAGAAGGTATTCATGGTGATTTAAGCCAAGCGAAACGTATTTCTGTGTTACGTCAATTCAAAGAGGGTAAAATTGATATCCTAATTGCTACTGACGTTGCTGCTCGTGGTCTTGATATTTCAGGTGTAACACATGTTTACAACTTTGATATCCCACAAGATCCAGAATCTTACGTTCACCGTATTGGCCGTACTGGTCGTGCTGGTAAATCAGGTACAGCAATTACTTTCGTAACACCACGTGAAATGGGTTACCTACGTATTGTAGAAGAAACTACTAAAAAACGTATGACACCACTTCAGCCACCGACATCTGACGAAGCATTAGTTGGTCAGCAACGTCTATCGGTTGAAAAGCTTGAAGGTATCATTGAAGCTAATGAATTAAATGATTATCGTGCACTTGCTGCAGAATTACTTGAAAACCGTGATGCAGTTGATGTAGTAGCTGCTGCACTACGTTCAATGACGAAAGAGCCAAGTGATACACCAGTAACAATTACTGAAGAACGTCCATTACCAATGCGTCGTGAACGCTCTGGTGGCGGTGGCCGCGGTGGAGATCGCGGAGGCCGTGGAGGTCGTAGCTTCGGTAGCGGTGGTCGTCGTGATGGAGGTCGTGGTGGAGATCGTCGTAGTGGCGGTGGAGATCGTGGAGGCCGTCGTGATGGAGGCTCTGGTGGTCGTCGTGACGGAGGTCGCCGTGAAGGTGGACAAGGTCAAAGCCAAAGCCAAGGACAAGGTCGCTCACGTGCACCTCGTCGTCGTGAAGACTAATAGTAAAATATTTATTCCAAACCTTACAGTCAACCAAGGCTGTAAGGTTTTTTTCTAGTTTGAATATGAAACTAAAAAGTAATTACTTACGTATACATATATGAGAAAAAGGGGGAAACGAATTTGAGAACACAACCAGTCCACCAAATTTCCCGTAAAGGGCTAACGGTATGGCGCTTATATGGTGTATTTCAGACGCTGATATTAGCAATCATTGCAAGTGTAGTTTGTTATGGAACCTATTATTACGAATGGCCCTTATTTATTTATTACATTGCAGGTGTGAGCGTTGTACTAAGCACCATTTTTTTAATTTATTTATTTCCAAAAATTCGTTGGGAACATTGGTGCTATGAAGTGCGTGAGCATGAAATTGAATTACAGCATGGTTTATTTGTTGTGAAGCGGACATTGATTCCAATGGTACGTGTACAACATGTGGATACGACACAAGGGCCAATTTTGAAAAAATACGATCTCGGTAATATTTCGATTTCGTCTGCAGCAACAGTACATACAATTCCAGCGCTTGTGATGGATGAGGCTGATGCATTAAGAGCGCGTATCTCGGAATTAGCAAGGGTGGCGGAAGACGATGTCTAAAGAAATATATCGTTTACATCCAGTATCGGCGATTATAACAAGTGTCAAAGCGTTAAAAAGTATGATTTTACCGATTGCTATTATTATCATTACGAACGGTTTTAACTTTTCGTTTAATATTCAAAGTGAGTATTTTTTTGAAACAATTATGTTGGTTGGTGTGTGGGGGAGCGCTGCGGTTTTAGCATTGATTGGTGGTGTAGTGAGATGGCGAACGTTTATGTACTGGTTTGAGGACGGGGAATTGCGTGTAAGATATGGTTTGTTTGTAAAAAAGAAGCGTTATATTCCTTTTGAGCGTATTCAAAGCTTGAATTATAACGAGGGGATTTTTCACCGTATATTTGGTTTAGTGAAAGTGCAAGTTGAAACAGCTGGCAGTAAAAATGGTAAGCCGGAAGCTGAATTGACTGCGATTCATAAAGTGGCGGCGGACGCTATCGAGTTTGAAATGCAACGTGCAAAAGTACAGGAAATCAACCTACCTGACTCAGAAAATTTGATTGCACCATCTGAGGAAACGAAAGCTCCTGTTATTTATCGTATGTCGGTACGTGATTTAATTGTATTAGCGACAACTTCAGGAGGGATTGGGGTTGTGTTATCAGGGCTTGTGGCGATTCTCTCTCAGTTTTCGGATATTATTCCATACGAAACTTTGTTCCATGAATTAGAGGGTTTCGTGAAAATTGGTGTTTTTTTAGTGGCGTTAACTGTGATGTTTGTGTTGATTGTCGCTTGGTTAATGTCTGTAGTGATTACGCTTATCAATTATTACGAGTACACGGTTCGTATTGAGGATGAAAAGCTTATCATCACAAAGGGATTGTTGGAGAAAAAGCGAATTACATTACCGTTAAATCGAATTCAAGGTATTCGTATCGTCGAAAATCCTCTTCGACAATTAACTGGCTTTGCGACGGTTGTCGTTGAAAGTGCAGGAGGCAATGGTGAAAGTGGAAAAGATAAAAAAATTTCATTATTTCCTCTTATAAAAAAAGAAGATTGCGTTCAATCTTTAACAGAACTTTTCCCAGAGTTGAATTGGGAACCTAATTTGATTCGCTCACCAAAACGAGCGAGATCTTTTTTCTATCGTATTGATTTTGTATGGCTTGTACCTATTATTGGTGCAAGTAGTTACTTCTTCTATCCTTATGGTTTATTGTCCTTATTGTTAGTGCCGTTATTGATTTTGCTTGGTATATGGCAACACAAAACAGCGGGGTATATGTTAGATGATAAACAACTAATCATGCAGTACCGTATTTTTAGTCGTGTCACATTTTTCATGGAGAAAAGGCGTATTCAATCGATACAAAGTAGGCAGACATACTTCCAAAAAAGAAAAAGTGTTATGTCAGTAAAAG
Source organism: Lysinibacillus sp. NPDC097287 (assembly GCF_044761695.1). Classification (NCBI taxonomy): domain Bacteria; kingdom Bacillati; phylum Bacillota; class Bacilli; order Caryophanales; family Bacillaceae; genus Lysinibacillus; species Lysinibacillus sp. NPDC097287. The sequence goes on from NZ_JBIWCX010000007.1 coordinate 230,107, forward strand.
CTACTGTGATGTCAGGGATGGCAGGAACTACAGGGAATGTACCTAGTTTAGAGCAAAAGGACGTTGAAGAAATTTTTGCTTGGTATGAGCATTAAAATCAAAGCTAATTTCCATGTTAAGTAATGGGAATTAGTTTTTTTATCTACAAATTTACAAAAATGATGTATATAATAGAATAAATCGAACAAAAAGGGGTGGTAAATGTGTTTAAGTATGATATTAGTGAAAACACGTATTTAAAATTGTTGGATTTAAATGATGTTGAAGAGTTATTTGCACTAACAGACCGTTCGAGAGATATGTTGCGTGAGTGGCTTTTGTTTGTAGACAATGTAAAGACGGTAGAGGATACGGAAAGATTCATCCGGGGCGCAATGCAGCAGTATGCAGAAAACAATGGTCTTCAGGCAGGCATTTATTACGAGGGGAAGCTCGCGGGGGTTATTGGTTACCACCAAATTAATAAAGAGCATAAGTGGACAAGTATTGGTTATTGGCTTGGAAATGACTTTGTAGGGAAAGGGCTTGTAACGAATTCGATGAGGGCCTTTATTGACTACGCCTTTGATTATATAAAGGTTAATCGTATTGAGGTGCGTGTTGCAGTTGGAAATATTCGAAGTCGTACGATTCCTAAAATTCTAGGCTTTAATGAGGAAGGGCGACTGCGAGATGCTGAATGGCTCTATGACCACCATGTCGATCAGGTTGTTTATGGCTTAACAGCGGCAGAATGGAGAAAAATCAAAGCTACGGCCGAAGATACGGTTATTGTATAGTAAAGAAAAACGAGTGGAGGACATATAGTCGTACACTCGTTTTCTCGCCTTTACTTACCGGCCATTCTTTGCTTGCGCCAGCTTAAAATCCTTTTTGGATGCAAGTATACAAGTCCGAGTAAGAACCCTGTCACTAAACCAACTAAATGTGCGTAAATATTTACATTGGATTGTAAAAACGTCATAACCACACTTATTACAATAATTGGTAAAATCAACTTGCGAAGCATGGGCATTGTACGTCGTGTATAGTATACGAGTGCACCGAAAGCTCCGAAGATCCCGAAGATAGCCCCACTTGCACCAAGGCTAGCATAGCTAATATCGTAAAATAGATAAGTAGCTACATTTCCAATGATACCAGCAGTTAGATAAATCGTAGTGAAACGTGCTTTGCCTGCAATTTTTTCAAGCTCTGGTCCAAATAGATATAGTGAAAACATATTAAAGAGCACATGCATAAAGCCTGCATGTAAAAAAATTGCTGAGAAAATACGCCACCATTCACCGGTTAGGATGAGGTAATTTACTTGTATACCGTTTTCCCACAGAATTGTTCCAATTCCAGGAAGAAGGGTTAATACATAAAGAATAAGATTAACAGCAATTAATGTTGAAACGACAGGATAATATTTTGTGTATTGTTTAAAATTTTCTGTTCTACTAAACATAGCTCCACCTCAATTTACAAATATTATACATGGCTTTGTAGAAATAAGAAAAGGAGAACCTCACATGATTAAAGGAATTGGTCTCGATATTATAGAAATCGAGCGTGTTGCAAAAGTAATGGTACGTACAGATAAATTTAAAGATCGTATACTATCTGAAAGAGAAATAGCATTGTTTACAACCTATTCACCGTCACGTAAAGTAGAATTTTTAGCAGGACGTTTTGCGGCGAAAGAAGCCTTCTCAAAGGCATTAGGTACCGGTATCGGTGCTAAATGTAAGCTACATGATATTGAAATATTACGTGGCGAAGCGGGTAATCCAATTTTATATTTTAAAGGAGAACTAGTGAATGGTTTTGTCAGTATTACACATGCAAAACAATATGCGGCTGCTCAAGTAATATTAATGTTGTAACAAAATATATAACCCTTCTCTTAAAAAGACATAAGTAACAAATATGGCTCATATATTGTCGTAGTGGATTTGAAGAAGAAAGGGTGAAAACTTGGGCAACCGTTATGTTACTTGGCTCGTCTTAATTTGTATGATATTACTTTTGTCAGCATGTGGTGCGGCCTCGCAAGAAAAGGTTTTGAAAAAGACAAGTGAGAAGTGGTCGGATACAAAGGGGTATGAATTAGAAGCTACGATGGAGATTAAAGCAGGTGGAGAGCCGAGATTGTATGATGTAAATGTTTGGCATACAAAACCGGATTTTTATCGAGTAGAGGTAGTTGAAGATGGGAAAGATGTTTCACAAATGATTGTGCGTAATGCGGATGGAGTCTTTGTTGTTACGCCAACGTTGAACAAAATGTATAAATTCCAAAGTGATTGGCCGAAAAAAAATAGCCAGGCCTATTTAATAGGTGCACTTGCAGAAGATTTAAAAGAAGATAAAAATTTAGTCATGCGCGAAGAGGACAAAGCATATATATTTGAAGCGGCTACTAGAAATAGCTATAAAAATAGTATGCCCCATCAGCAAATTACCGTAGATAAGAAAACGATGCTTCCTACGTCGGTAGTTATCATGAATGACGTCAAAGAAGAGCAGATTCGAATTACTTTCAAAAAAATTAAACTTGGCGTGCAACATGCAGAGAAAGAATATGCGGTAGAGCAATTTACAGAGACAGATGAAACAAAAGGTGAGCAAGCTGCACCTAAAGAGGAAGATAAAGAGGCAGTTGGCGCAGAAGTTGAGTACGAGGAATTCCAAACAAGTTATCCATCAGCGAATTTTGAGAACACGAACCTAGTGGATGAGAAAGTGATTCGTGAGGGTGATATGGAGCGTGTTGTTCTAACATTTGAAGGAGACAAGGCATATACAATTATGCAACAACCTGCTACAAAGAGTACTTCGATGTTGCCGGTATCATCTCCTGGAGATCCAGTAGATTTAGGCTTTACAATTGGTGCAATAACAGATACATCTATTAGCTGGGAGAGAGATGGCGTTGCATTTTTCGTAGCATCAAGTAAGTTATCACGTGAAGAAATGATTGAAGTTGCAAGCTCGATGACGATAAGTAGTATGAAGTGATTTTTTCTAGATACAGTTTTCTAAGCATAGAAAACTGTATCTAGTTAAGCAAAATAGTACATTTTTTATGACTGAAGTTGTATATTGTAAAAAGAAAAAACAATTACAAAAAATGATACATAAGGTTTAATAAAAAATAAAGAGGGTATTCTAATGAAGATACAGCAGTACTTTAGACCAACGAAAGCGATAATAGATTTACAAGCCATCAAACAGAACGTAACAAATTTACAAAAACATTTACAACCACATGTACAAATAATTGCAGTCGTGAAGGCGAATGCATATGGTCATGGTGATGTAGCAGTTGCGGATGCTGCACTTAAAGCTGGGGCTACAATGTTAGCTGTAGCTACTCCAGACGAAGCAATACATATTCGATCTCACTTTAGTGAGCCAGATATTTTAGTGCTAGGTGGTTCACCAGTGTCCTTTGCTCCGTATGCGGCACAGCAACGTATTACACTTACAGTGTTTTCAAGTGAGTGGGTGCACCAAGCGAATGAATATGTGATAAATGAAGAAGACTCTTTACGCCTACATATTAAAGTAGATAGTGGAATGGGTAGAATCGGTGTACGAACAGAAGAAGAGTTATTGAATCTTTATCAGGAGATTCAGGTGGCAGAGAATGTTCAACTTGATGGGATTTTCACTCATTTTGCAACAGCAGATGATGAGGATACCGAGTACTTTGAAAGCCAAGTACAAATTTTTGAACGATTTGTTTCATTATTACCTGAAAAACCACGCCTTGTGCATGCGTCAAATACAGCAACCTCATTAGTAAAGGATGCACGCTTGCAATTTGATGCGGTACGATATGGTATTTCTATGTATGGTTTGTCTCCTTCACCATATGTCGAAGGGATTTTACCTTTTGCATTAAGCCCTGCATTTTCGTTAGAGAGTGAGCTTGTATATGTGAAACAACTGAAGGCAGGAGAGTCCGTTGGCTATGGTGCAACGTTTGTAGCACCGACAGATATGTGGGTAGGTACAATACCTATAGGCTATGCGGATGGTGTGATTCGTAAACTTGGTGGACAAGAAGTTCTGATTGATGGACAAAGAATGCCGCTGATTGGACGAATTTGCATGGATCAATGTATGGTTGCCCTACCAAAAACATATGCTATAGGTGAGAAGGTAACTCTTCTTGGTCGACAAGGACAAAAAGAAATTTCAGTAGATGAATGGGCAAATAAGCTCCAAACCATTAACTATGAAGTGCCATGTATTATTACAGCAAGAGTACCTCGAATTTATATCTAAATAAAGAAGCACATTTAACCAATCGACATGATTTGTATAACTTCTGCGCTAAATTGTCAGATATTTCGTGTTTTCGAGTCTTTTCAACACTATCTTTCAATGTTAGAATGAGAAGTAATAAAAAGCGGATCGTTTTGTTGGAGGTGCTTGCTATGTATAAGAAAAAATTCGAAGAACAAACAGTTGCTGTTCAAGGCCCTTTACTTCTACAAACAATGGAAGTATTGGAGGAAAAATCTTTTGTGCGTGTTTCATCACGCATTAACTTATGGCAAGACCAACCAAATCAAATACGGGAAGCTATGAAGAAAGGGTATGTTGAAATGTCTTCTATAAATCTGTCTATAGCAAGTGAATGCTTGCATGCAGAATATGAAGCGCAACATACAGTGGAGCGTCTCGTTAGCGGGGGATGACACTTTGAATGTAAAACGTGGTGACGTTTTTTTTGCAGATTTATCACCTGTGGTCGGTTCCGAGCAAGGTGGTACAAGACCTGTATTGATTATTCAAAATGATATTGGCAATAGATTTAGTCCAACTGTCATCATTGCAGCAATTACTGCGCAAATCCAAAAAGCAAAGCTACCGACACACGTGGAAATCAATGCTGAAAAGTATGGTTTTGAACGAGATTCGGTTATTTTACTCGAACAAGTGCGTACAATTGATAAGTCCAGACTGACGGATCGTATTACTCAACTGGATAATGCATTGATGGAGAAGGTAGACGGAGCACTAATGATTAGCTTAGGGCTCGTGAAATTTTAAATATACATATGTACATGTACATAGCACACCGGAATTAGTTCAAATTCCGGTGTTTTTTTATTTATTGCTATTACCAAATAGGTAATTTTGAATTTTGAAACGGCGTTAATAGCTTTAAAATATAGCTAAGTATTATAATGAAGATACATGTCGTTAATATGTGAAAAATCAAAAAATGTTTGGTTCTAAATTAGAGATTCATCATATTTTGAATAAAGTGGTTATTGATCAAGGATGGAATATTGTGAATAAGCATGAACTTACAATAGTTTTACCATTTACTAAGTAAGATATAGAAAGTTAGAGCAACTCCAAAAGAAATTGGGGGGAGAAATAGTGATAGTAAAGTCTTCAGTTGAAATCATTACTGAATGGGATATAGTGGCAGCACGACAACTTGGGCGGAATGAAGCGAAGGCTCTTGGGTTTGGAACCGTTGACCAAGCTCGAATCACTACTGCAATTAGTGAATTAGCTCGAAATATATATTTATATGCAAAGGTAGGAATTATTGAAATAGAGAAGGTTGAGATGGACGATGAACGAAAAATAGTGATCGTTGCATCGGATAGAGGTCCCGGTATTCCAGATATTCGTGGCATTATGGAGAGTAGTTACACGAAAGCTGAAGGTCTAGGAGCTGGCTTGCCAGGTGTGAAAAGACTTATGGATACTATGGATGTTCAATCTATTGTGGGAGAAGGTACAATTATACGTACAGAAAAATGGCTGCGTTAGGAAGTGGAGTATTTGAGAGAATTAGAGCTTCAATATAAAAAGATTTTATCTGATTATGTAAAGGATCAAACAGAAAGAACTTTGTATATTGGTCAAAATTTCACGCGACAATTAATTCGAAAAAATGTTCCGCCAGAAGATGTTGTCTGTATGCATAAAAACGCTATGCAGACAATTTTTCCAGATGCCCCTGGGGAATTATATGCTGCTTACGACTTTCTAATTGAAGTAATGGTCCATTATGGGATGGCGCATAGAGAGCATCAAAGTCTATTGCAAAAACAGGTAGAGCTTCAAATAGAAATGAATATTGCTACTAATATTCAAAAAACATTACTGAAAACAGTAGTTCCATCATTAAAAGAAATAGACATCGGCATGCTATCGATTCCGGTACGAAATATGAATGGTGATTATGTTCATTTTTTTGAGGATAGAAAAGATTATGTTAGCGTAGCTGTCACGGATGTGGTTGGGAAGGGTGTACCAGCAGCACTTTGTATGTCGATGGTAAAGTATGGACTTGAAACGCTAGAATACGCTTATAAAAATCCTTCGTATGTGTTAGAAGCTATTAATAGAGTTATTGAAAAGGGTGTCGATGATAGCATGTTTGTCTCCATGTTTTATGGACGCTACGATATTAAAAATAGTGTTTTTTCATATGCATCAGCAGGACATGAACCCACGTTGCACTATATTTCAAAAGAAAATGCATTTCATGAATTAGAAGCGAAAGGTCTTCTTTTAGGTATATTACCTGAAGTGAAATATTCGCACTATGAAATTACTCTTGAAGAAGGAGATATGGTGATCATGATGACAGATGGTGTGACTGAATTCAGAACAAATGAAGAGTTGAATTCGCGTGAAGTCATTACATCATTGATTGCTAAGCAAAAGCATTTATCAGCGCAACAATTATGCATTTTTTTACATAAAGAGATAGAACGATTACAAGATTTTAAACTTACAGATGACTTTACAGTTGTAATTATTAAAAAATAAAAAAATATGTTTTTATTTATCTGTAAACGGGGAATAAAAGATAGTGTGGTAGATAAATAAAGTGGAGGTGGCTTTCATGGATGTGGCTATACATTTTAAAGAAGAGGATGCAAAGCTTCGAGGTTTTGTAGTAGGAGAGATCGATACATTTACAGCTTCTGTATTACGTGATGAGTTGGAGGCGGTGAAGATTACAGAAGGTTTAGTAATTTATTTGGATTTATCGAAAGTACATTATATGGATAGTACAGGATTAGGAATTTTTGTTGCTTTCTATAAAAGAGCCTTACGTGAAAAAGGTAAAGTGAAATTAATTGGCTTGTCAAAACGTTTGCAGCGATTATTTGAAATCACAGGTTTAAGCGAATTAATGGACATTGAAACTGATAAGAAGGTGGAATTAAGCAATGAAGGAATTTGATTACATTGAAATAAGAGTTCCTGCAAAGCCGCAATTTGTCAGTGTAATTCGATTAACAGTTTCAGGATTAGCTAGTCGCGTTGGTTTTAACTATGATGAGATTGAAGATTTAAAAATTGCAGCGAGTGAGGCAATCACCAATGTAGTTCATCATGCTTACAAAGAGGATGAAGAAGGTGAGGTTGTCATTGGCTGTGCGTTATATAAAGAGAAGATTGAAATTATGGTTGCTGATTATGGCAACAGTTTTAACTTTGAAGAGATTAAATCAAAAATTGGACCATATCATCCAGAAGAAAATATTGCAGGACTTCGTGAAGGTGGCTTAGGACTTTATTTAATGGAAACTTTAATGGATGAGGTGATGATTAATAACGATGGTGGCGTAACTGTTTTCATGACAAAGTATGTCGCTAGAGAGCAGGTGGGATAAAATGCTGAAAGAATCCCTACCTAGTTCTTCAAAAGAGGAAGTTTTACAATGGATTGCCAAATATCAAGCAACTGAGGATGATAAGGCACAAACAAGTTTAGTGGTTCATTATCGCTATTTAGTTGAATCTATTGCTAGAAAATATGCTAGAGGTAAATCTAATTATGATGATATCGTTCAAGTAGGTATGATTGGTTTACTAGGGGCAATTAGACGTTTTGACCCTGATTTTGGTCGAAGTTTTGAAGCGTTTGCTGTCCCGACAATTGTGGGGGAAATTAAACGCTTTTTACGTGATAAAACATGGGACGTACATGTTCCAAGGCGTATTAAAGAACTAGGGCCACGTATTAAGGCGGCTGTGGAAGCTCTGACAATTGAACTTCAGTACTCACCAACAATTGAGGATATTGCGAATAGACTAGAAGTAAAAGAAGAAGATGTATTAGAAGCGATGGAAATGGGCCGCAGTTATCAAGCTTTATCGATGGATCGTTCCATTGAGGGAGACTCTGATGGTAGTACGATAACGTTTTTTGATGTGATTGGAAAAGAAGATGAAGGCTTTGAAATGACCAATAAGAGAATTGTAGTTGCTGAAGCAATTGAAGTTTTAAACGAACGGGAGAAGCAAATTATTCAGCTTACATATATTGAGCAACTCAGTCAAAAAGAAGCTGGTGAACTAATAGGCATATCTCAGATGCATGTATCCCGCATACAAAGAAAGGCAATTAAAAAATTACAAGGTGCCTTATTAGAAAATGATTACGCGTCCAGGTAGTACTATTCAAAATACCCCATTATTATATTTGAGAAATATAAGTTGTGAGTCTATCCTAAAGTGGATAGGCTATTTTTTTGAACTGTAAATGAAATGTTTTTAAATTTGAGTGGTAGAATAAAAAGAAAAAGGTAGTGATGATGGTGGAACAAAAACAAATGCTACAGTTAATTGCTAAGGATGTAGCTGTCAAACCAGGACAAGCAGAGGCAGTCATTAAATTACTAGATGAAGGGAATACAGTTCCTTTTATTGCACGTTACCGAAAAGAAGCAACGGGTTCACTTGATGAAGTGCAAATTAAAGCTGTAGAAGATCGTTATCACTACATACAACAGCTTGAACAACGTAAAGAAGAAGTTATTCGTCTTATTAGTGAGCAGGAGAAATTGACACCTGAATTAGAAAAAGCAATTCAGGTGGCAACAGTGTTACAACGAGTGGAGGATTTATATCGTCCATTCAAGCAAAAACGTCGTACGAAAGCGACCGTTGCAAAGGAAAAAGGACTTGAGCCGTTAGCGGAACTTCTATTAGAATATCGTAGAGAGCCGTTAGAAACCTTTGCGAAGGATTATGTAGATACAAACAAAGGTGTGGAGACAGTAGAAGATGCTCTTGCGGGAGCTCGTGATATTTTAGCAGAGCGTTTTGCGGATGATGCTGGTGTTCGTGAAAAAATCCGAGCGTTTTCTTGGAAAGAGGGCATCCTGGCTACGAGCGGTAAAAATGTAGCAGCAGATGAGAAAAACGTTTTTGAAATGTACTATGAATATGAAGAGCCAGTAAGTCGTATAGTGCCACACCGTATATTAGCTGTGAACCGCGGTGAGAAAGAAGAAATTCTAAAAGTAGCTATACATGTACCGATTGACCGTGTACTGATGATCATGTGGAAAGAATGGATTCCTGCAACTGGATCATCTCCTAGCATTGTCGAAGTAAAGATGGCAATTGAAGATTCTTATAAACGTTTAATTCAACCATCGATTGAACGTGAGCTTCGTAGTGAATTAACAGAGAAAGCAGAAACACAAGCAATTCATATTTTCTCGGAAAACTTGCGTAATCTACTATTACAACCGCCGATGAAGGGGAAATATGTATTAGGTGTGGACCCTGCCTATCGTACAGGATGTAAACTAGCGGTAGTAGACGAGACGGGGAAAATGTTAGAGGTAACTGCAATTTATCCGCATCCTCCAAAACCAGATGTGGCAAAATCAACATCAGTGGTGAAAGCAATTTTAGAAAAATATCCGATTAGTATTATTGCAATTGGTAATGGTACTGCCTCGCGTGAAACGGAGCAATTCATTGCTGACGTATTAAACGATGTAGAAAATGATGTTGCATACGTTATTGTCAATGAAGCGGGTGCGTCGGTTTACTCAGCGTCAGATGTAGCACGCGCGGAGTTTCCGGATTTACAAGTAGAGCAACGAAGTGCTGTATCAATTGCCCGACGCTTACAGGATCCGCTTTCGGAACTTGTGAAAATCGAGCCAAAAGCAGTAGGTGTTGGTCAATACCAACACGATGTTTCACAAAAGAAACTAACAGAATCACTAACATTCATAGTAGAAACAGCTGTAAACCAAGTAGGGGTGGATGTAAATACGGCATCTTCTTCACTATTGCAATATGTATCAGGATTATCAAAAACTGTTGCTGAGAATATTGTAAAAGTACGAGAAGAGAACGGGCAATTCACAACACGTACCCAACTTAAAAAAATCCCACGCCTTGGTGCGAAAACTTATGAACAAGCAATTGGTTTCTTACGTGTGCCTGAAGCAAAAAATCCATTTGATTCAACAGGTATTCACCCAGAAAGTTACGATATTGCTGAGAAGATATTAGAAGCTGCGCATGTAACGAAAAAGGAAATTGGTACACAAAAGGCGGAAGAGGCAATCGCGAAATTGGACATCCAAGCATTAAGTGATGCTACAGGTGTTGGTATCGTGACAATTCAAGATATTGTGGATACTTTGATGAAGCCTAGTCGTGATCCGCGTGATGCTTTCCCGCAGCCGCTGTTAAAAACTGATGTATTGAAGATGGAAGACTTAAAAGTCGGTATGGAACTACAAGGGACTGTGCGGAATGTTGTTGATTTTGGCGCATTCGTCGATATTGGTGTGAAACAAGACGGCCTTGTGCATATTTCTAAACTACAAAAACGTCGTATTAAGCATCCGCTAGAAGTTGTAGCGCTTGGTGATATTGTTACTGTTTGGGTAGAGCAAATTGAAGTTAACAAAGGACGCATTTCATTAACGATGCTACCACCGAAAGATCAAACAATTTAATTGTAATAATTTTGACCACATTGTCTATACTAGGCAGTGTGGTATTCTTGTTGTTAGAGGTGATATTTATGGACAACGAGGAACTGCAACAGCTAGTGAGCCGTATATCATTAGAAAGTTTTCATAAACCATTTTTACATCAGGCATATTTTAATTCTAGGTTACGTTCAACCGGTGGTCGTTATTTATTGCAGTCACATCATATAGAAATTAATCCTAAAGCTTTTGAAATGTATGGCATAGAGGAAGTGGAAGGGATAGTACGACATGAGTTATGTCATTACCATCTTCATATAGAAGGAAGAGGCTATCAACACCGTGATAAAGATTTTCGTGATTTATTAAAAAAAGTGAACGCACCACGCTTTTGTTCTACACTACAAACTCCTAAAGTCAGGAGTAAGAAGCAACGCCTGCTTTATACATATAGATGCGTAAAATGTCAGCAATTATATGTCAGAAAAATTAGACTTAATATCAAGAAATACTGTTGTAGCAAGTGTTTAGGTGCTTTGGAATTGATGGAATAAAAAAAGTTTATCAAAAGGGTTGACGATTTAAGTTGTTGTCCCTATAATAGTAAAAGTCGACAAGATAACGACGACGAAAACAAATTGAATTATTCCGAAGTAGCTCAGTTGGTAGTAGCACCTGACTGTTAATCAGGTTGTCGCAGGTTCGAGTCCTGCCTTCGGAGCCATGGCCCCTTGGTCAAGCGGTTAAGACACCGCCCTTTCACGGCGGTAACACGGGTTCGAATCCCGTAGGGGTCATTTTTTAAAAAATACAAAATAAGGTCCCGTGGTGTAGCGGTTAACATGCCTGCCTGTCACGCAGGAGATCGCCGGTTCGATCCCGGTCGGGACCGCCATTTATTGGGGTATAGCCAAGCGGTAAGGCAACGGATTTTGATTCCGTCATGCCCTGGTTCGAATCCAGGTACCCCAGCCATTCTTTCTTATTTTGAGCCATTAGCTCAGTTGGTAGAGCATCTGACTTTTAATCAGAGGGTCGAAGGTTCGAGTCCTTCATGGCTCATCTCTTTATAAGAAAAGCTATTGACATTTTGATTTATCATAGTATAATGAGAAAAGTTCTTAATTGAATGCGGTCGTGGCGGAATGGCAGACGCGCTAGGTTGAGGGCCTAGTGGGGGCAACCCCGTGGAGGTTCAAGTCCTCTCGGCCGCACCAAGTCACTTAACTAACATATGCGCCCGTAGCTCAATTGGATAGAGCGTCTGACTACGGATCAGAAGGTTGTGGGTTCGACTCCTGCCGGGCGCGCCATAATATATCAACACTTAAAGTGTTATACCTATGCGGGTGTAGTTTAATGGTAAAACCTCAGCCTTCCAAGCTGATGTCGTGAGTTCGATTCTCATCACCCGCTCCAAAAAAACTTTTAAAAAAGATGTTGACATTCAAATTCATACGAGTTATGATATAAAAGTTGTCAATAATGAACCTTGAAAACTGAACAAGCAAAACGTAATCAATAACGTTTCTAGTAACTAACTCCGTTAGCAAACGAAACATAAGTAATAAATAGATATCAACTTTTAGTTGATACGCTAGCAAAGCTAATGAGCTTTCAAACTACTTTTATGGAGAGTTTGATCCTGGCTCAGGACGAACGCTGGCGGCGTGCCTAATACATGCAAGTCGAGCGAAT
>NZ_JBIWCX010000008.1:0-215393 GCF_044761695.1 Lysinibacillus sp. NPDC097287
CCATAATATCTTTAGTTGATACACCTGCTAATTTCATTTCAATGGCCTTCATTTTTACTTCGATTGGATAACTGACTCTTGTTCCCATAGAAAAATACCTCCACATTGATTATTTCAGGTTTAAATACCCGTTATTCAATGAAAGGTGTTTTTATTTGTCTCATGTTATTAGGTCAGTCCCGCACTCCTGCTTCTTTTAGAGCGGAGTGTTTTTTTATGCTGATAAAGTATCTTTTCATTAGATATTGTGTGAGTAAGGTCAGCCGCTCACAGCCCTCTTCTCGCAAAATTAGAATGTTCATCCCTTTTTACTGTCTCGTATAGTAAAAAAATTTTCTAATAAAAATACTAGTTGATTGGAGTGGAAGGCGGTGACTCCTAGGAGATCAGCGAGGAACTTAAGCCCATGAAGGAGCACTAGGGGAACGAAGGCTAAAAACGTCACGTCCTGTGACAATTCATCTGCGAGAAAGCGAAGCGACAGCAGCACACCCTTCATGACCAACAGCCTGTAGCTGACGCTTCACTTTCGCTACACAAAACATCTTGTAGCTGACGCTTCGCTTTCGCTACACAAAACATTTGTTGTCCTAAGCTGCTCAAAGTGCGCCCCCTGGAAAGCACCACATGTAACGGAAATCAACAGTTGCCTTGAATACACTCTGCAAATTCTTCATATAGAATTCATTGACGTAATTGCCACTAAAACTTCTTTTTAGCAAGATGTCTTTTTATGTAACCTACTTTTCGCATCCCCTACAAACATTAAATTCACTGAAAAGTTTCACTATTTTTCTATTTGTGGACAACGCATAGATAACCATGTATTATGTATAATTATTCAACAATAACAACTATGAGAATGAGGTATATACACAATATGAAGAAATATCCTGTTTCTACATACTTTTACTTCATCATTCCTTCTCTTATCGGTGTGCTTTTATTCATGACACCCCTCTTAACGGATGATGGATGGAAAGTACCTATTGCTATTATGGCAAATCTACTCGCTAGTTTTGTCGCTCCTGTCATTAGCTACTTTACTTTATTTATTTTTGCAATCGCCAGTTTTGGTGCACTCATTGTTAAATTTATGCCGCACGATGAGAAGAAGCCAACTTTTATTGATACGCTTTTCCGCGTCAATTGGTTTTGGACAATTACACGACTTGTCGGCTTGATATTTGCATCTATGGTCGTATTTGACTTTGGCCCATCTGTAATTATTAATGAAAATACCGGTGGATTATTAATGGATCCAAACGATGGATTAGTGACATTTTTATTTACGATTTTCTTATTTGCCGGATTATTATTACCGTTTTTAACAAACTTCGGCTTGTTAGAGTTTTTCGGCTCAATGATGGTGTATATTATGCGTCCACTCTTTAAAATTCCTGGTCGCTCTTCGATTGATGCACTTACTTCTTGGGTTGGTGATGGTACAATCGGTGTCCTCATGACAAGTAAACAATACGAATTAGGTAACTATACAAAAAAAGAAGCATCCATTATTGCGACAAGCTTTTCAATTGTGTCCATTACATTTTGTATTGTTGTGTTAGATAGTGTAGATCTTTCACAATACTTTATCCCGTATTATTTAACAGTTGTACTGTGCGGGCTTGTACTAGCAATGGTCATGCCGCGTATTTATCCACTCGCTGGTAAAGAAGATACGTACATTGATGGATCACCACAAGACCTAGACCGTGAAAAGTTGCCTGAAGGCTATAATTCTGTGACACATGGATTAGAAAAAGCTTTAGCTGTCGCGAATGCTAATCGTAGCCCTCGTCGATTCTTTGAAGATGGCTTTAAAAACATGTTTGACTTATGGATTGGCGTAGCACCAATCGTTATGGCATTTGGTACGATTGCATTAATGCTTGCTGAATTCACAAGTGTTTTCACAATTTTAGGGAAACCATTTGAGCCTATTTTAACAGTACTTGGATTACCTGAAGCAGCTGAGGCAGCACAAACGATGGTTGTAGGATTTGCTGACATGTTCCTTCCTTCAATCTTAGGTGCTGGCATTGAATCTGAAATGACACGCTTTGTGATCGCAGTCGTTTCTGTATCACAACTTATTTATATGTCTGAGGTCGGCGGACTGATTTTAGGTACGAAAATCCCACTGAAGTTTTTAGACCTAGTCGTGATTTTCTTACTTCGTACCCTTATTTCATTACCAATTGCCGCACTGATGGCACACCTAATTTTCTAACTTATGTAGCAATTGTTCTCGCATTTAACAAGCGAGAACAATTGCTTTTTTTGAAAACGTTTTAATTTTTAGAATTAACTAAATATTTAGTCTCCTAATCCCTTTTTTATGTTAAAATGATATATGTTTTAGTTAAATTCGGAGGGAAAAATTCAATGGAGACTGATACAAAAACCGTGCAAGTCGAAAATATCCTTATTGCACATCATTTTTTAAAAGATGTAGTGGTCCACACACCGCTACAAAAAAACGATTATTTATCTGAGAAATACGGAGCTAATATTTATTTTAAGCGCGAAGATTTGCAGCATGTACGATCTTTTAAACTTCGTGGTGCCTACTATAAAATTAAAAAAATCGAATCAGAAGCACGAGAATATGGAGTTGCATGCGCCAGTGCAGGCAATCACGCACAAGGTGTGGCCTATGCCTGTGCACAACTAAAAATCCAAGCAAGCATTTTCATGCCACAAACAACACCAAAACAAAAAATCGACCAAGTGCGTATGTTTGGTCGCGAGTATGTAGAAATTATTTTAGCTGGTGATACATTCGATGATGCTGCTGAGAGCGCAATGGCTTATTGTGAGGAACAAAGCAAAATCTTCATCCACCCATTCGATGATTTTGATGTCATTGCTGGGCAAGGAACTGTTGCTGTCGAGATCATGAACGACATGGAAGAGCCTATCGACTATGTATTCGGTAGTATTGGCGGTGGTGGTTTAATGTCGGGTGTTTCTGCCTATGTGAAAAACCTATCGCCCAATAGTAAAATTATCGGAGTTGAGCCTGCTGGTGCAGGTAGTATGAAGGCCGCTTTTGCGGAAGGTGGCTCTGTCGCACTTGATTGGATTGATAAATTTGTAGACGGTGCTGCTGTAAAATGTGTTGGCAATCACACATATGAGGTGTGTCGCCGCTATTTAGACGACATCGTACTGGTGCCTGAAGGTAAAGTATGTACAACAATATTAGATTTATATAATAAACATGCAATCATCGCTGAGCCGGCTGGTGCACTTTCTGTTGCAGCAATCGACTTCTATAAAGAAGAAATTAAAGGGAAATCTGTCGTAGTCATCATCAGTGGTGGTAACAACGATATTGGACGTATGCAAGAAATTAAAGAGAAATCATTAATTCATGAAGGTTTACTTTACTACTTCATCGTTAGCTTCCCACAACGTGCCGGTGCACTTCGCCAGTTCTTAACAAGCGTTTTAGGCCCAAATGACGACATTACCACTTTCGAATATACAAAGAAAAACAACAAAGAAAGTGGCCCTGCTTTAGTCGGTATCGAACTCGGTAATCGTGACGAATACGAAGGACTGCTTGCTCGTATGAAGCAATTCGGTTTCAATTATAAAGAAGTGAATAATGATCTCCAATTGTTTGGGTTATTAGTATAGTTTTTGGCATCAGCTACGTAGTGTGGCTGATGTTTTTTTATGCGCATTTAGGGTTTATCGGACAGGTTTTCTATTTTATCGATAAGGTTGCGTGATCTATAGGAAGAGTTTCTTAGTTTATCACCTACTTTTCTAAATTTATCGCCCATCATCTCAAAAATATCGACATCCACCTTACAAACACGAAAAAACGCCCACACCAAAGTGTGAGCGCCAAGCAAACAAATAGTTATCCTAGCAATGCGCGGTCGGAGTTCATTTTCTCGCCGCGGATGCGTTCGAATTCTGCCATTAAGTCTGGAATTGTAAGTTCGTGCTTGCGATCCTCGCCAACTTGCAAGATGATTTGACCTTTATCCATCATAATCAAACGATTCCCCAAGTCTAAAGCTTGCTGCATGTTATGTGTCACCATTAACGTCGTCAGTTTATCTTTTTCTACAAGATGTTTTGTAATACTTGTAATGAGCTCTGCACGTGACGGGTCAAGTGCAGCTGTGTGCTCATCTAGTAATAATATCGAGGGTTTTGTGAAGGTTGCCATCAAAAGCGACAATGCTTGACGTTCCCCGCCTGATAATAAACCTACCTTCGCCGACAAGCGATTTTCTAGATTTAAGCCTAGCATCTCCAGAGACTCTTTGAAAAACTCACGGCGTTTCTTATCAACGCCAATTCGTAGTCCACGTCCCTTATTTCGAGAATAGGCTAAAGCCACATTCTCTTCAATCGTCATTGTCGGAGCTGTACCCGCCATCGGATCTTGGAACACACGACCGATAAATTGTGAACGTTTGTATTCCGGCAAACCTGTTACATTAGTGCCATCAATTGAAATGGTACCGAAGTCAGGTGTTAGTGCGCCTGATACCATGTTCATCATCGTTGATTTCCCTGCACCATTACTACCAATAATCGTTACGAAATCACCAGGCTTTAAATGTAAATTAATATCCGCTAATGCGATTTTTTCATCAGGTGTACCTTCATTAAAAATTTTGTTAATGCTATCTAATTTAAGCAAGATCGCTTCCCCCTTGCTTTGCAATTGCTACACTTTGTGCACGTTTCACTTTACGTTTACGTTCTTTGTTTTTATTAACAAACTGAGGAATAATTAACGCCATAATCACGATAACTGCTGTGATTAATTTCATATCTCCTGTATCTAGGAAATCTACTTTTAGTGCGAGTGCTAATACGATACGGTAAATGATTGCTCCTGCGATAACAGCAAGAGTTGTGCGCATAATTGTTTTTGTCCCGAAGATTGCTTCACCGATAATAACAGAGGCAAGACCAATAACGATCATCCCAATCCCCATTCCGTTATCCGCGAACTTCGAATACTGTGCGATTAAAGCTCCAGAAAATGCGACAAGTGCATTTGAAAGACCCAGTCCTAGAATAATAAGTGTATCTGTATTCGCAGAAAAACTACGAATCATTCGTTTATTATCACCAGTTGCTCGAATAGCAAGTCCGACCTCTGTTTTTAAGAACCAGTCAGCAATAAATTTAATTAAAATCGTGATGAATAATACTACAATCAGCGTACCCCAAGTAGAAGGTACATACTGTACTCCGAAGTTTTTTAATATATTATTTAAAGCGGCATCAATGCCTAAATTACCCCACCAATTTTGGAAACTTGAAAAAATCGTTTCTGAATTTAAAAGTGGGATATTCGGACGTCCTATCGTATTTTCTGCAGTTAACCCCATAATACGTAGATTAATAGAGTACAACGCAATCATCATTAAAATCCCTGATAATAGAGGGTTAATTTTCCCTTTTGTATGAAGAATTCCTGTCATACATCCAGCAATAAATCCAGCAACAATTGCTACTAATGTAGCTATGATTGGGTTGTAGCCAAGCACGATCATCATCGCCGCAGTAGCTGCACCTGTTACAAAGCTTCCATCAACCGTTAAATCCGGAAAATCTAACACGCGGAAAGTTAAATACACACCGAGTGCCATAATTGCATAGATGATTCCTTGCTCCACTGAACCGAAAATTGTTGTAAACATCGATGAATCATCTCCTAAAATATTTTCTTAAAATGAAGATAAAGCGGGGTTTAAAACACCCCGCTTCACACTTAAATTATTGCTCTAAAAGCTCAGCACCCCAAGTATCTTTTACATCGATGCCTAAGCTATCTGCTACTTTTTTGTTTATTACTAATTTTAAGTTTTGTGGATATTGTGCAGGTGTTTCTGCAGGCTTTGCTTCGCCTTTAAGGATTTTCACAGCCATTTGTCCAGCTTCATATCCGATATCAAAGTATTGGAAGCCGTATGCAGCTAAGCCACCACGTGCTACAGAGTCAAGTTCACCCACAATAAGTGGTAATTTATTTGTATTTGCTACATCAATTACTGATTCTAATGCAGACACAACTGTGTTATCAGTAATAATGTAAAATGCCTCTGCTTTACCTACTAATGATTCCGTAGCTTGCTTTACATCTGCTGAAGTTGCTGCAGATGCTTCTTCTATAGTTAAACCATGTTCAGCCGCAATTTTTTTCACTTCTGTTACTTGTGCCACCGAGTTTTGCTCACCAGCGTTGTATACCATACCGACTTTTTTAACACCTAATTCTTTTAGGAATGCTACTGTTTTTGAAATCGTATCTGGGTGTAAATCTATCGTACCTGTTACATTTTTACCTGGCGCCTCCATTGAAGCGACTAATTCTGCACCAACCGCATCCGTTACAGATGTGAAAATAATAGGAATATCACCTGTCGCTGCTGCAGCTGCTTGAGCTGAAGGTGTTGCATTAGCAAAAATCAAATCTACACCTGAGCTTACAAAGTTATTAGCAATTGTTGTATTCAAGCTATTATCACCCGCAGCAGTTTGTGGATCGAATTCCACCTTTAATCCAGATTCTTCAATTGCTTTTTTGAAACCATCTGTCGCTGCGTTTAAAGAAGGATGATCAACATATTGAGAAATCCCGATTTTATATGTTTTTTCCCCTTTAGAGCCGCTTTCACTTGCATTATTCTTTTCGTCACCTTTCGATTCAGTACCACCGCCACATGCAGCAAGTAGTAAAACTAAACCGAATAAAAGTAAAGAAAACTTTTTCATATTATTCTTCACAAATAATCCCCCTCGACCTTTTGTCTCATTATCATGCTATACCGTACCAACAATATGGCACTTCATCCTAGCAAAGTATGAATGTATCGCTATATTATCGTTATTAATGAGGTTCGTCAACAACATTATGAATGTTCTGACTTTTAAATATGACGAAATATTTTTTCTTTTCTATTAATTTGTCGCTTTAAACCGCTAAACTACGCGATTTATGTAGGTTTAAATATTTTCGTAGAATATGAAATTTTTTTATGTCAATTTAGCAAATTTTGATCTTCACAAGATGCAAATTTTTTGAACAACACTATTTTTCTGACATTTGACTTCTCCCCATCGCTATACTAGAATATCTACTTGTGCAAAACACCGTGGTTCGTAACCATCCCACGAAAAAAAACTAAGGAGAAATGAATATGAAAATAAAATTTTTAGCGGCAAGTGGAATTATTGCAGCATTGTATATTGCTGTAACCTTGCTTGTTCAACCATTTGGTTTTACTCAGGTGCAATTCCGTGTATCGGAAATGTTCAACCATTTAGTTGCTTTTAATCCTCGCTTTGCTGGTGGTATCATTATTGGTGTCTTTATCTCCAATTTATTTTCACCACTAGGCGTGTACGATCTTGCTTTTGGTGTTGGACATTCTGTGATTACACTTAGCCTATTTATCTTCATATGTAAATTTGTGAAAAATATCTGGGCTCGTTTAGTCATTAACACCTTATTATTTACAAGCACGATGTTCATCATCGCCTTCGAATTAAACTTAGCGCTTGAATTGCCATTCTTATGGACATGGCTTACAGTCGCTGTTGGCGAATTCGTTGTATTAGCTATCGGTGCACCAATTATGTATGCACTGAACAAACGTTTAAATTTCAAAAAATTAATCTAACGTTTTCAGACGAGTCTCTACTGAGGTTCGTCTTTTTTTATTGCATTGTATTGCTTTACTCTCCCCATAGATCTTTCTTTTTGTGGCTGTCGCTTCGCTTTCGCCACAGAAAAGATACACCCTCAAATTTATTTGAGGGTGTATCTTTTTATTGACACTATTCTGAAAATAACTTAAAATTCATTTCAATAACATGCGTAGAAGAAGAGTAGTAACAAGCTTTTGTACTTATAGAGAGCTGATGGTCGGTGTAAATCAGCAGTACACACTTGCGAATGGACTTCGGAGCAGCCTCATCCAAATGTGAGGACGGTGTTACTCCCCGTTACAGGAGGTTTGAGAGCGCAATGATTGCGAACAAAGGTGGCACCACGGTTACTCGTCCTTTTACCTAAGGGATTGAAGTGGCTTTTTTTATGGACAAAATTAGAATAGAGGAGTCGAGATTAGATGAGTACAGTAGCAGAGAAAAAAGGGTATTTTGGTGAATTTGGAGGTAGCTTCGTTCCTGAAGAACTTCAAAATGTATTAAATATATTAGATGACAATTTCCAAAAATATAAAGAAGACGAAGATTTCAAAAATGAATTAGACTACTATCTACGCGAATATGTCGGCCGAAAATCACCGCTCTATTTCGCTGAAAACCTAACAAATCAATTAGGTGGCGCGAAAGTCTACTTAAAACGTGAAGATTTAAATCATACAGGTTCACATAAAATTAATAACGTATTAGGACAAATTTTACTAGCAAAACGCATGGGTGCCAATCGTGTGATCGCTGAAACAGGTGCAGGTCAGCACGGCGTAGCAACAGCAACAGCTTGTGCAATGTTCGGCATGGATTGTACGATTTATATGGGGCTTGAGGATACAAAACGCCAAGCATTAAACGTGTTCCGTATGGAGTTACTAGGCGCAAAAGTGGTGGCCGTCGATAAAGGTCAAGGTCGTCTTAAAGATGCTGTAGATGAAGCTTTCGCTGATTTAGTGGAAAACTATGAAACTACTTTCTATTTACTAGGTTCAGCAGTTGGGCCTCACCCATTCCCATCAATGGTGAAGCACTTCCAATCAGTGATTAGCAAAGAAAGCCGTGAGCAAATTCTTGAAAAGGAAGGCAAGTTACCTACAGCAGTACTTGCTTGCGTTGGGGGCGGCAGTAATGCCATTGGTGCTTTCGCTGAATATATCACTGATGATGAAGTACGTTTAATCGGCGTTGAGCCAGATAAAGCAGCTACATTAAATGAAGGTACACCAGGTAATTTACACGGATTCAGATGTCTATTACTGCAAGATGAAGCAGGCAATCCACTGCCGACATATTCAATCGCAGCCGGTTTAGATTACCCTGGCTGTGGTCCAGAGCATAGCCAGTTAAAAACAATTGGTCGTGCTGAATATGTGACTGTATCGAATGAAGAAGTGCTAGAAGCGTTCCAAGTACTATCAAAAGTTGAAGGAATAATTCCAGCACTTGAAAGCGCTCATGCCGTTGCACATGCATTAAAACTTGCACCTACACTTTCAAACGAAGAAAGCATCATCATCAACATCTCTGGACGTGGCGATAAAGACGTCGAGCAAGTTTTCCATATGTTGAATAAATAATGATCTAAAAAGAGCGATTTCCACTATTAATGGAAATCGCTCTTTCTTTTATACTAATGAATTTAATTTCGGATAAAATTCTGCAACATTGTCACGCAGTTTCGCCTTTAAAAACTTACCAACAGATGTTTTCGGAATCTCATTTAAGAATACGATATCGTCCGGCACCCACCACTTCGCAAATTGGCTTTCTAAAAATGCAAGAAGCTCCTCTGCAGTTACAGTGCCCCCTTCTTTCAACACGACACAAGCAAGTGGGCGCTCTTGCCACTTAGCATGTGGAATCGCAATAACAGCCGCCTCGAACACATCATCATGCGTCATTAAAGCATTTTCTAAATCTACTGAAGAAATCCATTCCCCTCCCGATTTAATAAGATCTTTCGTACGGTCCATAATTTTAATGAATCCATCTTCTGTACGTACCGCAATATCACTTGTGTACAACCAGCCATCACGATATGCGTCGATCGTACGCTCGTCTCGATAGTATTCGTGTGAAATCCACGGGCCACGTAGACGCAGTTCACCCATCGTCTCACCGTCCCACGGTACTTCACCCTCTTCATTCACAATACTCGACTGAATGCCAGCCATCGTCATACCTTGCATACCACGTGCTTCCACACGTTTTTCAATTGGCCATTCGTCCATCCATGACATATAATTCGACAGTGCCACAATTGGAGTCGTTTCCGTCATGCCGTACACCACGATATATGGAATACCGTATTTCTCTTCAAATGTACGAATTAATCCTGCTGGTGACGCAGAACCGCCCGCGCAAATGGCACGTAAAGAGCTAATATCACGCTCTCGTTTTTCTTGCTCTTGTAAAGCACCTAGCCAAATTGTTGGTACACCCGCTGTTAACGTAACTTTTTCCTGTTCGATTAAATCTAGTATTATACTAGATGTGAAATGAGGTCCCGGCAGTACTTGCGATGCCCCAACATTTACACTTGCAAATGGTAACCCCCATGCATTTACATGGAACATCGGCACGATCGGCATCACGACATCGCGTTCACAAATTCCCATTGAGTCCACCATGTTAAGCATCGTACTATGAAGTACTAATCCACGGTGTGTATAAACTACACCTTTTGGATTCCCGGTTGTTGCACTTGTGTAACACATACCAGCCGGTGCATCTTCTTCTAAATCCCCTGGGAATTCGAAGCTCTCATCTGCAGCAGCAAGTAAATCCTCATAGGATAGTGCGTTTGGTAATGTTGTTTCTGGTAACGTCTCTTCGTCCGTCATAATAATATAATGTTTTACTGTTTTAAGTTCCGAAGCAATATTTTCAATAATTGGCACAAGGTCTGCATCGATTAGTAAAATTTCATCTTCTGCATGATTAATAATGAAAATTAAATGCTCTTCAGATAGGCGAATATTCACCATATGTAGCACGGCGCCAGAACATGGTACTGCGAAATATGCCTCTAAATGACGGTGCTGATTCCATGCGAAGGAACCTATTTTCATGCCCTTCTCCATACCAAGCTTTGTCAATGCATCTGCTAATCGGCGTGTTCTTTTTGCCCATTCGCCATACGTTAAACGGTGAATTTTAGTAGGGCTTGTACGTGAAATAATTGTCTTTCTTGCAAAATAACTTTCTGCTCGTTTAAAATAATTCGTTAACACTAATGGTCCTTGCATCATAAAACATTCATCCCTTCTCCTATGAAATTCCCCTTAAACCCTTGTTGAATAGTTAATAGAACGTTATTGTTCGAATACTATTAATATTCTGAATACCATTATATTGGAAATCCGAAAAATACGCTATATATTCCAAAAAATTTCTTTTTAAAACCGTTATTTTGTATTTCCATATAGTTATATCACCAGCTGTATTTATGCCTAAAATGAATAAACCCCGTAGCTGTAAAACGCTACGGGATTCTGTTTATGAAATTGCTTTCTTTTGAAGCTTCACTTTTAACTTTGCCAGCATATCCTCTGTCATTCGTGCTAAATCATATTCTGCTTTGAAGCCCCATTCCTCTTGTGCCGCTTCAATGTTTAAAGAATTCGGCCAACTATCTGCAATGGCTTGCCGCACAGGATCAACTTTATAATCCAAACGGAAATGTGGAATATGTTTTTTAATCTCAGCAGCTATTTGAGTTGGCTCAAAGCTCATCGCCGTAATGTTAAACGCGTTTCGGTGAATCAACTTACTACCATCCGCTTCCATTAAGTCAACAATCGCCTGCAGTGCATCAGGCATATACATCATATCCATGTACGTACCTTCTTTAATGTAAGAAGTGTACTTACCTTGCTCAATCGCTTTATAGTAAATTTCAACCGCATAATCTGTTGTACCGCCACCCGGAGGAGTTGCATAAGAAATCAGACCTGGAAAGCGCACACCACGTGTGTCTACGCCAAAACGATTGAAATAATAGTCACATAATAATTCGCCTGCTACCTTGTTCACCCCATACATCGTCGTTGGACGTTGCAGTGTATCTTGCGGAGTATTGTCCTTTGGCGTTGACGGACCGAATGCCCCAATTGAACTTGGTGTGAAAAATTGCATGTCTAATTCACGAGATACCTCTAACGCATTCATTAACCCGCCCATGTTTAAATTCCAAGCAAACAATGGATTTTTTTCTGCAGTAGCAGATAATAATGCAGCTAAATGCATCATTGTATCAGCACCAAAATCCTTTGCTAAATCATGCATTTTTTGTCCATCTGAGACGTCCAAAATTTCAAACGGACCCTTTGTATGCTCTGGCTTGCGAATATCTGTCGCCAATACGTTGTCCTCTCCATAAATACCACGAAGCTTCTCTACTAATTCAGAACCAATTTGACCAAGCGCTCCGGTCACCATAATTTTTTTCATATTCAATAACCTCCGACGGCAAACATTTGTATTTTTAGAAAGTACATTATCTTTAATATAAACATTGATTTAACACTACATTTGATGTTTATCATTATAATGTGTTCTTTTTAAAAACACAATACCAATATTTAAACTTTTCGAAAATTCAACATAAAATGCGCTACTACTAGTATATGATTACTCTTAAATAATGTGACGAAAAGAGCAGAAAAACACATATGTATTTTCCATAAATACAATTATCTATTTTTTACATAAAAAAAGAACTTTCTCTACGGCTCTCCATAAAGTAAAGTTCTCCATCTTCTCGAAACTTCATTATTTTTCTACACTACACATCTTTTATTATATTGAAAAACGTTTCACAGCAATCTGTAACACTTTCGATACCTTACGCACCTCTTTTATATAATTATGAAAATGCTGCTGTGCTTTTAATTGCTCTGTTGTTAAAGTCGCTACATGTTTGGTGGACGTTGCATTCTCATCCGAAAATGAGGTCAACATAAGCGCATCCTCGCTTATCTTCTCTGTATGATTAGCGATTTGTTGCACCGTTGTCGAAACTTCAAACATATAAGGCTTAATTGTATGGACCTTTTCTAAAATATGCTCGAAGCTTGTGGCTGTTTGCCCTGTAACTGCTACCCCTTTATCCGTCGCTGATAATACACCTTCCATCATTTGCACAGCGTACTGCGAATCGACATGAATATTTTGTACAATCGACGTTATCATTTGTGTTGAACGTACTGTTTGCTCGGCTAATTTTCTCACTTCATTCGCAACAATTGCAAAACCCTTTCCGTGTTCGCCTGCTCTTGCTGCTTCTATGGATGCATTTAGTGCCAGTAAATTTGTCTGTGCCGTAATTTTTTCAATGACCTCCACCATTTGATCAATCGTCTCTGCTCGCTCGACTAGATTTGAAATAGCTGTATTTGACTTTTCAACCGCACGCTTAATCACCTGCATTTGTGATAAATTAGCCTGTACAATGTCTGTCCCACTTTCAGCATCCTTCGCCGCTTCATAAGCAAACTGCTCAACTGACTTCACTTTTTCTAAAATGACTTGCACACCTTTTAGCACTTCATCTAAAGAAGCCGTGTTAGAAGCTAATTTCGTTGTCGATACATTCGTAGAATCAGAAATTTTTTGAATATCCTTCGCCATTTTCATCGTTGTCGTCGTTGCTTGTTCAGACGACTCTTGAAGTATTTCCGTCATCCCTTCAACTTCCTGCGCACTGCTTGTGACAGTCAGCAATAGCCTCTTCACCTCTGTCACCATCTGGTTATAGGAAAGGACAACTTCTCCTAGCTCATCTTGCGCCACATAGCTAGCATTCGCAGTAAAATCACCTTGCTCCGCACGCTTTAACAAAGATTTCAGCTGACGAGTCGGGACATTAACTGCCCTTGTCGCCACATAACCAATGACCATAACAAGTACCACGACAAATATACATACGCCTCCTAATAACCAATAAGCAAATTGCATATCCTTTTGGTATACAGCTTGCTGTTCCTCTGCACGCTTCACTAAATAACTTTGTGTCTCTTCTAATAAAGTATGGCTCTGCTGGCTCATCGGCAAATACGACTGCTCATAAAAATTCTCTAACGCATCTCCATCCAAACGCTGATAGTCGTTTATCAACTCCGTTTGCTGCGCTAGTAGAGTTTTGTATTTTTTCACCTGATGACTCATTTTTTTATCGATATCCAGACTTTCTAACTGACGTAAAGGCTTCTCTGTATTCTTTAGTATTGCAGCTAATTTCTGATCATTTCCACTTGTCGTCACTAAAAAATCCATTTGTCGCTGGACTTCCTCTAACTCATTCAACCATCCAATTGGTACAAGCCCTTGCGTATGACTTTCGCTCGCATGCCACGACATTTTCCGTAAATAATCTACACTAAACACACCTAACAGTACATTTGATAGTACACAAACAATCATTAGTACAAGTAGCTTATCCTTCACTTTAATGTAACGAAAAAAATGCATCACTTTCGGCTCCTTCTTCCATCCTTACACTAAGGATAATATTGAGATATAAAGCCTGTGTGATGTTTTTGTAAAAGTTTTGCTAAGATTCTCGTTGATGATTTTCATCTTTAAGCACTAACTCGATATGTGAAAAATTACACCCCAAAATATCGAACTCATTTTACAAGGGATTCATCATCATGAATGAGGGATTTCCGTTCCGGCTGTGCGCTTTCCGGGGGGCGTCCGATGAGCCAGCTTCGGGCCAACAGGATGTTGGTCACGAAGGCGTTGTCACAGGACGTGACGTTTTTAGCCTTCGTTCCTTTATTGCCTCGCTCCAGGGTCTCGGGCCAACACGATGTTGGTCACGAAGGCGTCGTCACAGGATGTGACGTTTTCAGCCTCCGTTCCTTTATTGTAATCCCCCAGGAGTCGCACAGCCTCCACTCCAATCTAATCCAAAAGCCTGCTACTAATAATGAGCTCTTTAAAAAAATACTTACATCCATTGATAGAATCCTCTCTCCCCCTTTATTGCTAGCAATTGCTTGGAGCGGAAAGCAACTACCACTTTATTAGATAGAGTCATTTTTCGATAATTCCCCCATTATAAGTGCTAATTTATTTTTTCAAGGAAAATTATCGGTACTTTAGCTTTTTATTTGAAACTTTTTACTTTCCCTATCGTTTTGTATTAATAACATATTTTACAAATATAGGGAGGGATTTAAAATTAAGAGTAAGGGAAGGGTTGATAAAAGTTTAGCCGTTAGTTTGTTATTACTAGGAGTAATTAGCTGTCTTTTCGTCCATTCCAGCAGTGTGGCAATCGGACAGTATGAAGGCTCCTTCACTGTAAAGCAATTTATTTTTTACATACTTGGATTTTTAGTGATGTATGGTGTGACCATACTTGATATCGAGCAATTGAAAAAGTTTGGTTGGCCGTTTTATGGATTGATTGTTGGGCTAACTGTGGGATTGATTTTTGCGCCAGAAAATATTGCACGCGCAGTGAATGGAGCAAAAGCTTGGTATCAGATTCCATTTATCGGGACGATTCAGCCGTCGGAGTTTTTAAAGTTTGCGTTTTTAATTGTTGTGAGCAAGGTTATAGTGGCGCATCAGGCGAAGTTTACACGCCCTTCTTATTTAGCGGACTTTAAGCTACTTGTTAAAATTGCACTGATTGTCGTTCCACCAGTGCTAGTTGTGTATGAGCAGCCCGATACGGGGATGGTCATGCTCTATATGGCGATGTTATTGCCGATGATTTTCTTTTCCGGCATACAGACAAAATTACTCGTAGCATTTACCGCTGTACCAGCGGTCATTGTTAGCGCACTCGTTATTCTATATGTGAAATTTAATAATTTTTTCACTGAAATGATTTTGGCGAAATTATCAGATCATCAAGTTTCACGCATTTATGGTTGGCTTCACCCCTACGAATATATGGATTCATCCTTTCAATCTAGACAAGGTTTTATAGCAATTGGTTCTGGGCAGATGACTGGGAGAGGCTATTTAAATAATGAGGTCTATATCCCTGAAAAACATACAGATTATATTTTCTCTACTATTGCTGAAGAGGTAGGTTTTATTGGAGGCGCATTTGTCATTGCACTATTGTTTTTTGTCATTTATCGAATTGTCTTGATTACTGTGCAAGCTAGAGATCCATTCATGACACTTATGGGCGCTGGTATTTCTAGTTTATTAGCATTCCAAATCACACAAAATATTGGTATGACGCTTGGACTTTTACCTGTCACAGGTGTGACATTACCTTTTCTAAGTTATGGCGGTAGTTCTCTCCTATCTAACTTCATGCTGATGGGAATTGTGATGGTTATTCATAATTCTTATAACGGCTATATGTTTACTTCAATGCAGCAGGAGGATTTAAATGAATGATACATTAAAGAAAAGAATTCTATTTTTAATGCTATTAACAGGTAGTGCTTTGTTAGTGCTTATCATTAGACTAGCTTACCTAATGCTTTAAAAATCCAGCAGAAAAATGATGCTTCTGCTGGATTTTTTTCATTATTTTTTTACTACTTCCCCATATAACTCAGGTCGTCTATCCTCATATACAGGAATTCTCCCGCGTACTTCATCGACAATCGAGAAATCGACGTCAATTACAGCAACCTCTTCATCCTCCGCGCCAATCCAAAGTACCTCCCCCCATGGCTGAATCACCATTGATTGTCCATTGAAGTTTTCTACTTTGTTGGCAATTCGGTTGACTGCAATGACGAAGCATTGGTTTTCGATGGCACGTGCTTGTAATAATGTTTTCCAGTGATCAATGCGTGGTGTTGGCCATTGTGCTGGTACGAATAATACTTTTGCGCCGTCCAGTGCATGTGCACGTAGCCATTCTGGGAAGCGAATGTCGTAGCAAATCACGCCTGCCGCTTCGATTTCACCCAGCTGGAAGCGATTCATGCTATCCCCTGCTTCTAAAAATAAATGCTCGTCCATTAATCGGAATAAATGAGCCTTACTATATTCGCCTACTTGTTCACCGTCTTTATTGAACGTGTACATCGTATTGTAAAATTTATCTTCCTTTTTCGTTGAAACTGACCCACCGACAATATGGACGCCCAGTTCTTGCGCCAAGCCTTGCAAAAAGGCTTTCGTGCGTTCACCATCAACATCTGCTAGCTCCTGTAATTTCTCTAGTGCATAGCCTGAATTCCACATTTCCGGTAACACAATAATTTCTGCTCCAAGGTTTGCGGCTTCACGAATTTTCTCTTCAGCTCGCGCAAAATTTTCCTCAACCTTACCAAAACCTACATTTAATTGGATACAACCTATTTTCACAATTTCATCCTCCTCTAGACATTTAGAAAAAAAAGTAATAGTATTTGCAACATAATCTATTAGTAATTATTATATTCTGAAAAAGGTGAATGTACATGGAATTCTCGAAAAAACTACAGCAACTCCCTACTCAATTCTTTGCTGCTCTTGCGCAAAAAGTAAATGCAGCACTAGCAGAAGGTCGCGATGTCATCAATCTTGGGCAAGGAAATCCCGACCAACCAACACCGCCACATATTATCAAAGCGTTACAAGAAGCGGCTGAAAATCCACAAAACCACAAGTACTCCCCGTTTAGAGGTGTACAAGAATTACGTCAAGCCGCAGCAGACTTTTACAAACGTGAGTACAATGTCGATATCGATCCAAATACTGAAGTGGCAGTTCTTGGAGGCACAAAAATCGGGCTCGTCGAACTACCAATGGCCATTTTAAATCCTGGCGATTACATGCTGCTTCCTGATCCAGGCTACCCGGATTATTTATCGGGTGTTGTATTAGGGGATGTCAATTACCATGCGATGCCGCTTTTAGCTGAAAACGACTTTCTCCCAGATTACAGTAAATTATCAGTTGAAGTTAAAGAACGTGCAAAGCTGTTGTATATGAATTACCCAAACAACCCTACTGGTGGCACAGCGAATCTTACTTTCTTTGAAGAAACTGTAAAATTCGCGAAAGAAAATAATATCGTCGTATCGCATGATTTTGCCTATGGGGCGATTGGTTTTGATGGCATCAAACCTGTTAGCTTCTTACAAGCTGAAGGTGCCAAAGAAGTAGGTATTGAAATGTATACCCTATCGAAAACCTTCAATATGGCCGGGTGGCGTATCGGCTTTGCAGTTGGAAATGCTCAAATTATTGAAGCCATTAATATTATCCAAGATCATCTGTTTTGTAGCCAGTTCCCTGCTGTGCAACAAGCAGCAGCGGTCGCTCTCACTGTTGAGCAAAGCTGTGTTGACGAGTTAAGAGCAACTTACGAACGCCGTCGTAATGTACTTGTAGAAGAAGCTCATCGTATAGGCTGGCATGTGATGGCACCAAAAGGCTCATTCTTTGCATGGTTGCCTGTGCCAGAAGGTTATCAAAGTGAAGACTTTGCAAATCTCCTACTAGATAAAGCGGATATAGCGGTAGCAGCGGGCAACGGCTTCGGTGAATATGGTGAAGGTTATGTGCGAGTTGGTCTCCTTGTAAGCGAAGAACGTCTACGTGAAGCAATGGTAAGAATCGAGAAATTAGGAATATTCTCTGCGTAATTACATGATATTTATAATTTTCCGAAAAGTTGTAGATTCCCAAAGGCTTTTATCTATTGTTATCCCAATAGATATTAAATTTAATAAACATCTCTTATCAAGAGTTCTTGCCGTTTGCGGGAGCATGATAGAAAAAAGTGAAAGCCTAAAAAAAGACATGAAGTACTCGGATAAACGAGCACTTCATGTCTTTTTCATTTTTAACGATTAGCCATCCACTCTGGTTTACCAAAACCTTGGAAATCAGTGTCGATTACTTCTTCAAATTTAGCTGATTCTACGATTTCGATTAAGTCTTTCGCTAATTGTGACTCTTTGTTTTCAGCCTTCATAGCTACAACATTACGGAAGCGGTCCGGCATATTTTCTAAAAATACTGCATCAAGTAAGTCTAAACCTGCTGCTAACGCAAAGTTCCCTGGTACACCTGCTAAGTCTACACTTTCGACTGTGCGAGGAAGTGCTGCAGCTTCAATTGGTTGGAATACTAAGTTTTTGTCGTTTTTAACAACATCTTTCTCAGATGCTTTCAATTCTTCGATGTTCGGGTCAATTTCAATTAATCCTTGCTCTTGTAAAGACATTAATGTACGTGCTGCATTTGATGGGTCGTTGGCAATCGCAACCGTTGCACCATCTGTAATTTCTTCTACAGATTTAAATTTATTCGAGAAGAAGCCCATTGGTGCAGTTGGTACAATGATTAATGCTTCTAAATCCATCTTATTTTGCTCTTCAAAGTTTTCTAAGTAAATTGTATGTTGGAATAAGTTTGCGTCGATGTCGCCATTATCTAATGCTTTGTTTGGTTGTACATAATCACTAAATTCTACTAACTTTACTTCATAACCTTTTTCTTCAAGTTGTGGAATAATCGCTTTTTTAAGCATGTCGCTATAAGGGCCAGCCGTTGCACCCAGTTTGATAGATTTGCTTTCCTCATTAGAACCGCCTGAGCTCTCTTTTGAACCTGCCTTATCATCGCTACCGCCACAAGCTGCTAAAACAACTGCAAGAATGACTGTCAAAAATGCTAATAATGATTTCTTCATCTTTTTGTTCTCTCCTCTTCTTATCTTTTATCAATTGATTTTGCAAACCAGTCGCCTGCAATTTGAATCGTTTGCACGAGTAAAATTAATATCGCAACTGTAGCAATCATAATTGTATTGTCATAACGATAATAGCCAAAACGGATGGCTAAATCACCGATACCTCCACCACCAACTACCCCTGCCATTGCAGAGAAGGCAACTAAACTAATGATCGTTAATGTAACCCCTTGAATAATACTTGATTTTGCTTCTGGGATAAGGACATCTTTGATGATCATCCAAGGTGTAGCTCCCACCGCAATCGATGCTTCAATTACACCTTTATCGATTTCACGCAAAGATGTCTCTACTAACCGAGCAAAAAAAGGAATGGCCGCAACCGATAATGAAACACTTGCTGCGACAGGTCCAATCGTTTCCCCTACAATTAAATCCGTTAACGGGAATAGGGCTACTAGTAAAATGATATAGGGAATCGAGCGTATTAAATTGACTGCAAAACCAAATACCGTCTTAATAAAGCGGTTTTCCCAAAACAATCCTTTGTCTGTCACAAACAATAAAATACCGAGTGGCAAGCCTAGAACAATTGATACTGTTAACGAAATACCAATCATGAGTAACGTCTCTTGAAATGCTTTCCAAATATCGGGTAACATGCTTATAAAATGAGCTGTATCAAACATGTTGAATCACCTCCACTAGTGCGCCACGTTTAGTCATATAAGCCACTGCTTTAGATAACTCATTCTGTTCCCCTTGTAGTTCCATCAAAAAAATGCCGAGCGGACGTTCTTGTATGTATTCAATCGTGCCATGTAAGAAATTCCCTTTCACATTAAAACGCTGTATCGTATCAGATATGACACCTTCCCCTGCAACATTTCCTTTAAAAAGAATTTTCACGATCTGACCACGAACATCCTTTAAAATTGCTGCCGGAATTTCAAAAGACACAACACTACTAATAAACTCTTGGGTAAGTATTTCCTGAGGGCTAGCGAAAATATCATAAACTTCGCCTTCTTCAATTACTTTACCGTCCTGCATAATAGCCATTCGATTACAAATTTCTTTCACAACATCCATTTCATGTGTGATAAGCACAATAGTAATACCTAGCTTTATGTTGATTTCTTTTAATAAGCGCAAAATGGATACAGTAGTTTTTGGATCTAATGCAGATGTAGCCTCATCACATAAAAGAATGGATGGATTATTGGCTAAAGCACGAGCAATTCCTACCCGTTGCTTTTGTCCACCACTTAACTGCGCTGGGTAAACATCACGTTTTTCAGACAGTCCAACCATTTCTAGCAATTCATCCACACGTGCTGGTATTTTATTTACAGGTAAATTAGCTGCCTTTAACGCAAATGCAATATTTTCACTAACTGTTTTTTGACTTATTAAATAAAAATGTTGAAAAATCATTCCTATTTTCAACCGTGCTTGACGGAGTTGAGAGCTCGATAGTTTTGTTAAATTAACGCCATCAATTAAAATTTCCCCACTAGTGGGACGCTCTAGTAAATTAATACAACGTAGTAACGAGCTTTTCCCAGCTCCTGAATAACCCACAATACCGAAAATATCACCACGATTTATTGTTAAAGATACATGATCTACACCAATTACTTTCTTCTTTTTTACGCTGTAAATCTTTGTTATTCCACGGAATTCTAGCATTTTTTTCTCCTTATATACTCTGGCATAAAACTAAATCATACTATTCTTATATGCTTTATATAATATTTCGAATTTTAGTATTTGTCAATCTATTTTAGAACTCTAATATTACCACGTACAATTTTAAAATAAAGACTATTGAAAATATTTTTAGCAATTAAAACGAAAAAAAATAGATTTCAGCCTAAATAAGCTAGAAATCTACTTTTTAAACATTATTATTAAATAATCCCTAATTCGCGCCCTACTTTTTCATAGATTGCTAATGCTTCATCGAGCATTTCTTTCGTATGTGCCGCTGTTGGCATGTTACGCACACGTCCAGTACCTTTTGGAACTGTCGGGAAAACAATTGATTTTGCATAGACGCCTTCTTCAAATAGTCGGCGTGAGAATTCCTGTGTTAATTTTTCATCACCTATAATACATGGTGTAATCGGTGTTTCTGAATTACCAATATTGAAGCCTAATTTCGTCAGTCCAGCTTTCAAGTAATCCCCATTATTCCAAAGCTTATCATGAAGCTCTGTCGAATCAATCAGCATTTGTACCGCTGCTGTAATAGCTGCTACGTCACCTGGTGGTAAAGCTGTTGAAAATAGGAATGGACGAGAGCGTACTTTCAGCCAGTCGATTAGGTTTTTCTTACCGGCTACATAACCGCCCACAACACCGATTGCTTTCGATAACGTACCGATTTGGAAGTCGATTTCTTTTTCTAAACCGAAATGCTTAACTGTTCCCTTCCCTTTACCTGTTACGCCAGATCCATGTGCATCATCAACATAAGTAATTAAGTCGAACTCTTTTGCGATCTCTACGATTTCAGGAAGCTTTGCAATATCGCCGTCCATTGAGAACACGCCGTCTGTAATGACCATGACTTTGTTGTACAAACCAGATTCCGTTGCTTCTTTTGCTTTCGCACGTAAATCATCCATATCAGAGTGATTGTACGCGATGATTTTCGCACGTGATAAACGGCATCCATCTATAATAGAAGCATGATTTAATTGGTCCGAAAGAATGGCATCATTTTTATCCATAACAGCAGAAATCGCTGCCATATTACAATTGAAGCCCGATTGATAGGAAATAGCCGCTTCAGTTCCTTTAAATTCTGCTAACTTTTCTTCTAGTTTTACGTGAAGATCAAGTGTACCGTTAATGGTACGTACTGCCCCTGCTCCTACACCGTATTTATCTGTCGCTGCTTTCGCAATACGCTTTAATTCGTCGTTTGTGGCTAAACCTAAATAGTTATTGGAAGATAGATTAATAAGATTTTTGCCGCGCACCTGAATAATAGGTCCGTTTGCGCTCTCTACTGGATCGATTTCATTATATAAGCCTTGTTCACGTAAGGCTTGTAAGTTCTCATCTAAAAATGTATTTAATATTTTAGACACTAGTACCATCCTTTCTAAAAAACCATACTTGTTCCTAGTTTAGCACATTCATACTCTATTGAAATAATTCAATTTCGCAATCTTTGAAATAATGGCGCAGTTTTCTCTCTCCATTCCGATGTCGATAAACAGCGGTCCATTAGTTGACGAATTGTATGCTCAGCCTCTGCATAACGTACTGCATAGCCCGTTGCATTTTGCATAGTTTCTTTATAGGATGAACGGATTTCTTCGATTTCCGCTTCAGCCTTTTCTGTCAGCTTGCAATGCTGGCCCATATCAAAAATAGCGTCACCACTTCTTCCTTCTTCCGGATCAAAAATATGTGGATCTGTACTATCAAAAATACAGAAGTTTAACTCAGGAATGATGATCATATCGACAGACCCTGCATCAAGACCACACCAAACAATTTGCGCGTCTAGCCCCCTGGCATTCGCCTCATCAGCTAAGCCCTTCATTAATGAAGACTTACCTGTACCTGGCTTTCCTTTAATCATTAACCGTCTTGCTAAATTTTTCGTCATACTTTCTACCGTGTTTTGCGCACCAGTTGGCGTTAAAGTTCCAAGTAATCGATGTGTACGTGTGCCTGTTTTGTTAAGTGTCATCGATTGGAAAATATCTGAC
Source organism: Lysinibacillus sp. NPDC097287 (assembly GCF_044761695.1). Classification (NCBI taxonomy): domain Bacteria; kingdom Bacillati; phylum Bacillota; class Bacilli; order Caryophanales; family Bacillaceae; genus Lysinibacillus; species Lysinibacillus sp. NPDC097287. The sequence goes on from NZ_JBIWCX010000008.1 coordinate 23,050, forward strand.
TTCAAAGTAGTAATCTGCTCATCTAAGCCTTGCCAATTCATACAACTTTGCGTCACAACTTCCCAGTCATCATGCAACTTTTTCGCAATCGCTAGCATACAAATACACTTTTCACGCCAAAGCTCTCGGTCCTTCATCGCTGTAGCAAGCTGCCCGCCAACACTTTCTAACTGGTCTTCTTCCAAACAGTCATAGAAAGAAACGACACGATGTTTTGTACCTAACAATGTTGGCTCAAGGTTCCACTCAGATGACCACACAAAGAGATAATTACATTCTCGAATAAAGACAGCTTCCACAATTTCATCAAGCAGCGGATGTTTGAACCATTCCACCGCGAAACCTTGCTTCACATAGAAATATCCAAGCTCCTTTAAAAGCTCTGACCCTTTATATGTCGGTGCCCCTTGTAATACATAAACAACTGCTGCCTCTTCCATCATTTCTTTATATAAATGCTTTCTACCTTGTCCCGTCAATGCGTGTCCAAAATAATAAGTTACATTTCCGTTCAATGTACTTCCCCCTTTGCCTTCTGCCATGCATTATATGATGCTTCTCTTAAAAACATGAAAAAGCTACTTTTATCATTTTCGATAAAAGTAGCCCACTCATTTTAATAAAACGGCTTTACACCTTCCATATTTCCAATGCACTTCATTAACACTTTTCTACAATACGGTAATGAATATTGCACAATGTAACCTGATGTTAGTGCAATTACAACTGTTCCGACACCCACTGGTCCACCGAGTAGTCCACCCAAAATAGTTACTAACACTTCAATGCCCATTCGTGCACTTTTAATGGTCCCACCAAATTTTTCGACAAGTATCATCATTAACGTATCTCGAGGTCCCGCTCCCATGTTTGGCGCGATATACATTCCACAACCAAAGCTTAATATAAGAACACCAACTACAAAATACGCGATTTGTAACACATAAACATCTGTCGCGGGCAACAGCCAGTTAAACACATCAATAAAAAATCCGATTAACAGCATATTTAACCAAGTACCCATTTTCGGCCATTCTTTTAGAACTAATGATGTTGATGTAATAATAAGCAATCCCGTTAAAATCGACCACGTGCCAATTGTTAAACCAAAGTTTTGGAATAAACCTACATGTAACACATCCCATGGACTTGTTCCTATAACTTTCCCTTTTATCGACATAGTAATGCCGAGCGACATAATGATCATGCCGACGATAAAAAACGTCCAACGCCATCCAATAACCCTTCGCATTCTACAAACTACTCCTTATGTATAAGATTGCTATACTGTATCATATTTTGGCTCATCACCGTAACATGGGATTGATTTCCGTTCCGGCTGGGCGCTTTCCGGTGGGCAACAGGATGTTGGTCACGAAGGCGTGTGCTGCTGTCGCTTCGCTTTCGCGCAGATAAATTGTCACAGGACGTGACGCTTTTAGCCCTCGCTCCTATACAAGCCTCGCTCCAGGGTCTCATTTAGGATGCTACCCCTATGAGTCGCCCAACCTCCACTCCAATCAACAAGCATTCTAAAATTAATACTTTCTTTAACCAAACGAACCGACATCGTTAGTTGTTCCATAATTCACCAAATAAAAAAACTATCCAAAATTTTACTCATGGATAGTCGTAATTGGCGCGAGCTGTCCTTTCGTCACTGCCAATAAATCATCTATTTGGACGTGCACTTGCATACCTATTTTACCTGCACTAATAATGATACTCCCTTGCTCACGCGCCGTTGTATCAATAACTGTCGGATATAATTTCTTCATACCAACCGGTGAACATCCTCCGCGCACATAGCCTGTATAACCAAGTAACTCCTTCACAGGTAGCATTTCGATTTTCTTTTCCCCAACGACTTTTGCCGCTGCTTTTAAATCGAGTTCTTCTGCAACTGGAATAACAAAGACAAATAATTTTTGTGCACTTGCTTTTGCCACCAATGTTTTGAATACACGAGAAACGGGATGTCCGATTTTTTCGGCTACAGAAATTCCGTCCACTTGACCGTCACCAGTCTCATACTCCAACACATCAAATTGTATTTTTTGTTGCTCTAATTGTCGCACTGCATTTGTTTTAGCATGTTTCGCTTTAGCCACGTGAAAGTCCCCCATTTATATCATTAGGCTGTCCACGAAAACGTAGGTTCATACCTCGGTAGATAGCCGTTTTTCGCCATTTCAGAATGTGCTGTATATTTTTCGGCAGCTTGTTTAAAAATGTTTGCCTTATACGCTTCTTCATAGCTCCTACCGAAAATTGTATCTGCAAATGGGTCTAATTTCAAATTCTTTGTGAATCGCTCTGGTACATTTACTTCAATCGGTTCTCGAACAAATGCTGGCTCATCGTCAACATACTCGATTTCTGCTATTTCAGTACCATTTAGTTGTGCCTCTACTTGCTGAATATGCGCACTCGCACTTGCTGCTACACGCAAATCCTGCGGAGACGGTTCGGCAGGCGCTAATGCAGCACTTCTAACGGATTCTAAAATATGCAGTGTTTCTTCTTCTCTAGAGCTAGCTCCATTCGCATTTAATGGTTCGCTATCAAATGCTCTGTTTGCTTGCTCATGTGCGCGCACATTCTTTTCAGCTTGCTGCATTTCTTGAATAGTTGCCTGTTCTTGAGGTGTAATTTCTTTCAATTCTTCTTTGTGTTGTTCATATAAATCATGATCTTTATGACCAAATAATAAATTCTCTAACTCGATTAAAACGGGGTTTTTCTTCGGTTGAAAATACTGGAGATTTTTACGATATGCATCTCCTACCCCTTTACGCTGTAGAATTTTTCTACGTTCCTCTAAGGCTGCAATTCTCTCTTGTTGAATTAAACCTGAAATTTTCATAGTATTCACCTCTACTCTCTATAATATGTAAGTTGTTTAGTATATATGACTTTACATATACCCACTAAACAAAATCTGTACACTTATTATCGGGCCAACCTTGAAAAAATAAATCATCAATCCGTACTATATTCACAGATAACTAAAAAACAAATATACAAACGGGTCTTTAGATATAATTTTTTTTACAAAAAAAAAGCTACGTAAATTTTACGTAGCCTTAAGAAGTTATTTGTTTATTTTTTGAAAATCGCAACATAAATTTATAGGCTAAATAGCCAAGCCAAGCACCAGCCGTATTTAAAATTAAATCATCAATATCTGTTGAACCTACTCTAAAAATAAATTGTATCATTTCCACCGCTAGGCTCGAGATAAATCCTACAAGGAGTATCGGCCACACTTTTCGAAAACGCTTCGATAATAATGGTAGCAAAAAGCCCATCGGTGTAAAGATCAATAAGTTTCCAAGTAAATTCACAACAATTAAATTCATATTAAAATACTGTGAGTAATTTATGTATCGCATAATCGTATCAAACGGTACAAAATTAGTCGTTCCGCGCCACGTGCTATAATCAAATAGACCAAGTTCACCTAATGTATATTCGCCACGGAACAAGACGATTACAACGTTTACTAGACGATCGATCACTAATTTATAAAACGCTATACAAGAGTAGACACTAAACAGTAACCAGCCTATGAATTTTATCTCCATATAATGTTTATCAATCCACACGCGGTACGGTAATGGCAGCTTGGTATCATCCTGCACATTTGATATATTATTTTTCGCCACTCCATCACCACCTACTCCTATTTATCCATCTCATATTTTAATACGATATGCCCACCTATGCAATGGGGTAAATATAGCAAAAAACCGTTTTAAAAGCCTCTTTCTTGGCTTTTAAAAACGGTTTTTCATTTTTACACTGGATTAACACCGTGCTTTCGTTGTGAGAATAGCACATATTTCGACATATATAATTCCAAACGTGTTTCAAGTGCTTTACGTAAATCATTTGGCTCGATGACATCGTCGATGATCAGCTCCGAAGCAAGGCGATAGACATCAATTTCCTCTTGATACTCTTTTCGTTTTTCTGCAATAAAGTCTGCCTGCTCTTCTTTTGGAAGCTCAGCAATCTTATTAGCATACACTGCATTTACAGCCGCTTCTGGACCCATTACTGCAATTTGCGCATTAGATAGAGCGATACAACAATCAGGCTCAAATGCTGGACCTGCCATAGCATAAAGTCCTGCACCATATGCTTTGCGCACAATAACCGTTAACTTAGGTACAGTCGCTTCACTCATCGCGAAAATCATTTTCGCACCATGACGAATAATCCCAGCCTTCTCGACTTGCGTTCCAATCATAAAGCCCGGTACATCCGCTAAGAAAATTAGCGGAATGTTAAACGCATCACATAATGAAATAAACTTCGCCGCTTTGTCAGCAGAATCGTGGAACAATACCCCACCCTTTGCACGAGGCTGATTGGCAATAATCCCAATAGATTGACCATTAATACGCCCTAACCCTGTGATTAATTCTGGTGCAAATAACTTCTTCACTTCGCAAAACGAATCTTCATCGATTAATCGATCAATTAATTGATACATATCAAAAGGCACGTTTTGATTTTTAGGAATTAATTCTTCAATTGATTTTTCAAAAGATGCTGGTGGCTTCGGGGCCTCTACTTTACTGCGTTCAGCATAATTATTTGGGAAGTAGCCCAAATATTTTCGTGCATAGGCAATGGCTTCTTGTTCTGTTTTTGTCAGCACATCACCACAACCAGATACCGAGCAATGCATTTTTGCCCCACCCATTGTTTCTAAATCTACTTTTTCACCTATGACCATTTCCGCCATACGAGGTGAGCCCAAGTACATCGAAGCATTGCCCTCCACCATCACCACAATATCGCAAAAAGCTGGAATATAAGCGCCGCCTGCTGCAGAGGGACCGAACAATAAGCAAATTTGCGGCACTTTACCCGAAAGCTTTACTTGATTGTAGAAAATACGCCCTGCTCCGCGACGTCCTGGGAACATTTCTAATTGATCAGTAATACGTGCGCCCGCCGAATCAACCAAATACAGTAAAGGACAATTTAACTTCTCAGCTGTCTCCTGAATACGAATAATTTTTTCTACAGTTCGTTTACCCCAAGAGCCTGCTTTAATCGTCGAGTCATTCGCCATAATACATACTGTACGACCATGGATTTTACCAATACCTGTGACAACGCCATCCGCTGGCAGATCACCAGCCAAACAATTGGCATATAAGCCATCCTCCGATTGCAATCCATCATCTAATAATAATTCGAGACGCTCACGTACGAATAACTTTCCTTGTTGGGTATTTTTCTCGTGATACTTTGGCTGACCCCCAGCTAAAATTTGTTCCTTCATCGTATTTGCCGTATTTTCTGTCGTTGCATTGCTCATGTTCAATTCCTCCTTATGCCATTCGATTACTGCCCTGAATATTGCGGCGCCCGCTTTTCTTTGAAAGCAAGCAATCCTTCCAAACGATCTTCTGTTGGAATAAGTGCACTATATGCAAGTGACTCAATTTTTAAGCCCGTTGCTAAATCTACTTCTACCCCTTGATTAATAGCGATTTTTGCTTGCACTAATGATAGCGGTGCATTCTTCGCCATTTCCTGTGCGAGTTGTAGAGCTTTTTCTCTTAACTCATGACCTTCATACACATATTCTACAATTCCGTAGCTTTTCGCTTGTTCTGCATTTAAACGCCGTGCTGTATAAATTAACTCCTTTGCTTTTCCAATACCAATAAGTCGTGGTAAACGCTGAGTACCACCTGCTCCTGGAATAATACCAAGAGATGCTTCAGTAAGAGCTACCTTTATATGAGAAGCAGCAATGCGTAAATCACAAGCAAGAGCTAGCTCTAGCCCACCACCAAATGCGACGCCATTTAACACGGCAATCACAGGCTGTGCAAGTGCTTCTACCTTTGCCACTGTTGCACCGATTAATTGTACAATTTGCTTTACTTGTCGATCAGACATACCTTGACGTTCTTTTAAATCTGCGCCTGCGCAAAACGCTTTTTCTCCTGCGCCAGTTAGTAAAACAACACGCACAGTTGGATCGCCGTTAACGCGGTCAAGTGTAGCACCTAGTTCTGTTAATAACTGCACAGACATCGCATTTGCCGCAACTGGTCTCGATAATGTGATAAGTCCTACACCTTCTGCTAGAATTTCAAACTGAACAAGTTGCGTCATAACGTCTGCGCACTCCTTTCGTTGCGGACAATCGCCATTTGTTTGGACGCAACTGGTTTCCCAAGTTTTTGTTCAACAAATGTCGCCGCCTCTAGCACTGCATTCATTTCAACACCCGTATGAATACCCATTTCATCAAATAGATACAATAAATCTTCGGTGGCTACATTGCCAGATGCCCCTTTTGCATACGGACAACCACCGAGACCACCGAGCGCACTATCGAATTTTGAAATACCTATTTCTATGGACTTCACTATATTCGCAAGCGCTGTACCACGAGTATCATGAAAATGCATCGCAAATTTTTCTGCCGGATATCGTTTTAATAATTCTTCTAATAGACGTTCCACTTGTGTCGGCACACCAACGCCAATCGTGTCGCCTAATGAAATTTCAGCAACGCCCATTTCAAGTAATTTGTCTGCTACACGTAAAACTTGCTCCGGCTGTATGTAGCCTTCATAAGGACAACCAATCACCGTTGATATATAACCACGTACTTGCTTACCAGCTGCTTTTGCGCCTAAAACGACTTCCTCTAACACCGGAAATGTCTCGGATATCGTTTTATTAATATTATTTTTATTGTGGCTTTCACTAGCTGACATGAAGATACTTGCTTCATCTATATTTGCCTCCAACGCGCGTTCTAAGCCACGCATATTCGGTATAAGAGCTGCATACGTAATATCTTTTTCCCGCTTAATGGCTTGCAATACTTCCACTGCATCTGCAAGCTGGGGAATCCACTTCGGATGTACTAAGGACGTTACTTCAATATAATTTAGTCCCGTCTGACTCAGTAAATCCACCAGCTGTACTTTATCGGCAGTGGCTATTTGTATTTTTTCATTTTGCAAACCGTCCCGAGGGCCAACTTCCTTTAACGTCACATGTTTCGGTAGTTGCATAATAGCGCCCCCTTATCCGATTTCTAAAATAGCATCATCTAGGTTAATGAAATCTCCTTCGTTGGCAATAATTTTTGTAACAACGCCACTTTCTTCTGCGGCAATCGGAATTTCCATCTTCATCGATTCTAAAATCGCAACATCTTGCCCTGCCGTTACTTGATCGCCCTCGGCCACGACAATTTTCCAAACAGTTCCTGCCATACTCGCTTTTACAACTTCCATCATAAATCCCTCCAAATAGTTGGTAGTAAGGAAGTATTGCAAAAAATCGTTGCAATACTCCTCCATGTTTATTTCATTTCTTCTAACTGGGGTAGATAGTATTCTTCAACGAATTTAGTCGTTGTAGAACCTTTTAAAAATTGCTCATGCGTTACAGTTTTTAGAAGCATTGGTATGTTTGTTTGAATACCTTCAATTTTGTAATTTGCTAAAGCTTGTGTAAGACGCTCACATGCAATCGCACGCGTTTCTCCCCACACTACTAATTTGCTAATCATTGGATCATAAAATGGTGTAACAGTTGAGCCTGCCTCTACACCACATTCATGTCGAATACCTTCACCAATCGGTAGCTCTAACTCTGTGATTTTTCCTGGGGAAGGGAAAAACGTCGTTGGATTTTCTGCATAAATTCGTACTTCAATCGCATGACCATGTTTTTTGATACTGTCACGCGTAAATGATAGTGACTGTTTCGCCGCAACTTTTAATTGCTCCTCTACAAGATCTAGCTTCGTAATCTCTTCCGTTACTGGATGTTCGACTTGTAAGCGCGTATTCATCTCTAAAAAATAAAAATTTTGGTCAGCATCTACTAAATACTCAATCGTGCCAGCATTCACATAACCAATATGTTGAACTGCTTGCACAGAAACATCTAACATACGCATTCTTGTTTCTTCCGAGATGAACGGGGATGGTGCCTCCTCAACGACTTTTTGATTACGCCTTTGTATCGAGCACTCGCGTTCAAATAACGGGACAACATTGCCGTCATGGTCAGCGATAATTTGCACTTCAACATGATGGGGATTGGCAATAAATCGTTCCATGTACATCGTGCCATCACCGAAGAATGACTGCGCACGTTTTTGATTCCCTTCAAATGCTTTTGCCAACTCCTCGGCACTTTCCACAAGTTGCATACCAATCCCACCACCACCAGCGGATGCCTTCAACATTATTGGATAGCCAATACGGGACGCAATTTCAATCGCTTCGGCTGCATCTTTCACTGGCGCTTCCACACCTTCTACAATCGGCACACCCGCTGCCTTCATCGTCTTACGTGCTTCTAACTTACTGCCCATTGACGCAATTACTTTAGCACTCGGTCCGATAAAGACAAAACCTGCCTCCGTACAACGTCTAGCAAAATCAGCGTTTTCTGATAACAATCCATAACCTGGATGAATAGCTTCTGCATTGCTTTCGTGTGCCACTTCAAGAATACGCTCAATATTTAAATAGCTGTGTGCAACAGGTGGTTTACCAATACAGTACGCTTCGTCTGCCTCTCTAACATGTAGCGCCTCTGCATCAGCCTCTGAGTACACTGCGACAGTTTGTATATTTAATCGTTTACACGTTCTGATAATACGCCTAGCTATTTCACCACGATTTGCAATCAATACCTTCTTGAACATTTCCCTGCCCCCTTTCTATATAACTGCTGCTACAAAACCCTCACGCAATTTAAACTTTTGTACTTTGCCGGAAGCTGTCATCGGAAAGCTTTCGATAAAGAAAATATGACGCGGGATTTTTTGTCTTGAAATTTTATCTCGGCAAAAATCTCGAATATCTTCTGCAGTTGCCTGCTCACCATCACGTAATATTATCCAAGCTGCAGCTTCTTCTCCGTATACTGGATCAGGTACACCAGCTACTTGCACATCGAAAATTTTAGGATGCGTATAAAGAAATTCTTCAATTTCACGTGGATAAAGATTTTCTCCACCGCGAATAATCATGTCTTTCAAACGACCTGTCACACGAACATAACCCGCTTCATCCATTGTTGCTAAATCCCCTGTGTGAAGCCAGTTGTCACTATCAATCGCTATACTAGTTTCCTCTGAATTTTTGTAGTACCCTGTCATCACATGGTACCCCCTAGTGCATAACTCACCTTGCACATTCGGTGGCACTTCTTCATTTGTTTCAGGATCTATAATCTTCACTTCTAGGTTTGGTAATGCGCGCCCGACTGTCTCGACCCTCAATTTGAGCGGATCATCTACTCTTGTTTGTGTAGCAACTGGCGAGCACTCTGTTTGTCCGTAACAGATTGTTATCTCTCTCATACCCATTTTTTCGATAACCGCTTTCATCGCTTCGATTGGACAGTTCGAGCCTGCCATTACACCCTTACGCAATGTTGATAAATCAAATGACGAAAAATTCGGTAAATTAAGTTCACTAATAAACATTGTCGGTACACCATGTAAAGCAGTACACTTTTCTTTTTCTACCGTTCGTAATACTTCTTCCGGAGAAAATTCCTGTACTGGAACCATTGTGCCTCCACTAGTTGTAATAGCTAACGTACCAATTACACAGCCAAAACAATGGAAAAATGGTACTGGAATACATAAACGATCCTCATGTGTTAAGTTCATGCACTCAGCAATATTAACCGCGTTATTCACTAGGTTAAAATGCGATAACATAACTCCCTTTGGAAAGCCTGTCGTTCCAGATGTATATTGAATATTAATGACGTCATCATAGCATAGCGTTCCTTGTCTTATATCTAACTGGTCTTCCGTAACTTGCTCAGCAGCCGATAATACATCCGACCAATTCAGCACACCTGGATATGTGTTTTCGCCTATTAAAATAACATTCTTTAAAAGAGGTAATCGCTTAGATTGTAGATTTCCAGGTTCACAGTGCTCAAGCTCAGGACATAATTCTTGCAGTGTATTTATGAAAGAATGATCACGATATTGTTCGATTAAAATAATGGTTTTCGAATCAGACTGTTTTAATAGATATTCCAGCTCACTTGCTCGGTAATTTGTGTTCACCGTTACAATGGGAGCGCCCATTTTACCTGTGCCGAACTGTACTTGCACCCACTCAGGCACATTCGTCGTCCACACAGCAATATGATCACCTTTTTCAATCCCAAGTGCCATCAAACCTCTAGCAACTAAGCGGCTCTGTCTATTTAACTCCTCATAAGTCATTCGCAAGTCTCTATCTGCATACACAAGCGCTTCACGTTTCGGATACTTTTCACTTTGTTCATCCAGCAACTGACCAATTGTTTGATACACAAGATTTGCCATGAAAATCCTCCTTGTATTTGCTATTGAATAGTTTTAACAGCCAATTAAACGAGCAATAACTAGACGCTGAATTTCAGATGTACCTTCGCCAATCTCCATTAACTTAATATCACGCAAATGACGCTCTACATCGTATTCCTTCATATAACCGGAGCCACCATGAATTTGAATTGCTTGATTGCAAGTACGGAAGCCCATTTCAGAGGCAAATAATTTCGCCATCGCAGCTTCTTTGCCAAACGGTTTCTTCTGATCTTTTAGCCATGCTGCTTTATGTACTAACGTACGAGCAAGCTCTATTTCCATTGCCATATCAGCTAATTTAAATTGTATTGCTTGGAATTTTGAGATGGATACGCCAAATTGTTCACGCTCTTTTGCAAACTGGAGCGCTTTTTCGTAAGCCGCTTGTGCAATCCCTACAGACAATGCCGCAATGGAAATACGCCCACCATCTAAAGTGTTTAAAAATTGACTAAAGCCACGTTTTTCATCACCAAGTAAATTCGCTCTTGGTACACGGACATTTTGCAACACAATCTCACATGTATTAGATCCACGCACACCCATCTTGTCGTAATTACAGTTGATTGTGACGCCCGGAGTATTGGTTGGCACGATGATCGACGAAATAATTTTTTTGCCATCGTCACGTTTGCCTGTCACCGCTGTTACGATAATTTGTCGTGCATGACCAGCATTCGTAATCCAGCATTTTTCACCGTTAATGACGTAATCATCGCCATCCACCACTGCTGTTGTACGCGTTCCACCTGCATCTGATCCAGCGTTTGGTTCTGTTAATCCGAATGAACCAAGTGTCTCACCTTTTGCGAGTGGAACAAGCCATTCTCGTTTTTGCTCCTCTGTTCCAAAATTATAAATTGGAGCAGCCCCTAAGCTAATAGCAGCTGCATAACTTAAACCAGTACCCCCACAGGCGCGACCAATTTCTTCAACAGCAATTGCGTAAGAAACTGTGTCTCCACCCGAACCACCGTATTCTTCTGGAAATGGGATCCCCATCAAACCGAGTTCGGCCATTTTTTCAAAGCTCTCTATTCGCATCGTTGATGTTTCATCTACTTCACGCGCATACGGCTTAATTTCCTTCTCAGCAAACTCACGCACCATATCACGAATCATCTCTTGCTCTTTCGTTAGTTCAAAGTTCATCCCTAGCTCCCCTTTGCATCTACTAATCTAGTTAAACCGACTAGTCGGTTTGTTCTACTGATTAATAAAACCAGTCTCTATCGCTGGCTTCATCGCTAACATAAATTGAGTTGCTTCTTCCCTTGCTTGTTCAGTTACAATTGAACGTAAAATCATGTCCGTAAATACTTCTGTAATTTCTTCCATAGTCAGTGGTCCGGTCTGCTTATACCATTTGTATGTCCAATTAATCATGCCAACGATAGCCATCGTCACAATCGTGCTCGGTAATTCCGCACGAAAATCACTTGTCTGCTGCCCTTCAACAATAACTTTCTGTAAAATTTCACGATACTGATTACGTTTTTTGTGGATAAGATCACTGTACACTTCTGATAACGAATCACTTTCTTCATAAAACACCGTTATATGTGCCTGATACACATCAAATACTTCTGTGAGTGTCTGGACCATCGCACACAATCTAGTAATCGGTGTGTCGTATTGGTCGTATGCTTGTTGTGACTTTTTAATAACATACGAGATAAACACATCATGGATTTCATATAACAGTTCATCTTTTGATTTGAAATTATGATAAAACCCACCTTTTGAGGCACCTATATATTCAACAATACGATCGACCGTCACACCATGATAACCATCTTGCTGAAACAGTATTAGAGAAGCCTCTACAATTCGTTGTTTCAATGTTTTCTTCATAAGCATCTATCCCTCATTTGTGACTCTGAACCTCACCACTCATTTTACCTAACTATGGAAATGTAATGACAAATTCAATATATCATTCAAAAAATTGGATGTCCATCATTGATTTAGTCGATTTTTGTATTTTCGAGTATTTTAACGTCATTAAACAGAATTATTTTCAATACACTTTTAAGCTATCACTTACTATAAATGAAGCTTCCGTCTTCGCACGAATTTCTTCCACTGATAATGCTGCGACTTTTTCCACTAACACCATTCCACTAGGTGTAAAATCAAAAACAGCTAAATCCGTAATCAAACGATGAATCACACCCTGTCCTGTTAATGGCAGTGTGCATACCTTTTTCACCTTAGACTCCCCATGCTTAGACACATGCTCCATAATGACAATGACACGCTTTGCCCCCTGTACAAGGTCCATTGCACCGCCCATACCTTTAATCATCTTGCCCGGGATCATCCAGTTAGCTAAATCACCAGTCTCTGAAACTTCCATACCGCCTAAAATTGCTAAATCGATATGCCCGCCACGAATCATTGCAAACGATTCCGCACTATCAAAATAAGAGGCACCCGCCACCGCTGTTACCGTTTCTTTGCCCGCATTGATTAAGTCCGCATCCACCTCCGCTTCAGTCGGATACGGTCCTATGCCTAGAAGACCATTTTCAGATTGTAATAACACCTGATAACTCGCTGGAATTTCATTTGCTACTAATGTAGGCATACCAATCCCCAGGTTAACGTTCATACCATTTTCAATTTCTTGCACCGCACGACGTACAATACGATCTCTCATTTCAGACATAGTTACCCAACCTCCTTGGCAGTTATTAGGCGTTCAACACGCTTTTCGTAGTTCTCGCCAACAAAAACATGTTGCACATATACACCAGGTGTATGAATTTCATCAGGATTTAATGCGCCCACTTCCACGATTTCTTCAACTTCAGCAATCGTGATTTTCCCAGCTGTTGCTGCAAGCGGATTAAAATTGCGTGCCGTTTTTCGATACACTAAATTCCCAAGTGTATCTGCCTTCCACGCCTTCACAAACGCATAATCGCCAACAATCGCACGTTCTTCTAAATACACTTTACCGTCAAATTCTTTCGTCGGCTTACCTTCAGCGATAGGTGTCCCAATTCCTGTCGCTGTATAAAAAGCTGGAATACCTGCACCACCAGCACGAATACGTTCAGCTAATGTACCTTGCGGCGTTAACTCCACTTCAAGTTCCCCACTTAAAAATTGCTGCTCAAATATTTTATTTTCACCCACATAAGATGAAACCATTTTCTTTATTTGCTTGTTTGCTAATAAAAGTCCAAGACCAAAATCATCGACACCACAATTATTACTAACAACAGTTAAATTCTTCGTACCTTTTTGACGGATTGCTTCAATCGCTTTTTCCGGAATCCCACAGAGTCCAAATCCTCCTACAATAACAGTATGGCCATCCTTTAAATCCACAAGCGCTTCTTCAAAAGTTTGTTTCACTTTCGTCATCCCCATCACCCCTTGTACTCAAATGTACTTTAATGTTAGCCCGTTTATTTCCATAAGAGAAATGCATATATCGCATATTATTTATTCTTCAATGGAATAAATGATTGCCATGACCATGATTCTGTATGAATCGTTTTCACTAATTCCTGCAAGGCAAATGATTTATAACGGTCTTTTAAGCTAACTAAACCTAGTTTCCAAATAAGTGAATTCGTCAGTGGAATGATTTTCACATTAGCATTTGACTGCTTTTCATAAATAGCACGCGGCAAAATTGTAATACCTAAATTCAGACCAATCAATTCCACAATTAAATCCCACTGCGAACTTTTATAGACTATGTCAGGTGAGAAGCCCTCATTTTCACAAGCTCGAATGACAAAATCATGTAAGGCATATTCATTAGAAAATAAAATAAACTTTTCATTTTTCAAATCTTCGACGGACACTTCAGCACACTGTGCAAAAGTATGGTCTTTATGTACATATAAAACAAAATCATCCTCGATAAATGGCACAATCGTAAACGCTGGTTCCACAATCGGCAAAACTACAAAAGCCACATCCACTTGCCCAGAATGTACTAATTCACTGATTAGCTTAGCCCCCCGCTCCACAAGTTCTAACGTCACTTTCGGATACTGCTGATGGAAGGTACGCGCGATTTCCGGGAAAAACAATGTACCTATTAACGGAGGAATACCTAATTTAATCGTTCCTAATTGCACATCTCGTATATCTTGAATGGACTGTCCCAATTCCTGCAGATTATATAAAATTTTTTGCCCATGCTCATAAACAACTGCCCCTATATCGGTCACCTGTAACTGCCTTGTCGTCCGCTGCAATAATTGTGCCTGCAACTCATTTTCAAGCCGCTTCATACTTTTACTTAACGTAGGTTGCGAAATAAATAACGCTTCAGCTGCTTTTGTATAGCTGCTATGCTCCACAATGGCCATAAAGATTTGTAAATCCCTAAATTCCATTCCCACCACCCCATTCCGTTCTATCTGTTACATATTAGCGTTGTATCACCTATTTCCCTTTCAACATCTGGTAAAACCTAAAAAAAAGAGATTTTTCCTTATGCAATTCATTTACATAAGAAAAAAATCTCCAATTTTTTGTGATATCAATTTCAATCTTTATAACGCACGTAAAATAGCTCTTGAAATTATACTTACACCTGTAATGAGACGTTCTCTATTAAATGTCATTTTAGGATGATGTAAACCTGGTGTTACACCACATCCAAGTCCAAGCATCGTCGCTTTTAGTTTAGGGCGTTCGTGTGTATAAAAATGAAAGTCTTCTCCTCCTGGAGTAACTACTGGTGGTGCACAGCCTCCCTCACCAACTACGTCAACAATTGCTAAACGCATTATTTCCATTGCTTCGTCATTTACTGATGCCGCTGCAACATGGACTTCTGTCTGAAGCTTAATTTTCGCCTCATACATTGTTTCTGCCGTTTTCTCCACACGATGAATACCTGTTGTTAATGCTTCCATTACTTCATTTGTTTGCGCACGTGCATCTATGCTAAATGTCGCCTTCCCTGGGATAATATTTTTCGAAAGACCCCCTGCTTGAAATTGCGTCATTTTAGCTGAAGCCGAAACATTCCTGTCAGTCCAAATTTTTTGTAAGCCTTCTACAATTGCAACCCCTACTTCAATAGCATTCGTACCTAATTCCGGACGCGATCCATGTGCATCTTCACCAATAATTGTCCCCGTAAAAACCTTGGCCGCTCCATGATATATGGCAGGTGCATATGTGCCATCCTTCATTTCTTTTAAAGGACGAACATGTACACCAAATAAGTACTCTAAATCATCAACCACACCTTTTTCGACAAATGCACGAGCACCCTCTGCCTTTTCTTCCGCCGGTTGAAAAATAATTCTCACTGCACCAGAAAGCACGGATTCCATATCCTTTAACAATAATGCCGTCCCAATTGCCATCGTCATATGCCCATCATGTCCACAAGAATGGTTAGCTTTTAATACACCATCTACTTCTTGCCAGAGTGCATCCATATCTGTTCGAAATCCTACCTTGGGTGTCCCTTTACCGATATCGACATAAAGTCCGGGGATATCTTCAAACACACATGGTTCCATACCGGCCTCTTTCAATAAATTCACAATGTAATTTGTCGTTTGCTCCTCTTGCCAACTAATTTCTGCATGTTCATGTAAGTGTGTAAAAATTTCAGCCAACCTCGGCTGTAACCTTCGTAAATCCTCGTTCATTCTAGTCAACCCCATCGTTTTTCAATCAATTACGTCTCGGCGTAATTGCCACTGACGCTTCGCTTTCGTGCAGAAAAACAATGCGTCCAGATTTTGAATTGTGCGCGCACAATTCACTCCCTTCAAAATCTGTGACATCCGCCGGAGGCTTTATCTTCAATCAGTCTGCATTTGGACATCTACTGAAAAAAAGCTTAACCCGCATTCATCTCACCACCTATAAAGGCGGGAGTTTTCAGCTGAATGAAGATAAGGCTATTTTAGAATTCATTCTAGTTTACGCACTAACTTTCATAATAGACACGGTTTTATGCCTTTATCTTCTCAAGAAAATGTTTATTGTCATATCGAAAGTGCATGTTTTTTCTTAAGCATCGTATTTTGAAAAGTGCATTCATTAAAATTTTTTAAAATGACATACAACATAACTGTAAATAAGCGTCACTTCCATCAATTAATTTCCTAACAATTTTTCTGCTCCTTATTGCGGATTCAATACATAAAAAAACCTGTCCATTTTAAAATAAATGAACAGGAAATAAACATTTTAAAATTATATAATCATAATCCATTGATACGTAATAACTACCCAATAGAAACCAAATAGAAGTAATAGAGCTACTACGTAAGCAATAGGTGTTTTTGTAATTTTTTTAGCAATCCAACCAAAAAGTAAGCCACACATAAAATCAAGAATAACCGCGATTGGTAGCAACATAAATGGAGTTGCCAAATATCCTACCTTATCTATAATTGGTTCCATCAGAAAAATTATCGGGAAAACATGTATTACATCGTATACATGGGCCATGTTGAAGAAAATAATATACAGACAATTTAGCACCAGAGAAGCAATACCAAATGCTATACCTCCAAACAGAACAGGTCTATTTTCCATAAAAGCCTTCATCATTTATCACTCCTTAATACTTATCTACGACTGCTCCTAAAACAGCCGCTTTTACATAATCTTCATTTTGTACGCTTAGAATATCTTTTGGACTGCCTGTAATAACAGCACCAACGATTCTAATATTATTGTTGTTGATTGTTTCATTTCCTTGTTTTAGAAATTCATCTACTGCTTTTAGGTCGTTATAGTAATCGCCTTTATTTCTTAAAGCAAGTTCTAAGTTTTCAACAAATTTTTCTGTTGGTTTTTCGATTACCTCTCCCACTTGATTGTACAAATGGAATCCTGCGGCAGTCTCTTCTGATACAACGATTGAAGGCGTTCCTTCCGATGATTTCAAGCCTTGTAGGGTCGTTTCATCATACGTATCTACCCATGCCCACTGAAATTTCGCGTTTTTCGGTAGCATATTTTGCACTTCTTGTAATGTGTATGGTTTATCAAAGGAGATACCCATCTCTACTTTTTTGTAATCAGGAATGTCCGCTACTAAACTCATATCGTTTTTATATGCCTCGTAAGTAACAGATGGGTGATAGAATTGAAGTTTTCTAACGCCATCGTAAGTAAATACATCTTTTGTGTCTGTTTTTGGCCAGTTAGAATTTAGCGAGAATTCATTAAAGTTCACTTTCCCTGGCGCTTTTACTTCTCCTAAGCTTACTGGTTTTCCATCAATAATTTTATACTTTGGAGCTGATGCACTACTGCCAATGAAACGATATTCTTCATCCCACATGCCTAAGTGAGTATTTGCGCCAAACACATTGTAATAAGAATCTATTTCTGAAATTTTATTATCAAGTAAAAAAGGCGTAATTTGTATTTTCTGCAAGTAAATTAATCCGAAAATATATACTGCCATACTTAAACTAATTAAAATAATTCGTGCATAACTTTTCCCTTTTGCTTCTTTTAGCATTTGTTTTGTATCGACATTTTCAAAATCAAATAATTCATCCATCTTTGAGTTTTTCATCGTTTGTCTCCTCCCATTTCTTTTTGAACGCTAAACGAGCCCTATACAAATAGGTTTTAATCGTCTTTTCATCCATATTTGTTAGCTCTGCAATTTCTTTATAGGACAGCTCCATTTCATATCTTAGTAACAACAGATTTCGTTGATTAGCGTTTAACATATTGAGAACTTTTGTTATTTCTTCACCTTTTTCTTTCGTTAAAAACAACATTTCTCCATCAAGCTCATCTGCTAATCCAGCGAAAAATTGATCTTGATCTTCAATGGAGCAGCTTGGATACCGTTTGTTCTTTCGACACAAATCATAGTAAGCGTGCAACGCTACCTTAAAAAGCCAAGCTGAAAGATTTTGTTCATGAAGCTCTACCATATATTGAATCGCCTTTACAAATGTTCCTTGTACAATATCTTCAGCATCTAACAAACTGCATCCATTCTTTATTAAATATTTCTTGATAATGACTGCCTTTTCTTTATAAAGTGATGTAATTAGATCATCTGTCAACGCTACCCTTCTCGCTTTCTTATTTTCATCGCCTTCACTTTTGTAACGAATGAGGAAGAAAAATGTATACACCTTCACCTGAATTTTTTTTATAAACTGTAGCGAATCCCTTTGTAATTTTTTTCGCTTCTTTTGATTTAGTCTCCCATTGCGCCTCATTTTTGATACACTTGGGACTAACCTGATTCAAGTATATATACTTTTAGCTTTCAGAAAATCACTTTTAGGGCAATTTAGTTCTAAACAGACGACAAAAACCGCTGTACGATAAATAGTTATTTTTCGTACAGCGGTTTTTCATTTAAGGACTTATTGGACAATCCCGTTTTGTCTTTATGATAGTTTAGTTCTTTCCATAGAAAGAGAAACTCTTCAGAAGCATATTAGTTATTATCAATAAAAGAAATTAATTGAATTAAGTTACCTTCTACTTCATAAACTATGCCGACTGAGTAAGTCCCTTTATCTTCTGCTGAAAGATCTACTATAAATTGTTCAGCATTTGGTGCTAATTGCTCGACATTTACTACGATTTCTTTAAACGTCTTCGTATTTCTAAGAGCAATTTGCTTAGGATTCACATGTTTCCCGTCTAAGCCCTTCACTATATTTGGCATAGTGAATATCCCATCCTGACCATCAACAGCAGACATTTCAATTACTTGAGGATTAGCGATTAGATTTTCTAATTTCTCTAGGCCCTGTAGTGGCGAGAAATCTGTAACTTCGTTCCCCGCGATATCCAATGTCACTAAGTTTTTCGCATATTGTAAACCTTCAAGACTAGCAACTCGCTCTGTTCGAGTAGCTGCAGCAGATAGGCTTGTAAGTTTATACATATCACCAAGTGTTATTTCACCTGTAATACCTAGTGTTTGTTTAATAAATGTGCTTAAACTTGTATCAGGTATTGTGATGAATTGACCTAAATCAATTGCCACTAATGATTCTTTCGCTTGTTTTAGCATCGCTACAGCCTGATCAATGTCTGCTTGGGTAGCTTGCTTGTTAGCAAGAGTTTCTTCTGCTTGTGCAATGCTTGCTTCTAGGGCAGCCACACTGTCAGCTGTATAGTCTTCTATATTGATTGCTTTCGCTTCTTCAATAGCAGCTTCTAAATCTTGTGTAAATATACTAGCTGCGTTAGCGAAATGTAATTTAGCATCTCCCCACGTTGCGTGGTCAGAGCCATTTCCATTGCCACCGTCAGTAACGACTAACTTTAATTCTTTCGCGCCACTAATATTCACCTCAACGAACTTTTGAGAATCTCTAGAGTTCATTAAGCCACTGTCGAATTGCATTTCTCCATCAACAAACACTTGGAATATAACAGAGCCAACACTTCCATACATTTGACGGTCTACACCTACGAATGAAGTAAAGTAATCAGCATCTTTATCCGTTAAATCATAGACGATTGTTGAATTAGAATGTGCGCCAATCCCTTTTTCGTAAGCTACTTCGCTGCCATCTTCTGCTGTTAAACGTAAAGTTTTAGCGCTAATAGAGATATCTTTCGTAGGAGCGGTATAGCTGTTTTGAGTAGACTTCCAATCGAAATCTGACAGGTAATGATAATCGTCCATATTCACGACAGAAATTGTTCGCTTCTTCATGATTTCATTGCCATCGCTATCAGTGACAGTATAAGCAATCTCATACTTACCAGCTCGATCGAAGTTTACTTGATCTGCTCCTGTTACTTGTACGGCAGTCGTTAAATCGCCATCTTCTGCATCAATCGCAGTATATTGCTCGTTGATATCAATAGGAGTCCCCACTTTAGTTGCAGTCGATTTTGGGATAGTAAGCTGAGGAAGTCCATTTGAAATATAGAACTTCGCATCTGCAAAGTCTGCGTGATCTGATTCATTTCCATTACCAGAATCACTTGCAATAAGTGTTAGATTTTTAACGCCCTTTACTGGAAGTCTTACTAATTTAGCTTCTGTATTATAATTCATAACACCGCTGTTATAGACTTCTTCTCCATCTGCTAAAATTTTAAATGTAACGCTCGATTTATTATTTTCTACGATATTTCTATCTACTCCTACTAAAGTTTCGAAATAATCATAGTTTTTGCCTTCAAGATCATAAACAATTTCAGAGCTTGCATGCGTACCGATACCTTTAGCAAATTCTTTTATTTCCCCATTAACAAGTACTTTGATAGATTCACCAACTGAAGCCTTATCTTTGTTTACTGTTTTCCAAGCAGTTTGTGCAGACTTCCAATTTGTGTCGCTTGCAAAGGTAGCATCACTGTACACATAGATTTCTCTTGCTTTCTTAACAGTATTGCCATCACTATCAGTGACAGAGTATTCTACATTGTATGTGCCTGTTTTATTAACATTAAAGCCGTTAGTTGTTACGTTTACCTGCTCAATTAGATTACCATCTTCCGTATCGAGCACTTCAACATCTTGCAGTACATCAAAGTCGCTGTTTAGCTTCACGAATGTAAGCTCTTCAGACAAAGTTATTGTGGGCTTACTAGAATCTTGCGTAAATTTCGCATCCGCCCATACTGTATGGTCAGACTCGTTACCGTTATTAGCATCTGTAGTAACTAGCTTTACTTCTTTTGCACCCGTGACAGGAACCTTTACAAATTCATGTTCTGTACCCGCTTTGAATACATCACTACTGAATTTTTTCTCTCCGTCGATCCACACTTCGAATGTTGCAGATGAGGCTCTTCCTTTCATCGCTTGGTCGATTCCGATATAACTTTCAAAGAAATCAAAGCCTTTACCATCGATGTCATAAACGACTTCTGAATTTGCGTGTGCTCCTATACCTTTTTCGTAAGTTGTATCTAATCCTTGTCTAACAAGTGTAATTGCACTACCAGCAGGTGCTAAGTCTTTCTTCAATCCGCCCCATGCAATGTTAGCTAGTTTCGCATCCATATCAGAGATGTATGCAAAATCACTTACTACGGTAACTTTCGTCGTTTTTGTTTCTGTAATTTTTGCATTCTTCACTTCGTAAACAATTTCATAGTTACCTTTTTTTGTAACATCTACATTATTTGATTTTATAATTACGTCTTCCGTTATATCATGCCCTTGATACGATGATGCCTTTACAAAATTCATTGGATCGAATTTTTGATGTAATTTAAGCGTTAGTTGTTCCTCTACAGATAAATTTGGTTGCTGTGATTTCACTTCTACTGGTTTCAAACTCTTTAACTTTTTATCATAAGCAACTATTTCATAAATATAGGAACCATTAGTATCTACATTTTTATCGACAAATGAAGTTTCAGTAGTATATCCAACTACTTCGCCATCTCTAAGAATTTCATAACCCATTGACGCTTCTTTATTAGCTGCATCTATGCCATATGTTAATTTAATCGCATTGTTTTCTTTATCTGCTGTTAGAGATTTCACATTAACTTGAGCATCTTTTGAGAAGCCAGCACCTTCATAGCTACGTCCTAAACTATGCATGTATTCTAACTTTACATCTGGTTTAGGTAAATGAGCTACCTTCTCCTTCATCTTATCAGTAGCTGTTACATATCCCCAGTCTTCAAAGAATACTGTTAAATCTGTTTCAGTCGCTAAAGATAACCCTACAACTAATCTTTGTAAGTTGCTTCCTAAACCATTCATAACACCATCAGGATTTGTTCTAGAAATCCGAGCAGCCTTACCGTAACTGTCTTCACCATAGTAATATTGCACTTGCTCAAGTACTCCTAGGTAAGTCCAGTAACCGTGATTAACTTTTTCTCCCGCAAATCTTTTATACAATGAATTCCAATCTACTCTATCATCAGTACTGTTATTAAATATCTTTCTCATAATTACGGAATAGATATTGTTAGTTACCTCAGTATGTTCCATAGCGGAGTTATTTATATTATGACCCCATTCATGATAATAAGCCCAACCATCATTTCCAGGAACACTAAATGGTTTAACAATTTGTTTGAAGAATCCACCATCTCTTCTCGGTGAGTTACCTCCGTTATATCCAGTATATCCCCAGTCAGACCAACCATAAGGACCTTTTGTGAATACTCTTGAAGTAAACTTTGCATTAAAACTTTGCTCATTTTCTGTATATCCACTAACTTTTTGGAACTCTTTCCACATTATTTCCCATTCATCCATCGTATCAGAAACTGTTTTCCCTGTTCCTTCAAGTTCTTGTATGCCTTTTAGGGCACCTGCTGCACTTGTAGAAATTGTATTGTTTTCAGAGATTAATTCTGTCACGTTATACACAACATCTTTTGGTTTTCCGGTTGCAAAGTCATTATCATCTGTGCTAATTTTTGCTACATATTCTTCTAATTCTCTTTCAAACTCTGCAGGATCTGTTTTTCCATGATAGTAAACAGGGAAGGCTGTCCCACCTATTAACCTTACTTTCGGAGCATAAGCTTGCTCGCTTGGTAAAGCAGCATTTTCTACATAAATGACTGCAGGTTTCATATTTTCATAAGAAGGAGCAGTTATCGTATTTAAACCTGGATGCAATGAATATCTTCTATGCCAACCGTTTTTATCATCTGCTATTTGACCTAAAACTAAGTTCGGCATTACGCCTTTTTCATCAGCATCAACAAAAATTTGAATTGTTTCGCCAGGCACTACGTATCTACCAAAAGTTTCTAGAGAGAATGATGTTCTTGCAATCTGATGCTCTCTTGCTTCTGTACTAGAGTTTCCTCGCTGAGAAGCTGTTACCGTTGCTTCGTTAGCAACATTTACGTTGTACAATACATCTTTTGCAATATTTAAGTTTACTTGTAATTGTTCCATTAATGGGCGTTTAGCAACTTCTGCCTCTAATTGGTTGATCACGCTCATTGAAGCAAACTCAGGCTTTAATTCATTCATTAAGCCGTTCGTAAATAGATTGTTTATTCGCTCTTCTAGGACATCTTCCTTATAAAATGCTAATTCCGATAAAGTTGCCCAGTTCTGATTTGATTTCTTGAACTTAAATTTAACGCGTTTAAATGTAGTAGGTTTGAATTTAGCTTCCACTAATCCAGCAACCATATTATGTTGACCAGTTGCTACTAGTTGATAGGTATCTCCTGTAGAAGTCTGAGAAGCATAAATTTCGAACTCTTCAGCAAACCCTTTTCTGTCAGATGTTCTTGCCCCGTACATGATTCTATTTAGTTCTATTGCCTCTTTAAATTCTACTTCTACTTCATTTGTGAAATCCGTTGAATTACTCTTATTTGTTTCCCAATAAGTATCTAGTTTTCCATCAATAGCATTTCCAATTACTGCAGTACTATAATTCCCACCGTTGTTTCGGATACCCTTTATGTTTTCAAGATTCACTCTGAATAATGCAGAATAATTTTCATTAGAATAATGTTCAAATGTTTTTGTTATAGCTGTTGTAGCTTCTAGTTTTTCTTCATTTATTAACGCTTTAGCGTTCTCAATATCCTCTTTAAACTGTACGTATAATGGATGTGATTGAGCGATCTTCTCTAAAACTTCTAATTTTTCAATAGTATTGAATTCATCTGCGACTTGATTACGATTTTCATCCGTAAACAGATTCTCCATCTTATCAGATACAACGTCTTCTTTATAAAAACCAAATTCTGCAGCACTTGCCCAATCCTGGTTTGCCTTATTAAAAACAAATTTCAAACGCTTAAATTCTGTAGGTTTAAATTGGATTTCAACGATATCACCTGTAGAACCTTTATATTCACCAGAAGAAACTAATGTAAAATCATTACCTTCTTCTGTAGATGAACTATGTATTTCAAACTCTTGTGCAAAACCTTTACCTTTTGCACTGGACTGGCGGGCAGCATATACAATGCGATTTAATGAAGTTGTTTCGTTGAAATTAAAGATAACCTCATTAGTGAATGTTGCATTATTTTGCTTACCTGTTTCCCAATGGGTATTCATATCGCCATCAATCGCCTTTTCAAGGGGAGATCCAGCGTAATTTCCACCATTGTTAGTTATCGAGATGATATTAGATTTATCTACTTTAAATACTTTATTATATGTATTTAATAGGCCATTTCCATATAAATAAAACTTGCTGACACTAGCATCACTTGCTTGTTTAAGGGTGCTACCCACTGTAGTTGTTGTTACTCTTGTGTCTTGATTTTGATCTGCTAAGACATTAATCGGAGCTCCGACTAAACTTAAAGCCATGGCCGTGACTGTTGCAATTTTTACTACCTTCATATATATTTCCTCCTGATGAATTCATCCTAAGAAACACATAAAAAAAACCACTCTAAGAGTGGCTCCTTTTCCTATAAAATTCCCATAAAAAATAGTGCTACACTTTTTATGAAAATTTAAAATAACAAAAAGTAATATGTACTCTTCGGCAACTGGCTGACATAGTATTTAACCTTAGTCCCTATAGCTTTGCGTCCCTAAATTTCTCTAGGTTTGCCTATTCAATTTTTATACTTCAAACAATAGCATATTAAAATTTTGCCCCCAAGAACAATTCGCACTACATACTCCCCCTCCCAACAAAGGCAATATCGCTAAAACATCAAAAATTTGTCAAAAAAATCTATCTATTTTAATAGAAAACACTTGTTATACATACATATATTGTTAATATATTCGTACAAATGTATATAAATTAATTGAATAGAATTTCATTGTAAATTCGCAATACCTTAAGTTTGACTATTTGAATGCTCCTTCTTCCACTAACCCACCAATTAGTTGAAGGAGGAGCATTCTCTGTTATCCGAAGGAATCTCAAGAACCCTAAAACTCAATTTTGACTTGTACTATCTAGGACATACCTTATTTGACAAAAGTAACAACCCTTTGTTAACATCAAGTTGTTACTTGTTAATTTTTAGGTTAAATTCATTCTATTACTATAAAACAATACAATAAGAAAGGGAGATTTTATGAAATTTAAGAGATTATCGAAGTTAGGATTGGCTTTAGGATTAAGTATAGTATTAGCTGCCTGTGGCTCAGGTGATGAAGACACCAAAAATAAAGAAGTCAACCTAACCTATGTGGAATGGGATACTGAAATTGCTTCTACACATGTAATTGGACAAGTACTTGAGGATTTAGGATATGATGTTACACTAACACCACTTGACAATGGGATTATGTGGGAAGCTATATCCAAGGGCGAAGTTGATGGTATGGTGTCTGCTTGGCTTCCACAAACGCATGCCCCACAAGTGGAGAAGTACAAGGATGATTTAGACGATTTAGGTGAAAATTTAACAGGTGCAAAGCTTGGCATGGTAGTGCCTAGTTATATGGATGTGAACTCTATCGAAGATTTAACAAATGAAGCTGATAAGACGATTACAGGCATTGATCCAGGAGCAAATATGACACTAGCTACAGAAAATGCTCATAAGGTTTATCCAAACCTTGACGGTTGGACGGTACTTACCTCTTCTGGCAGTGCAATGACAGCAGCACTTGGTCAAGCAATTGAGAAAAAAGAAGAAATTATCGTTACTGGTTGGTCTCCTCACTGGAAATTTAATGCTTATGATTTGAAATATTTAGATGATCCTAAAGGTGTATACGGAGATGAAGAATATATTGGCACGTTTGCACGTAAAGGGTTTAAAGAAGATAATCCGGAAGCATACAACGTTCTCGATAACTTCCACTGGACTGCAGAGGATATAGAAAGTGTTATGTATGATATTATGGAAGGCACTGACCCTAAGGATGCAGCAAAAAAATGGATTAAAGAAAATGAAGATAAAGTTGCTGAATGGACAAAAGATGTAAAGTAATACGAATCACAAAGTTTTGATAGTGTGTATGGGCTTCCAACAGTGTAAACATTAAAATCAATGCAAATATAAAACGTATTGGATTATATAATATCCAATACGTTTTGTTTATTTCGATGATCGAATCTTTGAAAAAGGAACCCTATTGCTAAAGGTCCCAACGTCATTTATTCCGTTCATCTAAACAAGATATTTAATTCTCTCTAAGAGAAATTAAGCTTCTATTTTGGATCAGGTTTTCAACATAATAATTATTAATAATAATTCTATATGCTATATTAAACACAAGGATTTACGAAAGGATGTTATTTATGGCTAAAAGTGTAGTACTAGCTGAAAAACCGTCAGTAGCTCGCGATATTGCGCGTGTACTGAATTGCAATAAAAAAGGAAATGGTTATCTTGAAGGAGATAAATATATTGTTACGTGGGCTCTAGGCCATCTTGTAACATTAGCTGATCCAGAAAGCTATGATGTGAAATATAAAACATGGAATTTAGAAGATTTACCAATGCTACCAGAACGTCTAAAATTGACGGTTATTAAGCAATCTGGTAAACAATTCAACGCCGCTAAATCTCAATTAACACGTGGCGATGTAAATGAAATTATCATTGCGACTGATGCTGGGCGTGAAGGTGAGCTTGTGGCACGTTGGATTATCGAAAAAGCGAAAGTAAATAAACCAATTAAACGTCTGTGGATATCATCTGTAACAGATAAAGCGATTAAAGATGGTTTCGCTAATTTAAAACCTGGTAAAGCATATGAAAACTTATATCACGCAGCAGTAGCACGTTCTGAAGCAGATTGGTATTTGGGTCTGAATGCAACAAGAGCGCTAAGTACAAAGTATAATTCTCAATTAAATACAGGACGAGTTCAAACACCTGTCGTAGCAATCATCGCCAAACGCGAAGATGAAATAAAACATTTCAAGCCACAAACATACTATGGTATCGAAGCTCAAACAGCTGATAATTTAAAACTAACGTGGCAAGATAAAAACGGTAATAGCCGTAGCTTCGAGAAAGATAAAGTCGATGCAATCGTTAAAAAACTTGGCAACAAGGATGCTATTGTAACTGACATAGATCGCAAGCCTAAAAAGACGTTTTCTCCTGGTCTTTATGATTTAACAGAACTACAACGTGATGCGAATAAAATATTTGGATATTCTGCAAAAGAAACGCTAAATATTATGCAAAAGCTATATGAGCAGCACAAAGTATTAACGTACCCGCGTACAGATTCACGTTATATCTCATCAGACATCGTTGGTACCCTTCCTGAGCGTTTAAAAGCGTGCGGATTCGGCGAATATCGTTCTTTAACAAATAAAGTCTTGAACAAGCCAATAAAAACTTCGAAATCATTTGTAGATGATAGCAAGGTATCCGATCACCACGCCATCATTCCAACTGAAGGTTACGTAAATGTCTCAGCTATGACCGATAAGGAACGTAAAATTTAT
The DNA here is from genome assembly GCF_044761695.1 of Lysinibacillus sp. NPDC097287. NCBI lineage: Bacteria > Bacillati > Bacillota > Bacilli > Caryophanales > Bacillaceae > Lysinibacillus > Lysinibacillus sp. NPDC097287. The sequence goes on from NZ_JBIWCX010000008.1 coordinate 50,719, forward strand.
GACCTAGTTGTGAAACGTTTCTTAGCCGTTCTTTTCCCTGCTTTCGAGTACGAACAGCTAACATTGAATGCAACTATTGGCGATGAGAAATTCGTTGCGCGTGGCAAAACAATCATTAACGCCGGTTGGAAGGAAGTATACGAAAACCGATTTGATGATGAAGACCAAGGTGAAGATGTAAAAGAACAATTACTGCCTCGCCTTGAAAAAGGGTATACATTAAAAACAAAATTAATCGCGCAAACATCTGGTCAAACAAAGCCACCTGCACGATTCAATGAAGCGACTCTACTAACAGCGATGGAAAACCCTGTGAGATATATGGAAACAAGCGATAAACAGCTTGCAGATACATTAAAATCTACTGGTGGACTTGGTACGGTTGCAACTCGCGCAGATATTATTGAAAAATTATTCAACTCGTTCATGATTGAAAAACGTGGTGGTAAAGAAATCTACATCACTTCTAAAGGTCGCCAGCTACTGGATTTAGTTCCAGAAGAATTAAAATCCCCTGCTACGACAGCTCAGTGGGAACAAAAACTAGAGCAAATCGCGAACGGCAAATTAAAAAAAGAAACATTCATCAATGAAATGAAAAATCACACAAAAGAAATTGTTTCAACGATTAAAGCAAGTGATAAGAAATACAAGCATGACAATATCTCAACAAAGTCTTGTCCAGATTGCGGTAAGCCAATGCTTGAAGTGAACGGCAAAAAGGGCAAAATGCTTGTGTGCCAAGATCGCGAATGTGGTCACCGTAAAAATGTAGCTCGTGTCACAAACGCTCGTTGCCCACAATGTAAGAAAAAGTTAGAATTACGTGGTGAAGGCGACGGTCAAATTTTTGTATGTAAATGTGGACATCGTGAGAAATTATCTGCATTCGAGGCTCGTCGTAAAAAAGAAGGCGGCGGTAAAGTAGACAAACGTGCGGTGCAAAACTATATGAAACAGCAGAACAAAGAGGAAGAACCATTCAATAATGCTTTTGCGGATTTATTGAAGGGTATGAAGTTTGATTAAATGCAATAATGGAATTAACCATTTTTAGCATAGCCAATTAAACTTCGTAAAAGTTATTTTCCAATAGTGAACCTTCCCTTGTGTTCACGGGTACTAAAGTTTTATTTTTAAATACTGGCTGTTTTCTCGAGTTTTTCTAAATAAGATTTGAAATAAAAACAGACTTTGTTTTATAAAACATGGAGAATCAACCCTGTTATTTTTAGTGCAATGTTTCACAAATAAGAGGAAATAGATTATACTGAACTAACTATCTTATTCAAAAAGGAGGAATTTCCAATGACTGAAAATAATCAATCCGAAGCGCCAAAAAAGAAAATCAGCCTGCAAGAGGCAGTGAAGCAACAGCTTGCAAACAAAAAGAACCAGTCCTCTGCTAATAAAGGAAAAATGAATACCGACCTTTCAACAAAAAAAATGAAAAGCCAGCAAGTGAAAAAAACAAGCAATACCCGTAGAAAAATGGGTGTTTAATGAACGGGCGTCATATTACTAGGCATAGCTGTTGATATTGCTTTAAAAAGGGTTGAAAAAGTGATGTATCATTTAAGATATTCTTACCAAATCGGGTACCCTTCCCCACAATATTAAAGTGAAGCTAACGATTGAACCTGTACAGGAAATTCATTCTAAATAAAAGAAGTGAAAAAGCATTCAAGGCCATGGGTTAATCCCCCAGCTCCCTGAATGCTTTTTATTATTTTCTTCTTTTCAATTTATAAATTATTTAACTAAACTTTTGGGTTAGTAAATCAACGATTGCTCTATTGAACAATCGCCCTCGTTTAATATCATTTTATACTTCGGCGTCAATTGTATTTTTATATGAGTTGATATTTTTTATCGTTAATTTTACTAACAAAAACCCAAGGACCATAGCTAGTATTAAATAATTGTCCCACATATTAAACCAATCGCTTTACCATTTATGTCGTTTCCTTTAGCTCCTGCCATTAAAATAGAAGAGCTTGCAAATATCCGTAGTGCGTTATGTTTTTCTAGACTCTCAAATACCTTCAGTTATTTTCGCATACTCTAAAACACCAAACATATATTGAAGTGCTAGGTTCTGCAGTTAAACGGAAAGGGGAGGACAAGAAATGCAAGCTCGACATTTTAAACCTAGGTATACGATTACTGCTGCTATTATCGTTGGTTTATCACTGTTCATCGGCTATGCAATCTATGTAAATTTCATTGAAGTGCCTTAAAACGAATCGGACTCCGGCTTAATTATAAGTGAAATAAACAATGCTATAGCTCCAAGTAATCCTGATGAAAAATGGCATATGCATCAATGGAATGGACCACTTATGGCGGCATTTTTTATTATCGCACTATGGTGTGCCCCACTCTTATTCAAGTTGGTGTGAGGTATTAACTGGCACAAAACATGGCAACAAAGTTTATATACTTAAATTAGGTGGTACCGGGGACCAGCTATCTGTTTTCACAGCAACTGCATATCCGTTCATGGTGATCAAGGTGTAAATGGACATAACGTCCCTAACCTACAATTAAGTAATTTTGCTGACGACAACAATAACATTGTTGGTCGCACCACAAATAGTGGTACCTCAATTCTCTCTATTTAAAGATATATTTTCGCTAGAAGAAACCGAGGCTGTCTCCAAATATGTAAGTGAGATAATTACACAAAAAGCTTAGTTATCAATATTCATATAAGAAATAATTCCTTGTGATGATGTGACACTATATCACATCATCACAAGGAATTTTTTATCCCAAAAATGGTTACTGCACCTTCCTAATCTAAGTAAAATGAGCCATTTGGACAAGTCAGTAATTAAGCAAACACCTGATTTCTAAAGAAAATTATTAAATGTGAACATATCCCCCTTCGAATTTTCAGAAATTTCAATCAAGTATATTTTATACAAAAATTTTATAATATACTTATTTATGTAAAAATAAATATACATAAATAAAACGGGGGTGTGGTCATCATGAAGTCAGTGCGAAACAAACTTGTCAGCTTGGCCTTAATTGTTATTTTAATACCCACATTATTAGTTGGCATCGTCAGTTATTTTATTGCAAAAAGTGAGCTCGATGACGCAGGCCGGCTTGGTCTTGAAAACGGGACATATGCAATGGTAAATATGATTGCAGAGCTTGATAAACAAGTAGAGAAAGGGCAATTAACATTAGAAGAAGCCCAAGAGCAAGCAAGAGTGCAAATTGTTGGTCAAAAAACAGGAGAAAAAACGAGGTCAATCGATAACCCTGTAAAGTATGGCGACAATTTCTATTTTTACACCTTTACTGATGATGGCATTATTAAAGCTCATCCAAACATCGAAGGAGATAATGCTTTTGATTACCAAACAGGTGATGGACGCTATTTTATCCGTGAGTTAATTGATGTGGCGAAAAAAGGTGGTGGGTTTGTCCGTTATGACTGGCCAACTCCAACCAATCCCGACGAGGTAGCCCCTAAGATTACATATGCGGCAATGGATGAGCATTGGGGCTGGGTTGTAGCTGCTGGAACCTATGAAATGGATTTTAATATCGGCGCCAAGAAAGTACTCTTTTATACGTTGATGATGACACTAATTGCAACGTGTATCGGCGCCGCACTCTATTGGTTCTTCTCGGGAAGAATGACTTCCTATATACGTCGAATTATGGTGATGACTTCAGATATCGCCAAAGGGAAACTGACGGGTGAAGACATTACAATCATTACGAATGATGAACTCGGTGTACTTGCCAGTAACGTCAACAATATGAAATCTAGCTTAAATGAAATGGTCAGCAACACAAGAGATTCTGCTGAAAAAATGAGGGTATCTTCTGAACTGCTTAGTGCCATTACAGAAGAAACGACCGCTTCTGCCGATGAGGTTCACCATGCCATCACCGAAGTTTCTGATGGCGCTGTAGCTCAAGCCGAGGAAGCAGAAATTGCAATCGGTAAAGTGGAAAATCTATCCCTTCTTATTTCAAAGACGACAGATAAATACACTGAAATAATTCAGGAGATGGGCACTGTTGAAAAATTACAGGAGAATGGTAGTTTAAAAGTGGACGAATTGGAGCAAAATTCGGATGAATTCTCAAGTGTCATAGAAGATTTACGGACTAATTTCTCCAATTTGACAAAACAGATGCATGAAATTCATAGTGTCGTACAGACAATCACTTCTATATCCGAACAGACGAATCTCTTAGCGCTAAATGCAAGTATCGAAGCCGCACGTGCTGGAGAACATGGAAAAGGTTTTGCAGTTGTTGCAGCTGAGGTGCGCAAGTTGTCAGAGGATACACACGAAGCGACTGGACGTGTACGTAATTTGCTAAATCGAATTGAAGCGGATACTGCCAATTCGGACTCGAAGATGATGCATACACTCCAGCTTTCAGAAACTCAAGTAAATTCAATTGCCGACGTAAAAAATGCATTTATCACGCTGTCTAATTCAATTGAAGGTATTACGACTCATCTGGCTTCTCTCGATAGCGGAATGAAAGAAATGACCGTTAATCGTCTAGTCGTTGTCAGTGCTATCAATGAGATTTCCAGTGTCGCGACACAATCGGCTGCCGCTTCCGAGCAGGTCAACGCCTCTATTGATGAGCAAAAAGCCGCAATCACTTCCATTATGCATTCCTCCGTAGACCTGCACACAGAAGCAGAACGGATGCATGAACTAGTCGAACGTTTTACTTGATACAGTAATTATTTCACATAAAAAGGGTGTTATAAAATCAGTTTTCATCGATTTTATAACACCCTTTAATTATTAGTGATTAGCCTCACGCCATTTCAGACGCTCTTTTTCATTCAATTGCTGCTCTAGAACTTCATCCCAGTGAGATAACAATGTATTCCACACTCGTGCATAATAAATATCCTGGTCTTTATCATAGACAATAAACTCAAAACAAGGAACATCATTAATCTGAGTGGCAGTTGTAGAAGCTATTGTTGAAATGATCGTTTGCGATACAGAAGGTATACCATCATCTTCATTATCCTCTTTTGTGAGGGCCGCAATGATCTCAGCATCATCAAATGTATCTTTACGCTCCGCCTCTTCATCGACATAACGATAAAGCGGTGGTAGTTCATCAAACTCCTCTATTCTCTCTAAATCACCAGTTAGAAAAGCTTCATGACACGGACTATACAACAAGCTTGCCGACTCCAGCTCTAACTCTTCCTCAAAAACCCCTCGTTCTAGCTGTAATTCCCCTTTTGAAGTTAGTCGATAAAAAGCATCAACCTTTTCAATTAAGCGTACACGCATCATGATTGATACCAAATCTTCAATAAAAAGTGGGTCCACTAATAGCAATTCACTTAGCTCTTTTGCATCGTGGAAATCCGCTTCCTTCATACTAATCAAGAGCATTGTCATCAGTACGTCCATTGTTGAGCGGCGAATTGGTTCATATGTTACCTCAACAGTACGAATCGGAATACACCATTGATTACGCTCAACAATCTTCACTTGGTGGTTTTGCTGTATTTCCTTTATTAAACGTTGTTGTAATTTCGACAATTTACTTCACCAATCCTTCATGGTTGCGTAAGCCATTATAAGATTTTACTGTTGTCAGCAATTGACTATACATCTCACGCGTATCTTGATGTTTTGCACGTTTGGCAAACATATCTGCACTCCCAACAAGCATTAGTAACTCACGTGCACGAGAAAGCGCGACATTGACACGACGGTAATCACGCGCAAAGCCTATATCTCCACCTTTTAGGGAGTTACGTACCATACTCACTAAAATAACGTCCATTTCCATCCCCTGAAACTTATCAACAGTCCCTGTTCTAAACTGCAAATGCGGTAAATTTAATTCTTGCTGTATGAGGCGATTAATTTTCTTCACTTGCTCGCCGTAAAAACTAATTACCCCGACGCTTTTTTGCACATCCTGTGGAATTCTTCCCGCTTCTTTAGCATTTATAACAGCTTGATTTAAGTCAGTTAAAATACGACGAATTGTTTGTAGTTCACCTTCATTATAGCGACTTGTGCCGCCTTTCATTTGTTCCTCAAAGAATGGCTTTTCATCCGGAATATCAATCCACATTAAATGATCTTCTCGACTGACAAACTCCCCTTCTAAACCGTGATCTCGCGCTACATCTGAATCTGGCAGACCACATTGTAAGCCGTTTTCCTCGTGGGCATAAAACGGTGTGATACTATTCATAATTTTTTCGTGCATACGATACTGGATAGCTAGCATTTGCTTATGTGTTGCCGGTAAATTATTGAATAATCGCTCGAACAATGATTCGCGCAATAGACTTTTCAGTTCCTGCGCCCCATCAAAATTCGGATTTTCATCTAGCAGCGACTTCAATGTTTCTTCAAGTGTATCGTCACCCAGCAGTGGTGGTAACTGATGATGATCACCTACTAAAATAATTTTCTTACCTTTTAGCATTGGTAAGAGTAGTTCTGGCGGGGTTGCCTTTGAAACCTCATCGATAATCACGACATCAAACGTTGGATAGTTTTCCATAAATTCTTTACTCGCTGAAGCCACACAAGTTGTCCCAATGACATTTGCATGACGCACGTACAATTTACGAATTTCATCTAAATCATATTCCGTTGCACTTAGCAGCTTTTCACGCCACTGTTCTTGTAATTTTTTTCTTAATGGTAATTGCTTTTCTTTGCGACCTAGTTCTTCTAAATTCTCTTTTGCCACTGTAATGGCCTCTGATACCTCTTCACGTGTACGCTCAGGTGTTGATTGTAAAAGCTCCGTTAATGCCTTTAGCTGCTTCTCTTTTTTCAAACCAGACACGTTGATATCTTTTAGTGTTTCCTCTATCTGAGCAAGTTGTTCTTCAACATCTTGTAAGCTTGTCTGTGCCGTTTGTAGTAAAGCACGCTTTGGCACTAGCTGTGCATTAGCTTGTTCAACAATTTGTAGTTTTTGCTTTGTCGTTTGAAGTTCAAGCTGCGACTCTGAGATAAATACTTTTAATTGAGCTACAGTTTCTTCAGGAATAACACCACATTGTGTTTGTAGCGTTTCTCCTAATTGCTGAAGGCGCGTCGTGTGCTCAGCAAATGGCTGCAATTGGCGATGCATACTTTGCACATTAAAGTTAGAGATTGCACATTCCTGATGCAGTAAGCTCGCTACATTTTGACGAAGCGATGCAAATTCCTGATCTTTGTGGTCTTGTTGTTTTTTTAAAGCAACACCTTTTTGCCATACAAAATCTCTACGCATATAAAGCCCCAGTAAAAAGCTTTCAATTTGCTCCGTTGTTGGCTGTTGCTCCTCTTGAAAAGCTGCATTTAACCGAGCAAAAACACCGGTCAAATTTTGTAGCGGAAATGACTGCACGGGCTGCTGACGACTTTTTGTCAGTGCTCGTTCTTTTGCTTCAAGTGGTAAGAGTGATTCAAGCTTTGCAATAGCTTTTTGCAAACGTGTATTTATAGTTGCCCATGCCTCTAAATCCTTGGCATCCTCTAAATGCTGTAAACGTCCAATCTGTTGGGCTAGGACATGCGATGGTTGAATCATGTAATGCTGTAAAAAACGCTGAATTCTTTCAAAGCTAGTGAGTGAGCCAACGAACTTTCCAGCTTCTTTCATGAGTAGAAGACGACTATTTTCTTCTTCATATTTTTGCTGAAGATCTTGGAACTGCGCTGTCATTTGCTGCTTCTGTTCTTGTAATTCTTTATATTGAATCGCAGCTTTCCATCGTTCTATATTTTGCGTTATTTCTTGTATTGTTAGCTGCAATTGTTCCAATGAAGGATTATCTGAAAGTGTTTGCTCGAATGCTTTTACAGCAGGCTCAATTTGTGCGAGCTGTTTCTCATAATGCTCTTTTTGCGCTTCAGTTTCTTGCTGCTCCGTTTTAGCAGCTTTTAGCTCTTTTTTAAGCTCTTGAATCTCTTGCTGTAAAAGAGGCTCATCATGGGCTGCTTGTTCCTTAGCTTTGATTTCCTTTGCTAGTTCTTCAAGCCATACCTCAAGTTTTTCTAACTCCTCTTTTGCTTTTATAATGCTCGCTTGCAATTCTTGTTCACGTTCAGTAAATGCCGAAATTTCCTCTTCAATAGCTATAAGTGTTTGCTCACGCCAATGTAAGGCAACATTTTCTTCGATGAATTTCTTACCTTCTTCTTCGATACTTTCTGTACGACCATAACGTAAAATCCGAATTTCCTGATTGGATAGTAAGCGACCTAATGCGTTATCCACTGCTAAATTCGACTGTGAGGCAACAAGTGTTTTTAAACCTGCTTTGACATTTTGCTGACAGATTTCTGAAATAACGGTTGTTTTCCCTGTCCCCGGTGGACCTTGAATGACAAATAAATCTTCAACAGATAATGCCCCGGTAACTGCTCGCTGCTGATACTCGTTTAAGTTATTGTGGAACACTATATCATCACGTAATTTAGTCATTCGGACTGTAGGACGCTTTTCAAATAATATCGTCTCTAAATTCGGATTAACGGCCTCACCTTTTTCAAGCTTTGTGAAGCCATTTCGCAAACGCCTGATTTGACTAAGTGTCGCAAAATTACTAAAGCTTGCTTGTTTAGAGCGTAAATTCAGCTGATCCTTTCGAGCTTGATCCTGTGCAAAAGGCTTTAAATCAATTTCCACCGATTGCTTTTGAGCACTTGCCTTTAACACCTGACCAATTTCTCCACGTACACCTTGAATGCTGACACTTAACCCCTCAAGTTGCTTCCATTCTTTTGCTTTTATATGCGGACAAATAAGTGTGAGACGTGTGAAATCTTCATTGTAATAGAATTGTTTAAATTCGCTATGAATGTCATCAATCGTTGCGTCGCGTTCTTGGATTTTTAAATATCCTTCCCAACTCGCAATCCTCTTTTTCACATATTCTGTACGTTCTTCAGCAATAGGTAGCTGACGTATTTTCGTATGCAGATCAAGTGGAATACCAGCCCCGTTATTCGGCTTGGTCACAAATTGCAAAGCTGCAGCTAAACGACGATTTGTACTGACAGGTCCACGCATATGCACGAAGCGAATATTCGTTGCTAAGAAGCCCTCTGCCTTAAGAACACAATCCATAATAGCCGTTTTCCCAGCTAGTACTTCTGCTAATTTTTCGTTATGCTCACTATCGAAAAAAATCGACAAAAACGTTTCGCCAGGTGTTTTTGCCTTTCTTTTTTCAATATAGACCGTTATGTTTTTTTGTAACGTAAAAAAGGCATGCTCATTTGCAGAGCATTCCTCTATCGCTTCCTTTGCCTTATTCGTCAAAATGAGGCTACAGCGTTGTTTTTCCAGTAAAGCAATGTCCTGCACAAGCAGCCCTCCTTTTCAAATCACTAAGGCTCTATTTTATCATAATTAATGACGTTACCTAACATGAAAAATCCCCTGTACAGTGATTTACTTCCACTACACAAGGGATTTGAAATTTTATTAATGTTGATCGATAGTTTCTTTCGGTAATGCTTTGCTCATTTCGCAATATTGTACAAATACGCGAGCCATTTCACGTAAACGATTGTGAACATCCTCGTCTACAATATTATTCTCTGCATCAAAATGTGATGTGTGTGTATATACATAGTTTGGTGTTACAAGGGCACGGAAGTAGTCTAAAATAGGTTTTAGTTGATTTTCTACTACTAAGTGATGCTGATATGTACCACCATTGGCAACAATAGATACTGGTTTATAGCGCATTGTTTTTGGATGTAAGTAATCAAATGCATTTTTCAATACACCTGGGATAGATGCTTGGAAAATCGGTGTTGCAATAATATACGCATCTGCTTCCTCAAATTTTTGTATCATTGTTTTCATATCATCATTTAATGGTGACCCATCGACAATTTGATGTTTATATTCACTAAAATGCAAAATTTCTAAGTCGAAACTTGCATCGAATTCCTGAATGTATTGCTCAACTTGCTCTAAAATAGCACCTGTTTTACGACCAAACATTGTGCCATCTACAAGTAAAATTTTCATATATAATTTGCCTCCACCTTTGTTTTCTACCATAACATTGTAACAAAGGAATGAAGGCGCGAAAAGAAGCATAGAGGCTGAAAACATAAATTCAGCCTTTAGTCGGAATGAGCTTCGTTCTTTAAAATTCTGGTTCATCATCATAACTTGGATTTGATTTCCGTTCCGGCTGGGCGCTTTCCGGGGGGCGCCCAGCCTTCACTCCAATCAAGAAGCTCTTTAATCAAATATCATACCCTTCTTTTAGTGAAGAACCAAAATTCTCTCGTATTTTACTCTTATGCCCACTACTCATCATCTTTCTTTCGCTGTTTAAAATGTACATCTTTATCTACAACCGTTTCTTCGATTTTAAACTTATCACGATTAATAACAACGTCACGGTTTAACTTTTCCATATCATCACTTGATCTTCGTTTATCCCAATTAAATAACTGATCCTCTGAACTTCCCTCTTCCTTAACTACTGGGAAATCCATTACCGCAAGTTCCTGTGAGGGATAAATCGTCACCGGTTGCTTTTTGCCATGTAGCGCAATGACAATCATCGCCTTTGCCACCTGTGATGCTTCAATGGCACGTGAACGCTTCAATGGTCCCACTAAAAACGGCTTTGCTACCTTTAACACGGCTTCTCCCGATTTTTCACCAAAACGAAATTCATCTCTATTTCCTACCAATAAAGAAGGGCGAATAATTGATAAACGCTGTAAGCTAAGCTCTATTAGATCATGTTCAAGCTTTCCCTTCACTCGATTGTAATAAAACGCCGAATTTTCATTGGCCCCCATTGCTGTTATCACAAGCATATGTGGAATACCACGCTTCTTCGCTAAAGACGCAATATAAAGTGGGTATTCAAAATCTACCTTTTCAAACGCTTCCTTTGAGCCTGCTTTTTTTATCGTTGTACCTAAACAGCAATATAGCTCATTTGCAAATTCAATATCACTTTCCTCAAGTCGGTTAAATTCTCGTATTTTCACTTCTAATTTCGGATGCACAAAATCTAGCTTTCGGCGTGCGATAACGGTCACTGAATTATATTCCTCATTTTCACATAACTGTTTAACTAGTGACGCACCCGTTAAACCTGTGGCTCCTACTACAATTGCAGCACGCATTCCCATTGTCACTTACCCCCTTCTACTAAGCTTAGATAATTGTATAATATTTTAGCTATTCTTAATTTTTACACATACTTACCCTTTTTTCACCATAATTTAAGTAGACAGATGAAAGGATGGGATACTTTTGCATAACGAACCAAAAACAATCAAACCTAAAAAGACAATTGTTTTCATTATTGAAAGCTGTATTGAAAAAGGACTTTATCCTTTTGAGCGGGTCGCGACGCTCGCAAAACTACTTTCAGATGAAAAAGTTTTCATATTCGCGAAAGCTTCTTCAAAGGATGCACTTCAAATTTTAACGAACGAAAAATTAACACCTATATTGTTCGACCAGTTTGACCAGTTGCAGAAGCATATGAAAGGATTACAGCCAGATTTAATTGTACGAGATGGTCGTAATTCAGAATCATGGCAAGTAGAAAACTTACGACCTTTTTGTAATACCATACTCCACTTTGATGACTTTGGTGAGGGTGGTCAAGCCTGTGATTGTGTTTTACTATCACTCTATCACGAAGTAAAAGATTATTTACCGTCGCACTATATAGGTGGAAGTTTTGCATTTGCGTTACCGACAGCTTACAACCACTCAACACCACTACCTGACATTAAAACAGTCGAGGATCCCCCTCATATTGTAGTAGCTTTTGAGGATGGGGACGAGCATAACTTAACATATCGTACACTTCGCCACTTAACACAATTACACATTCCACTACAAATTACCGTAATGATTGATGAAAGCTACCAACATGCAACCGATGATTTACAAATGATGGTACTTAGTCGTCGTAACACTGCTATCCTTCGCGATAAAGACGCACTCCTAAAACTATTGCCCAAAGCAGATGTAATCATATGTAACGCTAACTATACACCATATAAAATCGCTTCTTATGGTGTACCTTGTATTACACTTGCACAAAATGAAGTTGAACTCTTACATGCTTTCCCGCGCGAGCATAATGGCTTTATCCATCTTGGACTTGGTCGTAAAATGAAGCAATCACAAATCCAAAATGCGGTCATGGAGCTACTATTACATGAGGCTAGAAGCGAGCGGGCTGTTAAAAAGCAACGACAACTAAACCTAGCAAGTAATAATGAGGCACTTGAGACCTTGTTACTTGATTTCGCATATGACCGCCATAATATCCCTTCAACTTAGTGCTTCTTTTATCTTCATTCAGTAAAGAATTCTCACCCCCATAGGAGGTGAGATGAATGCGGTTTTATCCTCTTTTTAGCGAGCGACTGCTTAGCGGAACTCTGGCTAAGAACGCCGCATCCTGTGGCAACGCCTGAGTAACCAACATCCTGTTGGCCAAAAGCCTCCGGCGGATGTCACAGATGTTTTGTGCGCGAAAGCGTAGCGTCAGCAGCAGATTTTGAAGTGAGAAGGATGTCAGCCTAAGTACGTCGCATCCATACGACAACGGCTGACTGACCTGCGTCACGCAGGCCCAAGCACAATTCAAAATCTGGACGCATTGTTTTTCTGTGCGAAAGCGTAGCGTCAGCAACAATTATGCCGAGGCGTAATTGATATGGATATGATACAATGTATAAGAATTTTTTCACTTTCGTTTTAAACAGCGTTAATTCGCTTTAGTCATAATAATTTACACAAAAGGGAGTATGTATCATGTCAACAAAAAGTGATATCCAATATCAAATTACTGAATTAAAAATGGATTATATGAATCTACAAGGCGACATTGAGAAGCTAGAATCTACAGGTCATAACGATCAAGTTGCCCAAGCCGAGCAACGACTTGCAAATATGGAAACTAAATTAGCAGAACTAAATAAACAATTAGCATCTTTGTAAAAGTTGAGTAAAATCGTAACAACAGCAAATGTACTATTAAAGAGATAATTATTTGGAGGAATAAATATATATGGCAATATTAACAGTAGAAAATTTAGGTCATTCTTTTGGTGACCGCACGCTTTTTAAGGACGTTTCATTCCGCTTAGTAGAAGGCGATCACATTGGACTAGTTGGTGCCAACGGTGTTGGTAAATCAACAATGATGAGCATTATTACTGGTCAAACAATCCATGATGAAGGTCGTGTCGAATGGCTACCTGGCACACATTATGGTTATTTAGATCAACATACTGTATTGTCAGCCGGTCGCACAATGCGTGATGTATTACGTGATGCCTTCCTTTCTCTTTACAAAAAAGAAGAAGAGCTAAATGAAATTACTGGAAAAATGGCCGATGCGACACCTGAAGAGTTAGAAGAATTATTAGAGCAAATGGCTGAAGTACAAGATGCATTAGATGCAGGTGATTTCTATACATTAGATATGAAAATTGAAGAGGTTGCACGTGGATTAGGTCTTGATGCAATTGGTTTAGATCGTGATGTAGCTGCCCTTTCTGGTGGTCAACGCACAAAAGTTTTACTAGCAAAACTTTTACTAGAAAAACCAAAAGTATTATTACTAGATGAGCCGACCAACTATCTGGATGAAGAGCATATTACATGGCTTTCAAATTATCTAAAAAACTATCCACACGCATTCCTGCTTATTTCACATGATACAGAATTTATGAATGGCGTAGTCGATGTTATTTTCCAATTAGAATTCTCAAAACTAACTCGCTATACAGCAACTTATGAAAAGTTTTTAGAGCTAGCTGAGATTAACAAGCGTCAGCATATCGATGCATATGAAAAACAACAGGAATTCATAAAAAAACAAGAAGATTTCATTGCGAAAAACAAGGCACGTTACTCTACTACAGGTCGTGCAAAATCTCGTGCAAAACAGCTTGACCGTTTAGAGCGCATCGATCGCCCCGAAACAGCAGTGAAACCTGAATTCAGCTTTAAAGAAGCACGTACACCAAGCCGTTACGTTGTGGAAGCTGAAAACTTAGTCATCGGTTACGATAAAGACAAGCCATTATTACCGCCTCTTTCATTTATGATTGAACGCGGTGAAAAAATCGCTTTAGTCGGCATGAACGGCGTTGGTAAATCGACATTACTGAAAACAATGCTCGGTAAAATCAATCCTCTTGGTGGAAAAGTCATTCGTGGGGATTATTTAGAACCTTCTTACTTCGAGCAAGAAGTAAAAGCTGACAAAATCACACCGATTGACGATGTGTGGAATGCTTTCCCTTCTATGGAACAAGCGCAAGTTCGTGCTGCTCTAGCACGTGCAGGCTTAAAAACTGATCATATTACACGTCCACTTAATTCCTTATCAGGGGGCGAGCAAGCTAAAGTGCGTCTATGTAAACTGATGATGGATGAAACGAACTGGTTACTATTCGACGAACCTACAAACCACTTAGACGTTGACGCAAAAGAAGAGTTAAAGCGTGCCATGAAAGAATTTAAAGGCACTATCGTGCTAGTCAGCCATGAACCTGAATTTTACGAAGGCTTAGTAACAAAAGTATGGAATGTACAAGATTGGTTTACTACAGGACAACAAGACTAATACTATAATCCACCATACGCTTCTATATAAACGAAGCGTATGGTGTTTTTTTATTTCCCCCTATCAACATAATGTTCAAACTTATCACGATATTGTTAAAAGTTTCTAACAAAACTCTAAACTTACATCATTGTAAGCTTAAAAAACGAAACTTTCCGCTCTTTCAAGCGTATATTTTAATATATTCAAAAAAATCATAGATTCGAAAAAGTTTTAAGAAAATTTTTGATAAACTATTGATTTATATATATCTTACTAGTAAGATATAAGTATAAACTAACTTACTAATAAGCTATCCATAAAATATAATCTAAAAAAGAAAGCGAGGAATGAAGAATGACAGTAACGATTTACTCACAAGCAAGCTGTTCTTCATCCAGAAAAGCATTGAAATGGTTAAAAGAGCATGATATTCAATACAAAGAAAAACGTATTACATCCCATCCATTAACATTAGCAGAATTTAAAGAGATTTTAAGCATGACAGAAGATGGTACAGATGAAATTATCGCGACTAACTCTAATGACTTTAAAAATTTAAATATTGATATTGACCAGCTTTCTATTCAAGAGTTATATGCCATTATTCAAGCTCACCCAAGAATGCTTCGCAGCCCAATTTTGGTAGACGAAAAACGTATTCAAGTTGGGTATAATGAAATGGACATCCGCCGTTTTATTCCACGTAAAGTGCGTGCGTACGAATTAAACGCGATGACTAAATTGGCGCAAGAAAGCTAAAACAGTTTTGGAGATGACATATATGGATCAAGAAAAACAAAAAGCCATTTCTTCGTTGTTTGAAGTTGTATCTTCAATCGAACGAAAATGGGCAAACGAGTGGAATAATCATAATGTACTCGGCTTTTCAAAATCCCATATTTTAATTTTAGATTACTTATCGCAGGAGGGTCCAAAGCGCCCTTCTGCTATTGCAGATCGTTTAAAAGTAACTACAGGTGGCGTCACTGTTCTAACAACGAAGCTCATCAATGCTGGTTTTATCGAAAAAACGCAGCATGCGACTGATCGCCGAGCATCTCAACTTAAGATTACTTCAGAGGGAGAAGAAGTTTTAGAGGAATCTCGTCAACAAGTCAGTGAAATCATTAACAATATGTTTGGTATGCTTTCAGCTGAAGAAGTGCAAACATTACGTGATATTTTTGCAAAATGTTTACTCGATCCTAATCGTTAGAATAAAAAAGGGTACGCCACAAATTTACGTTTGTGGCGTACCTTTTTTTGATTGGTCGTACGAATACTTCTGACTAAGTAATTCTGTAAGTGCAACCAATAAGATTATACTTACGCTGGTAGCACTGCTTCTACTACTGATACGTCAGCCATTAACATTTCTTTTAAACGCGCTTTCGCACGGAATAAACGAGATTTCACTGTACCAATAGATACCTTCATAAGGGCAGAAATTTCTGCAAGTGAGTACTGATCGATGTAGAAGTACCATAAAGTTTTTTGGTAAATCGCATCTAATTGCCCCATTTTTTCTTGCACTAATTTTGTGACAACCTCTTTTTCAATTTTTTCTTCCGTTGAAATATCATTATTGGGAACCAAATCTAAGATCGGTACGTCTAATGTTTCAGGTTGATTCATCATATACTTACTACGACGTACTTTTTTACGATAACGATCTCTAAATGTATTCATCGTAATCGTCGTTAACCAAGCTTTAATATGTTCAACTTCTGCAACGCTATCTTCGTAGCGCACAACTTTCACCCAAACTTCTTGCATTAAATCTTCAGCTTCCGTATTACTACGAGTTAGTTTTAGACATAAATGATAGATGTAACGGTTATATTCTTCATATACGCTTTCTAATTTTTCATTCATTGTGTATTCCTCCGCTTCATGTTCTTGCTTCTATACACATTCTCGCAAAATAATGTCTTACACTCTATCGGATTGGCTTTCAATTTCATTACAATGATGTAAGCTTAATCACTCTTACTTGTAATATTCGCTAAACGCTTTTTCACAATATCATCTGCATACATACGGTTGGTCTTCCCTGCTATCTCCTTACTACTTTGTGCTATAATTTGTATTATCTAAATAATTTAAATATTGAAAGAAGGTACCATTATGTCGCATTTACAAGCATTAGACGCTTACTTCACAAATCACCGAGAAGCGCATTTAGAGGAATTAAATGAATTTTTACGTATACCGAGTGTTAGCTCATTATCCGAACACAAAGAAGACATCCAAGATGCAGCAAAATGGCTAGCAACAGCCTTTGAAAAGTTAAACTTAGAAAACATTTCTATTACACAAACAGCTGGACACCCTGTTGTCTACGCAGATTGGTTACATGCCGAAGGGCAGCCGACAATTCTTTTCTATGGTCACTATGATGTGCAACCAGTAGACCCATTACACCTTTGGGAAAGTGAACCGTTCAACCCTACCATCCGTGACAACAAATTGTTTGCACGTGGGGCAAGTGATGATAAAGGGCAAGTATTTATGCATTTAAAAATGATTGAGGCTTTATTTGCTACTACGGGGACACTACCGGTGAATGTTAAATTCATTTATGAAGGCGAAGAGGAAATTGGCAGTCCAAACCTTCCTGCCTTTGTGGAAGAACATAAAGAAAAATTAGCCGCGGATTTAATTCTAATTTCGGATACAGGTCTTTACGGTCCTGGCAAACCAGCTGTATGCTACGGCTTACGCGGATTGACTGGCCTTCAAATTGATGTGCGCGGAGCTAAGGGAGATTTGCACTCTGGACTCTATGGTGGCGGCGTACAAAATGCGATCCATGCACTAGCAGAGATTTTAGCTTCCTTCCGCGATGAGCATGGTACGATTCAAGTAGAAGGCTTTTACGACAAAGTACTGCCTTTAACAGCTGAGGAACGCGAAGCATACAAAGCATTAGGCTTTAATGAAGATGATGTGAAAGAAGAAGTCGGTGTAAAAGAATTATTTGGTGAGGCTGGCTACTCGTATTTAGAACAAACTTGGGCTCGTCCCACATTAGAAGTCAACGGCATCTTTGGTGGCTTCTCTGGCGAAGGGATTAAAACAGTACTTCCCGCTGAAGCTGGCGCAAAAATCACATGCCGATTAGTCCCAAACCAAGAACCAGATGAAATCGTCGCATTACTGAGAGCACATATCGAAAAATTTAAACCTATTGGCGTAGAAGTGACAATTTCTGAATTTGATAAAGGTCGTCCATATTTAACACCATTTGACCACCCTCTCATTCAGGCAGCTGGTCGTTCTTACGAAAAAGTATATAATGTGCCAACAGCTTATACTCGCGGTGGCGGTTCAATTCCAATCGTCGCTGCATTCGATGAAATTTTAAAACTACCTGTCGTGTTAATGGGCTTCGGCTTATCGAGCGAAAACTTCCACGCGCCTAACGAGCACTTCCACCTTGAAAACTTCGACAAAGGGTTACGTGTATTAGGTGACTACCTATATGAGGTCGCTGAATTACAAAAATAATAACTAGTGCAAAATTTAAACCTTGTGATGTTTATCTTTCACTTTAAATACATGGAAACAAACAAATCCTCTCGCTGGCACATGCACGCGAGAGGATTTGTTCTGTTTTATTCACCGAAAATCGTTACGATATCCGCTGATGTTTTACGTTCTTTTGCTTTTGGCAAATCATCGAAATAACCTACTTGCAGCATAGCAATGACACGCTCACCTGCTTGAACTTTCAACGCTTCACGGAATTTCGGATTATCTAAAAACCCAGGGGTCTTCCAGCATGAACCGATACCTTTATCCCAAGCAAGCAGTTGCATATTTTGAAGCATTGAACTTGCCGCAGCATAATCTTCTAAACGTTCTTTTTGACGAGCATCTTCTGGCACGATGGCAAATACATAACCACCTGCTAATGTGAATTTTGACATTTGTTTATCTAAATCATCACTAGAAAGATCCTGCCATTTCGGAACAGTTAGGTCACGCAGTAATTCATGAAGAGCAAATAATTCCTTGCCACATGCAACAACTAAACGCCAAGGCTCACGGTTACCATGATTCGGTGCCCATACTGCATCATCTATTATTTCTAGCAAATCCTCTCTATCTACAGGTTGCCCGTTAAACTTTTTTATCGAACGGCGCTGGATGATTGCATCTTTTACAGTTAAAAATTGTTCGCTCATTATTGTCGCTCCTTATAATAACGTTTAGAAAATTCAGATTAGTTTAATCTATCTATCTTCAACATTATCATAAAACAGCGCACTTTAACACCTGTAGCCTTCTAAGCGAAACTATCATTGATATGGTAAAAATAATATGTCATGCTCGGCGTATACGCTGTTGAGTCTTCATAGAAATATGGACGATTGATACTGTCTGAAGTGTGAGCATTCACAAATGGAATCCCATTTTGTATGCTTGTAACAATCACGGAATGATCAATTTTCCCATTTCCTTGAAAATCGTAAAAAATGACATCCCCAAGATCTAATTCCTCAGCAGATTGAACCCTTCTCCCTTTCAATCCTCTAGTCGAGCCCTCTAAATACCATCTTAATGAATGTGCAACCGTCCAGCTAAAGCTCCAATTCCGTCCTTGTATCCACCACCCCTTTTCCCTACTTGGAGCTCCTCGCATTGGTGCTCCCCCAGCAAGTAGACATTGGGATATAAAATTCGTACAGTCTACATCAAAAAAAGGAAATGCCGGGTTACTTCTGTTCCACCACAAGTTCGCATACTGTACTGCCGCCTGTCTATTATACGTATTTGCAACAATCCCCTCCTTATGCCATCATATGTTCATTAATAACATTCTATTATTTAACGCTATATTTTCCATTTACAAGATTGTTTTTGTTACAATAGAAGAAATGGTGCGAAAATTTAAAATTTTAAAAGGAAGGATGTTAAATGTGAAGCAGCATGCTGAGAAAGAAATAGTACTACCTACTCTTTTATGCGATAAAAAAGGCAATCTAAATCCTTCAGCCATAGGATTTGCACGTAAGCCTCTCATAAATAGTAATTTAACTGGACATATGATGCGCAAAAAGAAATGGAATTACTGGTGTATATATGGTGATGAAATATCATTCTCTGCAACAATTAGTCATCTTGATTATGCAGCAGTTTGCTTCGTTTATTTCCTTGAGTACGAAACGCAACGCTATTTCGAAAAAACAATTACCATTCCGCTTGGTGGCAAGCTTAAAATGCCGACTCAAGTACTTGAAACAGTCAGTTTTAAAAATAGCGAGATGAGCATCGATATATCGTATATTCAAAATGAAACACATTTAGTTGTGTCTATCCCCAACTTTGACGGTGAAGCATTGCGAGCCGATCTTATTATTCAACACCCACCCGAGGATGAGTCGCTAAATGTAGTCGTCCCTTGGAATCGTAAAACTTTCCAATTTACAGGAAAGCATCATACTCTTCCAACTTCTGGTCTTGTAACAATTGGCAATCGCCACTTTTCCTTTACACCTGAAGAAAGTTTCGCTGTACTCGACTATGGTCGTGGCGTTTGGCCAAGACAAGCCACATGGAATTGGGGCATGGCATCGCAAAGAGTACGTGGACGTCGTATTGGCCTAAATCTTGGTGGAAAATGGACAGATGGTACTGGAATGACGGAAAATGCCGTATTCGTTGATGGCAAAATGACGAAAATTCATGAAGATGTGTTGTTTGATTATGACCGAGAGGATTTTATGCAACCTTGGCATGTAAAATCAAAGTTTTCAAGTCAATTAGATTTAACATTCTCCCCTTTCTTCGAGCGTGTAGCAACATCGAATGCCAAACTTATTAAATCCGAAGTACATCAGATGTTCGGCTATTATGATGGCAGAATATTACTTGAAAACGGCGAAACACTTGTTATTCAACAAATGCTGGGCAGTATCGAGGAACACATTGCAAAATGGTGAAAAGTACATCCTCAACTGGATGTGCTTTTTCATTCTCCTTGTAACGCCTCTGCTAATTTTACGGGATCATCCGTGAAAATGGCATGCACACCGAGCTGCTGCAATGGTTGTACGTATTCGATGTCATTGACTGTGTAAACACGAATGATAGCCCCCTCTTCCAACGCTGTACGTACAGATTTACGTATTGCTACAGGTAAACTAACATGAATCGCATTTGCAGGTATTTGAGAGGTATAGGTCGTAAAATCAGTTAGTATCTCTGCAAATAACGCAGCTGTTTCAATATACGGAGCAAGCTGTTTCACAATTTGGAGTGACTCATGATTAAACGAAGAAATAATAACACGTTCGGTCATTTGATGCGTCGCCACTTCCTTAATCACAAGAGATTCAACACCCTCATACGGAAAAACATCTGTTTTCAGTTCAATATTAATAAGATGATGTGTCCCTACAAACAACTCTAATACTTCACTGAGTGTTGGAATATTTTCACCTGCAAATTCCTCTGAAAACCATGAGCCGTAATCATATGCACGAAGCTGTTGCAGTGTATAATCTTTAACATATCCAGTTCCATTAGATGTACGATCAATTGTTTCATCGTGAATAACTACTAACTCGCCATCCGCAGTTAAATGTACATCCAGTTCAATACCTGCAATAGGTAACTTTGACGCTGCGTAAAAAGCAGCACCCGTATTTTCAGGATAGTGTCCAGATACACCTCTATGCGCAAATATATCCATATGAATAGCCTCCCTTTTTAATTTCTGCCTATAGTATAGCAATGTCTTACAGAAAACTTCCTTCTCTTTCACTTATAGCCATATTTTTTGTATAGTAATATGAGAACTTATTTAACCCGACTCAGATTAATTCCTCCGGTGGAAGAAGGCCACTGAAAAAGTGTTTTTCTAATAAATTCTCTAATAAAAATATGACTTTAAGGATTTAGCGCTCTAGCGTTCGCTTTCGCGCAAAAAACATCCGCCGCCGCGCTAAATCCTTGCATAGTAAAATAATGCTATAAAAAAAAATGCTATAAAAAAATCCTAGTTTAGAGTTTTTCAGTGACCTCGGTGGAAGTCAGAGATTTTTTGTACCCGCGGCCCAATCAACTCCCCCAGAGACAAAATTGAATTTTATACATATTTAGGAGGTGCAACAAATGATTGCAAGGCATCCGGATTTTATCGCTGAGCAAGAGCGTCTTGCTTACACGAAAGAGTATATGCAACAAATTCTAAATGAATCGCAAAGAGATTTAAAATCTGCTCAAGAGAACATCCGTAAATCGATGGCTGATCTCGACTATTTGGATTCTAGCTTAAGCTATTTAAATATTTTATCGAATGCCAGATTTTTCGAAATGGCACGGTCCCAAAAAGAAGGCTTAGAAGCTGTCCAAAAAAAGCCCTACTTTGCCCGTATCCACTTTCAAAAAACAGGTGATCCTGAAGAACTTTTATATATTGGAAAAACTTCTTTATTCCATCGCGATACCCATGAACCGATTATTGTTGATTGGCGCTCATCTGTCGCTAACGTCTATTATGATGGCCGCCTTGGCGATATGGAATATGACGTTCGTGGCGAAACACATAAGGGGCATTTATTTGCAAAGCGTCAATATAAAATTGAAGATGGTGAACTACTCGACATTCGAGACATCGATTTAACTACAAATGATGAATTATTACAAGAGGCACTTGAAGGCAAGGCAGATGTTCGTTTGACCGAAATTGTCTCTACTATTCAAAAAGAGCAAAATGAAATTATTCGTGCGCATCTACGTCAGCCTATTATCGTACAGGGCGCTGCCGGTAGTGGAAAAACGACAATTGCCCTCCACCGTATTTCGTATTTCTTATACACGATGGGTGAAAACTTTAATCCCGAACAGCTCATGATTTTAGCACCAAATAAATTATTTATTGATTATATTGGCGATGTACTACCAGAACTCGGTGTCGATAAAATTTGCCAAACGACCTACGCAGATTACGTTATGGCCGCAACGAAGCTAAAGCTCAAACTACGCAATCCCAATGAGCAACTTGAATCACTTGTAGCAGGTGGTACCGATCATCCAACTGCTTGGATTTCTGAAATTAAGGGCTCTCTATATTACCGGGATGTGATGGAGCGTTATCTTCAAAAAATCGAACAAGAAATTGCTGAACAATTCGAAGATGTCTTTATTGAAAAGTACCTAATTATGCGCAGCTCCCATTTAAAGAAACTGTTTTTATATGAGTTTTCTTACATGCCGATTGAAAAACGGCTTGCACATATTAAAAAAGTACTTGCCAGTCATGTCCGACAGAAAAAACAAGCTGTCTTAAATGTACTCAACGCAAAATATGATGAAGCACTAGGCAAAGCATTAAACGGGATTCGTGATGATGATAAAAGACGCCGCATCGTGACAAGATTTATCGATGAGCGTGACGAACGTATCCCGGCTATTGAGAAGGAGGCAAAATCGACTGCTACAGTCTATATGCGTCGCTTCACAAAATATAATGTTAAGACGCTGTATCGTACATTTTTAACGCGCCACGAGCTACTAGAAGAACTTACACCTGAATGGCATTATATTGAACAACAACAATTTATCCAGGTGCATGCAAAGGAGAATTGGGCATTAGAGGATCTAGCTGCGCTCTACTATTTACACGCACGTATTAAAGGCATTGCTGATGAATGGAAAATGCGAGTTGTTTTTATCGATGAGGTGCAAGACTATAGCTTGTTCCAGCTTGCTGCATTAAAAACCGGTCTCGAAACAGATATGTTTACAATGGTGGGCGATTTAGCACAAGGTATACATAGCTATCGTTCACTTACCGCTTGGGAGCCGGTGCAAGATTTATTCCCACGGGCAAGCTTCCGAACATTACAAAAAAGTTACCGAACAACGATTGAAATTATGGAGGTTGCCAATATGATTTTGGCACAAATGGATGAACAACTTCCGCTAGTGGAACCAGTTGTCCGCCATGGGAATGATCCGACCTTTGTACAAGCTGATAACTTTAATGCTAAACAAATCGGTTTGATTTTTGATGCAATTCGTGCAAATGGTCACCAATCAGTAGCACTAATCTGTAAAACAACAGCCGATGCAAAGTACATGCAAGAAGCATTATTTGAAAGTAATATTCCCGTACAGCTATTAACCGAGGATGAGACGATAAATCAGCAGGTACTACTTGTCGTACCAAGTCATTTAGCAAAAGGGCTTGAATTCGACGCTGTCATCGTAGCAGCATTTGACATTCCATTTTTCGATACAAAAATTGACCGAAAACTACTATATGTCGCTTTAACACGCGCTATGCATGAACTCTATTTGGTGGGCCCTTCCAAAAAGACGTTTTTACTAGAAGACTAACAACATATCCTTACTTAAACAGCAAAAAACACCTTCGACTTAGAAATCAAAGGTGTTTTTTTGCATATCTTAAAATTCTAGTTTAATGATCAATCGAATTTTTTTCATATTTATCTGATAAACTTAATGAGAAAGAACCCTTTGACAATAATATTGAGACCAAGAACGCCTCTCCTGAAATAATTGCATTTTCCATCACTTCTTGAGGTTTCATCGTTAACTCTGTCCCCAGTTGGACATATTCACTAAATAAATACCATTATGCAATTTTAAAAACGTCAAAAAAAGTTCCATTCACAGCCACACGTTGTGAGCAGAACTCTTTTTCGTAAATAGTCATGAATAATACCAGTAATCTCTTCTATCTTCGAGGAGGTAAACGATAATATTTCCCTTTCGCTAAATACACTTTCACAACCCTCCACCACGAACTTCTATCTCTTTTCTCAGAAGGCTTCCTCTTACTTAACGCAGGGATACGCATCCAACCGACTCCTTTCACCAAACTTACTAACAATGTATGGTTGGAACCACTATTTATGACTAAAAAGAGACTTCTTAATAGAGTTTGAGACACCACACCGTAATTATCCCAAAAGAAAAAGCCATGCTAAAAGTATAATCTTGCACTTTTTGGCACAGCTCCTCTTTTTATTTTTTTACATAATAATCAATTTGTTGTGCTTTCATAAAACCAGCTTTTTCATATACCGACAGTGCCTTACTATTCTCTATTTCAACATCAAGCATGACGCATTTAGCTCCAGATCGACTAGCAAAGTCTTTTGTGTATGACAGTAACGCTGTGCCAACTCCTTGCCCTTCATGCATTGGATGAACCGCTAATGCCGTTACCCACTGGACTTCGCCTTCTTCAGCTGTTGTCACTGTCCCCACAACTTCATCGTCTTTACGTGCTACCCACAACTTACGTCCTTCATGAGACGTATTGAAAAGAATCAGCTCCTCAGATTCCTCTGGTAAGTCACCAAATGCCTCGCTATAAATCGCAACAAGCTGCTCTTTCTCGCCAGCGTATGTCTCAATTTGAATATCCTCACGCAAATCTACAGGCTCTGCCTTTGTTTCTAATGTCGCCTCCGAAAAACTATACGCATAGCCACTGCCTTCAATAAATGTTCGACTCAGGGGAGCGCCTTCAACAACTAAAGCCAGTTGACCTTCTGCACCACGTTCTACAAGTCCTGCCTGTAAAACCTCCACTAAAGCTGTACCAATACCAATCCTGCGATACATCGGTGCGACAACTAGGGACCATTCATAAGTATGCAAACCCATTAAATCAATTGCACTTGCTGCGCCGACAACCTTATCTTGATCATCATCATAAGCAAGCACCATAAAGCCCTTCGAATCAAAAGATCCTGCTACTGGCACATTCATAATTGTTTCATACACACGATAATCATGCGTCGTCGCTTCTTCACACAGCGAGCGTACTTCTTCTAATGTTTCTCCGTCTAAAGGAAAAGACACCGTAATTACTGAAATATTCATCATTTACCTCGTTCTTCTTTAAGACTATTTCCTTATTTCATCATAGTTATCTTAAAATTTTTGTAAATATCTTTTTTATTCTTGTAAGTAATGAGAAGATGAGCTAAGCATTTGTGCATAAATACCTCCCGCTTCAATTAAAGCCTGCTGCAAACCTGCTTCAACTAACTCACCCTTTTGCATAACAAGTACTATATCCGCATTACGTACCGTATTCAAGCGATGTGCAATGACAAAACTTGTCCGTCCTTGCATCAACATATCGAGTGCTTCTTGAATTTCTAACTCCGTGACAGTATCAATGCTACTCGTCGCCTCATCTAACAATAAAATTTTAGGATCCGCAACAAATGCACGTGCAATGGACAACAATTGCTTCTGTCCTTGCGAAATTTCACGTCCATCAGCTGCCAGTACTGTATTATAGCCGTCTTTTAACTTCATGATAAAATAATGCGCGTTTGCTCGTTTAGCCGCTTCTTCAATTTCTACATCACTCGCATTTAACCGACCATAGCGAATATTTTCACGAACTGTGGCTTCAAATAAAAACGGATCTTGCAATACGAATGCCATTTGCGATCGCAACGCCTCACGGTCAATTTGTTGAACGTTCACTCCATCAAATAACACTTCTCCCTTTTCTACATCATAAAACCTAGCAATCAGCTGTAAAATTGTCGTTTTCCCTGCACCCGTCGGACCTACTAATGCAACTGTATGTC
Source organism: Lysinibacillus sp. NPDC097287 (assembly GCF_044761695.1). NCBI lineage: Bacteria > Bacillati > Bacillota > Bacilli > Caryophanales > Bacillaceae > Lysinibacillus > Lysinibacillus sp. NPDC097287. Next base: position 76,921 of record NZ_JBIWCX010000008.1, read on the forward strand.
CAGATTCAATCGAAAAATGAACATCTTTTAGTGTATAAGTTTCTTCATCTTGCTCGTATTTAAAGTATACATGATTGAAATCTACTTTCCCCCGGAGTTTGTGTGGTTGTGCAGATGCCATCTCTACTTCAGGCCGTTCATCTAGCAACGTAAAAACTCGTTCAGCACCAGCAATCGCTGATAGAACCGTATTAAACTGATTCGCTAAATCATTTAACGGACGGGTAAATTGCCTTGCATATTCTGTAAAAATAACAATTACACCAATCGATACATGTCCGTAAAGCGCTAGAATCCCTCCGATACCAGCAACTATAGTAAAACTCATGTTATTTAAAAAATTCATCACTTTAGGGATAAAACCAGAATACGTTTGCGCCCAAAATCCAGTCCTTTTTAAACGCAAACTCTTCTCTCGAAATTCCAGTATGACACGTTTTTCTTGTGAAAATGCCTTCACAATTCGCTGCCCTGAAATTGTCTCCTCAATCATGCCATTGAGTGCACCTAATGCCGCTTGCTGCTCTTTAAAAAGCGGGCCTGTACGGCGTGTAATCCAGCGCATCGCTAAATACATCGTCGGAATGATCGTCATTGTAAGTACCGTTAACAAAGGACTTAATGACAGCATAATAATGAGTGTGCCGCTCAATGTCAAGACACTCGAAAATACCTGAATAAATGAACTATTCAATGTCGAACTTACTGCCTCAATATCATTTGTCACTCGGCTCATTAATTCGCCATGTTGACGACGATCAAAAAATGACACAGGTAACTTTTGCAAATGTGAAAAAACACTTGTCCTTAATCGATAAATCGTCTGCTGTGCAATACTAATCATCCAGTAATTTTGTAAAAACAATGTCACTGCTAGTACCGCATATATACCAATTAATATTGCGATCATTTTGCCTAAGCCATCAAGCTTGCCATTCATCACAAATGTATCAATCATTTTGCCAATTATATATGGACCAAGTAACGCCAATGCGGAGCTTGCCATCACCATGAGTAACACAATGACTAATAAAGCTCGTTGTTCATCAACAATTCGCCATATACGTCCAAGCGTACTTTTCCAATTTGATGCACGGGGTCCCTTCTTTTTCTGCACCGTTTGCTTCAAATCTTTTTTAGACAAAACCGGCTCATAGCCAAAAGGTTTTTGAAAAAAAGCCACTATTGCTCCACCTCCTGCTGTGAGATAGCAATTCTTTGATATAATGCAGAAGATATTAATAACTCTTCGTGTGTGCCATATGCAACAACTTGTCCTGCATCCATCAATAAAATTTTGTCTGCCTCTTTTGCCGTACGAATTTTTTGTGTCACGACAAGCATCGTCGCCTTTTCACATTCTAATGCACCCCATAACGCTTGCTCGGTATCTACATCTAATGCACTCGTACTGTCATCTAGCATTAATATATGTGCTTTTCGAAGAAGCGCACGTGCAATTGACAAGCGCTGCTTTTGCCCACCGGATAAATTGACGCCCTTTTGCCCAACTTTCGTGTCATAGCCTTGCGGAAAATCTTCAACAGATGCGTGTATTTGCGCCTGCATCGTCGCATGAAGAATAGCGTCCATCTCTGCCTCTACATTACCCCAACGAATATTTTCTGCAATACTCCCCGTAAACAACAGTGATTGCTGTGGTACATAGCCAATGACTTCGCGCAGTTGTTGTATATCCCACGCTTTAACATTTATTCCTTCAACTAAAATCTGCCCTGCTGTCACATCGTAAAAACGAGGGATTAGCTGTAGCAATGTCGATTTTCCGGCACCTGTTGCGCCCATAATAGCAAGTTTTTCTCCTGCCTTTACATGAAAGCTTACATTTTGTAAGACAGAAACATCTGTCCCTGGATATTTAAAGCTCACATTATCAAATAGTACTTCTCCTGATTTTAGTTTTTCTGTAATGATTCTTTCAGAAGAAGAACTCATCTCGACTTCATTATCTACATCAAGCACCTCTACCATGCGCTCTGCTGATGCTTTCGCACGTGCATAAAAAATAATAATGAAGGCAAACATCGAAAACGAACCTGTTATGCGCATCGCATAGTTTACAATCGCTACAACATCCCCTAACGGTGCAGTACCATCATCAATTTGCTTCGTACCAAACCATAGCACTGCCAATAAACTCATATTCATTATGAATAAAAGAGCCGGCATAATGTATTCCATCGTCCGAAGTGCCTTCACCGTATCTATTCTGAGGTATCCTGCTACCCTTTCAAACCTCGATGCCTCATATGTACCACGTAAATAAGCTTTTACTAGTCGAATTGCTTGTAAGTTTTCCTGTAGCACTCGATTTAATCGATCCACACGGTGCTGGACCTTGCTAAAGTATGCAACTCCTTTAACTACCATTACTACAAGGAAAATTACGACGATAGGTGCACCTATCACTAAAAACAATGCAAGCTTTGCATTAACATAAAAAGCCATTATGATACTCCCCATTACAGCTAGTGGTGCACGTAACATAATACGTAAGCTCATGAAAAGTACTGTTTGTACCTGAGACACATCATTTGTTAAGCGCGTAATGAGTGATGATGCCGGAAATTTTTGATAAGTAGCAAGTGTGAATGATTGAATCTTTTCAAACAACGCATTCCGTAAATCAAAACCAAAGCTTTGTGCCGTATGTGATGAAAAATAGGAATTTGCGACACCTGATAAAAAAGCAATGAAGGATAGTACAAGCAATGTACCTCCCCACTGCAAAATCAGCTGACTATTTTGAGCCCGTATGCCATCGTCGATAATTTTTGCCATGATGAGCGGCTGAATTAGTTCGACGAATAATTCAACTAACATTAAAAGCAATGCAAAAAACGCAGGCCATTTATATGGCTTTACATACGCAATAACAACTTTCACTTATGCTCCCACCTTGTTTATGAAAAACTTTCTCTTTTTCATCCCCTGCCTAAATAGGCAAAAAAATTTTATAGTGTTTTTATGCTTTTTCGCCCGCTATGGAAAGCCAAGTTACGCAGACAAGCATGATGAACACACCTACCAATTGCCATACACCTAAAGACGTACTAAAAACGATTACAGAAATAACCATGGCTGTTAACGGCTCGACACTCGACAAGATACTTGTTTCTACAGCGGAAATATATTTCATACTACTTAAAAAAAGTACGAAGGCCATCGTACCAAAAAATATAAGTGCAATCATTAAACCTATTATTTTGAGATCCGTAAAAGCAACCCATTCATTAGATTGCCAAACACGGCTGACAATACCTAGTGTTAGACCACCTATTAGCATGCCCCAGCCGACTACGAGCAATACACTCCACTCTTTCATGAGACGTGCTGGATATAGGGTGTAAAAGGCAAATGTTAGACCAACTGCCACACCCCACAATAAGGCTTTTCGACTAACTAACAATTCATCAAAAGATGCATTCGTTAGTAACAAGAATAACCCCCCTAATGTACCAATAATACCTAACACTTGATATTTAGGTGGCCATTTCTTTAAACTAAGAGAGACATAAGCAACAACAAAAATTGGTGCTAAAAATTGTAGAAGTGTTGCTAGTACTGCATTACTCTCATTTATTGCTGCGACAAAGGCATATTGTACCCCTAACATTCCAGCAATGCCGAAAATAAAAAGCTGTCTACCCCATATTTTTTGTTGCCAAATACCGAAAATACTTTGCTTTGTAAGCAGTAAATACATAAGTAATAATACTCCTGCAACAGATAGACGAATCGTTAACATAAAAGAAACTGTTAACACCGTGTGGTCAAGCAACCATTCCATTAATGGACCAGTTGCTCCCCACAACATTGAACCTGAAATAATTAAAATGATTCCTTTTAAGCGTTCCATTTAAATCCTACCTTCTAATTTATGTATTAAAATCTATCATTTTTATTCCATGCTTTTCTAAAAAACAGATACAAAAGAACTGCAATATTTTTTATAAGATAAACATAATCATATTCATAATGACTAATTCCTGATAATTCACTATAATAGTAGTATATATTTATTACTCAAGGAGACCGAATAATTATGAGTCCTATGCAAAACGCGATAAACATTGATGAACGTTATTTAAATTCACTGCCCTTCCCCGCATTGATAATGGACAATAATGGTAACGTAATGATATGGGGGAAGTCTGCTGAACAACAGTTTGGCTTTGCAACGTCTGATATTATAGGACATGCTACCTCGCCCATTACCGAAAGTCTACTACGTCAGCTTTCACAAGAAACATTTGAGCAGATTGCTCAAAACGAAAATTTTACTTATATAGAAAATATCCAAGTGTACACACAAACAAATGACGAAATTACTACTTCACTTCTTGCAAAATCTTTTACAGAGAACGATGAATGCTTGATTTTAATAATGTTTGTTTTACCACAATTCATGATCAAACCAACTTCTACAAATAATGCACTGGAAGACTTAAAGCAAAGTTTAGAATCCACTTTCATGACAGTTACACTAGACCAAGATGGATTTATTGTAGATTGCAACCAAAACTTCTTAAAAATCAGCCAATGGACGCCAAAGCGTGTTATCGGGAAAACGTTTTGGCAACTATTCCCAGATAATAACGAAAGTGAAAAAATTACTAACACAATTTGGCGTAATCTGAACCACGGTCTTACATGGCAAGGTGAAATCGAAAAAATCTCCAAATCAGGTCATCCTTATTGGGTACTATTAACAGCTATCCCGACATTCAATTTTGAAACGAATGAGCAACAGTTTATGTTACTCGAAAAAGACATTACGAAAGCGAAAACGATCCAACATCAACTTGAAAAAATTGCTTATATCGATACAGAGACAGGCTTAATGAATGCTCATCGTTTAGAGAAAATTATTACAAAGATGATCGAGGAGCAGAGACACTTCTCTTTCGTTTACTTAAGTATCGATAAATTTTATACGTTAAAAGAGTTACAAGATCATCCAAGTGAGCGCAATCTCATTATTGAATTTACAAACCGTATGAAAATGTATTTCCAAGATAGTACAATGGCACGTATTAATGAAAATGACTTTGTTGTTATTACACCATTAAGCGAATGGTTTATCCAAGGGTTCCTATCTTATTTACAACAGCATCCGATTTATAATGGAAGTGTTGCAGTTCCTATCTCCATTAGTGGTGGTATTACACGTTTCCCTGAAGACCAATCGACTTTCTCACAGTTGATGAAAGCATCGATTGCAACAATTAGTACCGTTCGTGAAGCCGGTGGTGACAATATTGTTTCATTATCAAAAGCTATACATAAAGCATTAAATCGTAAAGCTCTAATTGAGAAACGCTTATTGCAAGCACTTGACCAAAAAAACCTGAAAGTACTCTATCAGCCACAAGTAGATGTAGCATCTGGAAAAATCACAGCAGTTGAGGCACTTGTCCGTTGGGAAGACGAAGTGATTGGCGTTGTTTCACCAGATGAACTGATTCCAGTTGCTGAAGAGACAGGGCTCATCAACAACATCGGCTCTTTCATGCTTGAAAAGGCTTGTGAACAAGCATTAATCTGGAAAAAAGCAGGTTTTGATTTAAAAGTCAGCATTAATTCTTCTGTACGTGAGTTCCGTGATAAAAACATGGCTAAATCTGTACTTGATACATTAACGAAAACAGGATGTCCTGCAAATCTATTGCAAATTGAGATTACAGAGAAATTTGCACTTGAAGCAGAGGCTGCAACATTTATTACGCAGCAAATGCGTAAGCTAGAAAATGAAGGCATTGTCTTCGTATTAGATGATTTCGGGATAGGTTACGGCTCATTTCGATATATGCAAATCTTACCGATTGATACATTGAAAATTGATCAATCATTTACTAGTTCATTATTAAAATCTGAGAAGACACAAAAGTTAATGCTTGGCATGGTGCAATTAGGAAAATCAATGGAACTAACTGTTGTCGCAGAAGGTGTTGAAACTGCTGAACAGGCTGAGCTACTAAAAAGCTTCGGATGCGATACTATTCAAGGTTATCACATTAGTAAACCTGTCACACCAGAAGAAATCGAAATACTACTATTAAAGTAAACAAAAAAGCTAGTCACCTTAATGTCTTTGAAGGAAGCATTGAAGGTGCCTAGCTTTTATTCTTTTTAACCATTTGTATTTTCTTTTTACTTGCGTGCATCGCTCGGAATACCAATTGCACCAATACCTCTGCAAACACAAGCCCTATAACAATAGCACCTGTTATTAAAAATGCCTTCATGCCATACTGCAGACCTTGTATATAGTCATCTTCAACAACATTACGCATCGAATTATACGCCATTCCCCCTGGAACAAGCGGAATAATACCTGCTACACTAAAAATTAACATCGGCATTTTAAAGCGTCGGGCATACGTATGGGCTACAATTGCAATGACAAATGCCCCGAAGAAAGATGCCTCAACAACATCCAATCCCTGTTGGGTTAACGCATAATAAATAATCCAACCTAATGCCCCAACTAATCCACAATGGAAATATGTTTTCGGCGGCACGTTAAAAATGGTACCAAAACACGCTGTAGCAATAAAACTAGCAACAAATTGTACAATGTAGTCCATCTCATCTGCTCCCTAAAATGATAAAATAACAGCAATACCTGCCCCAATTGCAAAAGCTGTCAAAAAACCCTCTGCCCCCTTTGATAGCCCCGACATTAAATGACCAGCCATTAAATCACGTACCGCATTTGTGATTAATATACCCGGCACAAGAGGCATCACAGAGCTTATAATAATCTTATCTATTTCTTCACCATACCCAAAGTTAACAGCTACATATGCTACTAGACCGATCATTAAAGCAGCAGTGAATTCCGAGAAGAATTTTACCTTCGTTAAATAGTTCATCAACAATAACGTAGCAAATCCAAGGCCTCCAGCAAGAATCGTTACCGGTATATCCGACCAAATTCCGTTAAATAAAATTAGGAAGCAACCACTTGCAAGAGCGGCAGCTAAAACCTGCACGTAATTTGGTAAAAAATAATTCGTTTTTTGTATCGACTTTAACTCGTCATAAGCCTCTTCTAGTGTTATTATGTGAGATGTGAGTCTACGGGATACTGAATTTACCAAGGAAATTTTTTGTAAATCTGTATTTCTTCTCGATATTGAAGTTATTCTTGTCGGTTGTGTTTTTCCTAATGAAAAAATAATACCGGTTGGTGTAGCATAACATTGTGCATCTAGCATATTTTGTGACCCGGCCATGCGAAGCATCGTATCTTCTACGCGATATGTTTCAGCACCGCTTTCAATCATAATACGACCTGCCAGCAACAAGCAGTCAATCGTAATTTCATTATTTTGCTCTTTTAATACCATTGCTTGTTCCTACCTCCTTTGGTCTCCTGCCAATAGTATCGAACAGAAAGTAAAAACTCAACTCTAAAATTCATATATGCTAATAAGAAAAGTGTATTCCCGCTCTAGGGGTTAGTCGACCTCAAAGATGTGGCATAAATGCCTAGGCATTAAAAAAAGTTCCAAAAAAAAGTATAACTTTTTAGGCGTCTATTACGTCTAATTTTATAGAATAATATTTTTCCACAGAGGGGGAGCGCATTCACCATGACGCAGCAAAGAAAAAAACGACGCGGCCCAATAATTGATTTACTATTAATAGGCCTCATCATCTCTTTAACATCCATTATCTTAGTCATTATCCTATCAAATGACGACTTCAAATTCCAAAAAACTAGTGCAAGTGATAGCAAGCTTTCCACTGAAAGTTCTGCGTTCCCTGGTATAAGCATCGTCACTGATGTTTCAAACGATAAACGTACACCTTATGCTATTAATTATCCACAAACAGAAAGCAAAACTTTTAATGAAGAGGTATCTCAGTATATTAAATCTTCCAAAGAACATTATTTAAAATCAATGAAAAAAAACAAAAATAGTAAAGATATAACTGGTGAACTCAATATAAGCTTTGAAACTTACCCTTATAATGAGGATTACTATTCATTTATATTAACAAAAATGTTGTATTTAGGTGGTGCCAATCACGAAGTTACCACAAAAACCTATTTCTTCAACAATAAAACTGGCACTCTCATCGATATGCAAACATTGTTACAAAATGACGAAAATAATCTAGCAACATTAGCTGCTCATGTTCGTTCAGAATTACAACAAAACCCTCAGTTGAAAGACCAACTGTTAGAAGAAGAACTCATTGCGGCAACAGAGCCGACATGGGAAAACTTTGAACGATTTGCTATTTTAGAAGATTCACTAGCTTTATATTTTGATGAATATGAAATTGCAGCTGGTGCAACTGGTGCACCCGTAGTAAAGCTTTCACTTTCTCTTATCAATCCCTTACTAGCATCAGAATTCCAAATTGCTATGGAAACTATGAAACCACCTGTTACAACAGGGCATGAAAACAAAAATGATCCAAACGCAAAGCGTATAGCGTTAACATTTGATGATGGTCCCCACCCAAAAGTTACAGAGCAAATATTGAACTTACTCGATAAATATCAGGCAAAAGCCACATTCTTTATGCTTGGTAGTCGTGTTCAATACTATCCTGATATTGCAAAAGATGTGCTCGCTAGAGGGCATGAGGTTGGGAGCCATACATGGAATCATCCAGTATTAACGAAACTTCCAATAGAACAAGTATCAAAGGAATACACTTCAACTGCCGGTGCCATCACACAAGCAATTGGTCAAGGTCCGACCGTTTTTAGACCTCCTTATGGTGCAACAAATGACACTGTCAACGGACAAATTCCTGTGCCAGTTGTCTTATGGTCAATTGATACAATGGACTGGAAGCATCGTAACTCGCAACAATTACTAACTTATGTACAAAACAATCTGCATAATAATGCGATTGTGCTGATGCATGATATCCACCAATCCACAGCGGATGGTCTGGATGCCGTACTTACTTACTTACAAGAGCAAGGCTACGAATTTGTCACTGTCTCTGAAATCATGAAATATCGTCAGTGATAAACAAATATTTATCGAAACCTTAATTATCTACAAAAATAGCGCATGTCTCTATAACCGAGGCATGCGCTATTTCTTATTTAATTGTCAATGTATCAAGCGGTTTGAAATCGCTTAGTTGATAGCTCTTCACTTCATTTCTTGCAACTGTATATAATGCATCATTCACATAAACCACACGCTGCACAAGGTGCTCCCAGTCCTCGTATTGATCATTTTCTCCCTTGCTAATTAAATTTCCTTTTAAGATAATACCGTTTTCAGCTGTGATTTCGTAGATTTGTGCACCCTGGCCTTGGTATACCACATCATCACCATTGCCTGCTTTGTACAACACAACTGGGAAGCCATAATAATTGTACGCACTATTACGGAATAAAGCCTTTGGATTGTATTGAATTTCAGAATGAGAACCTTTGCCACCAATCTTTACTGTTGATTGCTCTTTCGGATTTTTGAAATCTGATACATCAAACAGGGACATTTTCATATTTGTCGTCACTGTAAAATTGCTCTTGGAGTATTCATCATAACGCTGCTCTGTATCATAACCAATACCAATTAAATGCGTCTCATCAAGTGGATGCAAATAGTTACTAAAGCCCGGGATTTTCAGCTCTCCTAAGACAGTTGGTTTTGTCGGATCTGCTACATCAATGACAAAAAGAGGATCGACTTGTTTAAAGGTTACCACATACGCCTTGTCACCCATAAACCGTGCTGAGTATACTTTTTCCCCTGGCGCTAAATCTGTCACCTCTCCAACCTGCTGTAAATTCTTATCTAAAATAAAGAGGTGATTGCGAGATAACGTTTTTTCATCCCACGTATTCCCTTCAGTCGTTACGATACGGAAATTCCCATTATATTCATCCATTGAATATTGATTTAAAACGGAGCCTTTTACTTCTGTTGTGCCCATAAAGTTCATCGTCGTGCCATCTACTTCCCACTTAAACACTTGTGTGTCGACTGCTCTTGGTAGCCACATAGCATCCATCAGACGTTTATCGGAACTTGTTGATGTACTTGGATGATAGACAGGTGTCGTTAAATACAGTGCCTCCTCAGACATATAAAGCCCACTACTGCCACCTAAATATCCTTTCGTATTAGCAGACGTTTTTGCCCCGCCCTTCAAATCGACAGCCGTGATTAAGCTGTAAGTGCTATCTAACGTATTAGGTAATATTGAAATCTTACTGAGAGGTAAACTTTCATAAGTATTGCTTACCGTACTATCATACGTTTTCGGTTGTAAGTCAACATTCTTATCCTCTCGAAGCATCCAATAATTGGGGTGCATATTGCCGATCAAATACAATGTGTCATTTGTTACACGAACCTCCTGTAAATAACCTTCCTGTGCTACTTTCCTTACATACTTTGGATCACTCGGATTTGTAATATCGTAGAAGTATGCAAGCGTCATACTTGTGCCTTCTTTTTGTAAATACTCATCTCCAATTGCAATCAATAGATTGTCATATAAAGCTAGTTTCGAAATATACCGATTTTCAGTTAGCTTCAAGGTTGTTGCTAATTTTAAGTTTTCCGGATCATTTGCATCAATAACATCAATGCCTGTATCCTTCACAGCGTAAATTATACCGTTTTTAACAACGACAACATCGCCTTCTTCAATACCCTCTACCTGATTATTCGTTGTTGATTCTCCCGTAGCGCTACTTTTCGAATTTTCGGCTTTATCCTCTGAAGTAAAACTTTCTAAACCGCTGCGAGATGATGGCATCTCTTGTGCCAAGATAGCGTCAAAATATTGCTGAAGCTCTTTCTTTGATGTAACTGCCTCAAGCTTCTCAATAACTTTAAAGTCCAGCACATGTGCTTTTGTGTTAAGCCCACTTTGTACAAAGGCCAACTTTTTCACATGTAATTTATAGCTTCCTGGTTTTAAGTCACTAACGATCAGTGATTTTTTATCTGAACCCAACGTTATCGTTGCTGCAACTGTTCTTCCTTCACTGTTTGTCACATAGACATCATCACTCGTCGCACTATTCTCCTTTAATTCTTTTGAAAAAAGACCTTGCCAGCTTTGTGTGACAAAAACTGTATTCGTTGCTTTCGCTTCTGATTTAGGCGCTATGAAAAACAATATGGCAGGTAACAATGCAAGTACAGCAATTAATCCGATACTTAACCACTTTTTATTCATTGATTCTCACTCCTTCATATTCTCTTTTATTCATTAGACTGAAGAAAAGGATAAAAGTTACATTTTTCTGAAAATTATTTACTTAAAAAAAGGGGCTCTTCACCAAAACATGTGCTTGCCGGACTTAATTTCCCGCAGGAGTGTCCCGGGATTCATCTGCTCCAAGCAACACTTTAATTAAAGTCATGTACAGATTACTGTAAAAGCAAAAAAACGAGAGGATTGTTTCCCCTCGCAGAGTGTCGACAAAAGGCATCGAGAATGGACTTCTCAGTGCCTTTTTTCATTTTTATGTTTAAACCATAGGATAATTCATTACAATTAACGATACTCTTTCTTTGCATTTTTCTTATGTCACAAAAATGATGTAAATAATCCGCTTCTTCGTCAACATCTTCTTTCACCTAAAAAATATTGTTTTTAGTAGACTGTAATAATTACGTATTCAGTTGATTGGAGCGGAGGGCGGCGACTCCAGCGGGAAAAGCGGGACAGTTGAGACCCTGGACTAAGCGTAGCGAGGGAAGCGGCTCGACCCCGCCCGCGGAAAGCGTCCGCCCGCAGCGGAAATCAACGGTCTTATCCATCTATATTTATTGTCAAAGAAAAATCATTCTTCAAATGGCCATTTTGGCAACATTTTTTCTAGCGGCTTATCTTTGCGTTTTCCAAGCACGTAATCGGCCTGCATAATCGTATGAATTTCTCGTGTACCTTCATAAATGACAGGGGCTTTAGAATTTCGCAAATAGCGTGCTAATGGATACTCATCTGAATAGCCGTATGCACCGTGTATTTGCAGTGCATCATCCGCAGCTTTATTGGCAAAATCACATGCTTGCCATTTCGCTAAAGACGTTTCCCTCGTATTACGCACACCTTTATTTTTCAGCTCCCCCACACGGTAGACAAGCAAACGACTCATTTGATAGCCCGCTTCCATTTTCGCAATCATTTGCCCAACCAATTGATGCTCTCCAATCGGTTTACCAAATGTTTCGCGCTCATGGCAATATTTCACGCTCGCTTCCATACAGGCTTGAATCAAACCAACTGCACCTGCTGCCACTGTAAAGCGGCCATTGTCTAGCGCAGACATGGCAATTTTAAAGCCCTCTCCCTCTTCGCCTAAACGATTTTCTACTGGGACACGAACATCTTCGAAAAATAATTCCCCCGTATTCCCAGCACGAATCCCGTACTTTCCTTTAATCGCCTTTGATGTAAAACCTGGCATTGAACGCTCTACGATAAATGCGCTAATACCATGATGCTTTTTCGATTTATCTGTATAGGCAAAGACAATGAAATTATCAGCAATATCACATAAAGAAATCCACGTTTTTTGCCCATTTAACACATAATAATCACCATCTCGTACTGCTGTAGTCGACATAGCCGCAACATCAGAACCCGCACCTGGCTCTGTTAAACCAAACGCTCCAATTTGTGCGCCCTTTGCCTGTGGCACTAAATACTGCTCTTTTTGTGACTCTGTCCCCCACTGCATTAATGTCATACTATTCAAGCCCGTATGCACCGATACAGCTGTACGAAAAGCTGTATCCCCTCGTTCCAATTCTTCACAAACAATGGCTAGCGCGTTGTAATCCATACCACTACCACCATATTTCTCTGGCACACAAACACCCATTAATCCTAATTCAGCAAGTTGTGACCACAGGGCTGCATTAAAGCCTCCCTCTGCATCCCACTTTGCAATATGAGGCATGATTTCATCATCAACAAACTGGCGTACTATTTTTCGTAGCATCTCTTGCTCAGTTGTAAATTCAAAATTCATCGCGTCACCTCACCATTTCACAATCATTGCTGATTTATGTGAAGTTTCTTTAATCACAACGCCACGCTTTGCCATTTCCTCGATATATGCATCTCCTGGTACAATTACTTCTGGCGCAAATACACCACGATCGGTAATAACATTATTGCCAATCATTTGTGCAACGACAGATATTGTATTGGCTGTCGCACGTGCCATTGCTGTTTCATTAATCGTCATATCTTTTCGTACGACCATCTCATACTCATATGTGACTTGCTGTTGTGATTTTTCGCCCGCCACAATGACACGTAGTAGCACCGCATCTTGTTTTTTGCCAAGCTCTAGTTTCTTTTTCAGTGCTTCGCGCACGACTTTACGCACGGCTACTTCTCTATTATCTACTTCCACTAGATTACTATTATCTAAAAATCCGAGGTCTGCTAGCAATTTAAATTTCTCAGCATGCCCCTTATAACGAATCGTTTTATATTCAAGCGCTCGCACATTCGGAAAAGTTTTATATAAAGTTGAAATGCCACCTGAAGTATAGAAAGCCTCTAATACACCAAAATCTTCAAAATAAATTGGTTCAACGCCTGATAATGACTCTACTTCCTCTAACTTGCCTTTTTGAATAGTTTTTGAAGGCTCTGTATAATGGTCGAACACACCATCCAATGAAAATACACGTGTATAGTGTAGCGGGGGTACTGGTTCAGTAGGTATACCACCTACATATAGTTTAATAGATTCTACTTCATCTAATTTTGTCGCACCATAGCCTGCCAAAATGTTGACCATCCCCGGAGCTACCCCTAAGTCGGGAATAATCGTGACACCCTTTGCTTTTGCTTCTTCATGTAGCTCTAAAATTGTTTCCGTTATTCCTCCAATATGACCACCTAAATCCACTGAATGTACGCCTACCTCAATGGCAGTTCTTGCTACGCGTTCATTGAATGAATAGAATAGTGCATTGACCACGACATCACCTTTACTAATGACAGCTTTCAACGAATCTTCAAGTTCGGCATTTAGTTCTATAACTTCAACCTTATCGGTATTTAACGTTTCCACAAAGGCTTGCGCCGTTTTTACATCTAAATCCCCTAAAAACACTTTCTCCACACTGTTACTTTTCACTAAATCACGCGCAACCTCTTTCCCCATCAAACCCGCACCTAATACAACAACTTTCATCATGAACATCCCCTTCCATAGATCAGTTACTCCGTATCGATTTGTGCTCTCTGTAATTTACCACTAAAATCTACATAAATACTTTTCCACTCTGTATATACATCTAGTGCTGCAACCCCTGAATCACGGTGACCATTCCCCGTCCCCTTCGTCCCACCAAATGGCAAGTGAATTTCAGCCCCTGTTGTACCAGCATTCACATAGACAATACCTGTATCTAAATCACGTTGAGCTCGAAAAATCGTATTAACGTCTTGCGAAAAAATTGAACTCGACAAGCCAAACTTTACCCCATTATTTACTTCTATCGCTTCATCTAGGCTCTCAACTTCAATAAGCGACACGACTGGTCCGAAAATTTCTTCCTGCGCAATAATCATATTAGGCTTCACGTTTGTAAATAATGTCGGCTCATAGAAAAATCCTTTATCATAAGGGGCATCACTTAAAATTCTTCCCCCTGAAAGTAATGTTGCTCCTTCTTGCTTCCCAATTTGTACGTAATGATTTATTTTTTCCAATGCTGCTTTACTAATGACCGGTCCGATTTTGACGCTTTCATCTAAGCCATCACCAATCGTTAAATCCTTCATTGCTTCAAGAAGACGATTTTCTAACTCTTCTTTCACATCTTTATGCACAATAACGCGACTACATGCCGTACATCGTTGACCAGCTGTACCGAATGCACTCCATAAAATGCCCTCTGTAGCAAGGTGTAGGTCGGCATCATCCATCACAATCACAGCATTTTTCCCGCCCATTTCTAGTGAAATTTTCTTTAAATGCCTACCACCAAGTTCTGCTACCTTACTACCGGTTGTCGTTGATCCTGTAAACGAAATGACTTTCACATCAGGGTGTTCGATTAATGCCGTCCCAACTGTTGGACCTGTGCCAAAGACGATATTAGCAACACCAGCTGGCAGGTTCACTTCTTCAAAAATTTTACCCATTTCATAAGCCATCATCGGTGTTTCATTTGACGGCTTCCAAATAAACGTATTACCGGCTACAATCGCAGGAAATGACTTCCACGTTGCAATAGCTACAGGAAAGTTCCAAGGTGTTATTAAGCCTACAACGCCTATTGGTGCACGTACACTCATCGCAAATTTATTGGCAAGCTCTGACGGTGTTGTTTCCCCAAATAATCTACGTCCCTCACCTGCCATATAATATGCCATATCAATTCCTTCTTGTACTTCGCCTCTAGCTTCTTCAATTACCTTGCCCATCTCTTTTGTTAAAACTGTCGCCAAATACTCTTTCTTTTCTTTCATCTTTTGACCAACTGCATATAAATAATCTGCGCGTTTTGGCGCCGGAACAAGTGCCCATTTCTTTTGTGCTTTTTTTGCTGCAGCAACAGCCTTTTCTACATCTTCAGCTGATGATAACGGAATTGTTGCTAATTGCTCTCCATTTGCAGGGTTTGTCACCGCTATTTTTTGTGAATTTGTATGCTCTACCCATTCACCGCTGATGTAATTTTTTATATCCACCATAACCACCCCCGTAAATAAATAATACACATTCTAATTGTAAACATTCGACATTCGCTACGTTATTACCTTTTTTTCTAAATCAATTAAATATATGGGAAACTATTGTGGTGTATAATCGTATACAGTAACAATAAAAATTATTTTGGAGGAATGACAAGATGAATAACCACGAAATTGACTACAAATTATTCGGCGATGACATGCAATACGTACAAGTTGAGCTTGATCCACAGGAAACTGTTGTGGCAGAAGCAGGAGCATTAATGATGATGGATGATTCGATTAAAATGGAAACAATCTTCGGAGACGGTTCGAAAGGTAGTTCACAAAGTGGCATTATGGGAAAATTAATAGGTGCTGGGAAACGTGTAATTACAGGGGAAAGTTTATTTATGACGACCTTTACTAACGAAGGTACAGGCAAACGCCATGTATACTTTGCATCACCTTACCCAGGGAAAATCATCCCAATGGATTTAAGTCAATATAAGGGGAAAATCATTTGTCAAAAAGATGCTTTTTTAGCTGCAGCAAAAGGGGTATCTGTCGGTATTGAGTTCCAACGTAAAATCGGTGTAGGTTTCTTCGGTGGGGAAGGCTTCATCATGCAAAAACTAGAAGGTGATGGCCTTGCTTTTGTGCATGCTGGCGGTACGATTCATCGAAAAACATTACAACATGGTGAAGTTCTACGTGTCGACACAGGTTGCTTAGTCGCGATGACATCAGACGTAGATTATAATATCGAAACTGTAGGTGGCGTAAAAACAGCCTTATTTGGAGGGGAAGGTATTTTCTTAGCAACACTACGCGGTCCAGGAACTGTTTGGATTCAATCATTACCATTCAGTCGTTTAGCGAGCCGTGTCTTTGCAGCTGCACCAGTTTCACAGGGCGGTGGCGGTAAGTCTTCAGGCGAAGGCGGTATCGGCGGATTATTTGATATGTTCAATAAATAATGACATGCTATTATGTCAAAAAGAGCTACCTCATATACTTTTGAGATAGCTCTTTTCTCTATTAGTCTATACGATTAGAAACAGCTTTTCCCTGCCCATACGCAGCAAGTGCATTGAAATTCAACGTCAGCATCGCTGTTCTTGCTTGTATTGATGCACTTCCGATATGTGGAAGTGCTACGACGTTTGGTAACGTTAGTAAAGGATGATCCATTGCAATTGGCTCGTATTCAAAAACATCTAGCCCCACTGCCCACAACTTCCCACTCTTCAACGTTTCATAAAGTGCTGCCTCATCAATAATGCCTCCGCGAGAAGCATTAATCAGCACAGCATCGTCTTTCATCATCGCTAGCTCTTTCGCTCCTATAAGACCGACTGTATCTTTGTTATAGGGTGTCATAATTACAACAAAATCTGATTGCTGAAGTAATTCTTCTAATGAAGCATACTTAAATCCGTACATTTCTTCTGCTTCATGTCGACGTCTGCGATTATGGTAAAGAACTTTCATATCGAAACCCTTTGCACGTCTTGCAACTGCTTGCCCAATACGTCCCATACCAATAATGCCAATGGTCGTGCCCGACACATCTTTTCCAACTAATTGCATTGGATACCAACTTTTCCACTTACCCTCACGTAAATAGCGTTCACTTTCCGGAATTCTTCTAGCAGTTGCCAGTAGTAAACCAAATACTAAATCAGCAGTTGAGTTGGTTAATACCCCCGGTGTATTAGTTGCCTTAACACCGTATTTACGAAGTGCCTGAATATCTATATTGTTAAAGCCTACTGCTAAGTTCGTCACAAGCTTTAAATTTGGCGCATGCGAAAGCAACTCCTCATCGACAAGATCTTCAAGCGTCACCCATAATACTTCACAACGCGCGACCGCTTCTAACAATTTTTCACGTGGCATTACCAATTCTTCTTCTGGCCACTGTTCAATATCATAAAATTCTTCTAATGGTTCCACAAATTGTGCTGGAAATTTGCGCGTAATGAATAATTTCTTTTTCATGTTCTTACACCCCTTTTATTCATTTCCCCTTTGCGCCTTAAGCGTAACATTAACAAAAAAGCTATGCACCCATTTTTTCAGTACATAGCCATTTAGTATAATGTTAAAAACTTTTTATCGTAGTATCCAATCGAGTTGCAGCTTGTTCTAACTCCCCTGAAGACTCGCCAATTAACTCTACAATATGCGCAAGTTCAGAAATTTTATCTCCTACGTTTTGGAAGCTAACGATAGAAGTATCCACTGACCCTGAAATTTCATCGAAAGCACGTAAGGATTCTGCATTTTGGGCAATTCCATTTTTCACAAGTTCTTGAATCTCTTGAATGGCGTGTACAACCTGTCCTGTAATGCCATTAGACTTTCCAATCAAGTCAGCAATTTGCTCTACAGAGTCTTTCGTTTGATTGGCCAATCTACGGACTTCATCCGCTACTACGGCAAAGCCTTTTCCATGCTCTCCCGCACGAGCGGCCTCAATCGCTGAGTTGAGTGCTAGCATATTTGTTTGTTCTGCAATACTCTTTACCATGACAACAACAGCATTAATTTGAGATGAAGAAGAATCTAATAACTGCACCATTTCAGCCATTTCAACTGTTTTATCATTTATTTTTCCAGTTTGCTCATTCAGGTTAACCATTTTCGTATAACCGTCACTCGAAACTTTCTGCATGACTTTCGCTTCGTTAATGCTTTCAGATAAGTAACTATTCACTTGTTTTGCACTAGCAATCAGCTCTGTCACCGCTTTATTTGTATCATGTGACTGTTCTTCAAGTTGAGTTGAAATACCACCGATTACTTCTTTTACATGAACCTTTACTGTTTCCCTTTGCTGCTCCATTAATTGTGCCGAGTAATTATCGTACTCTTCTAAAACAATTTGTTGTTCAAAATTGCATATTTTACTTATAGCATCGCAAATTTCTTCCTCTTCATCAGATGTAAGTTGTAAATCATATACAATTCCACGCAAAGATTTCTCAAGATTCTGGAATGCCGCTAAATACCATTTAGGATACAAATTAATTTTCACATGCACCATGGCTACCCGTCTACGTTTTTCCATAAACTCCTCGTCAATTCGCCCTTCAAACATTTCTATAATGTGATGTCTTAAGGTTTGACGCAAACGCTCACTTGAACTATGCTTTTGAATCACTTCTCGTAAAGTTGGTACATTCTCTACCGCTTTATAAAATCCTTGAACAACTTCTACAACACTTTGTTCTACATAAGGCTTTAGACTTTTGATCAACTGTAAATCTCTATCTGTTAAATTTACAAGCTCTAACTGCTGTAACCGCTCACGATCCAAAATAACGATGCCAGTGTTTGCTACTTCATTATTGAAAATCGATTTTTTTTTAGGTTTACTTCCAAATTGAAACATCTCTCCACCTCATACAGTGTATTGTTACCATATAAATACATTCTTTACAATTTAATATCCTAATTTTGAAATAAAGGAAAATTTATCAAGTAAGCCTTTACGAATATAATTATAAAGTTCGTAGATTTTCATGACAATAGCTTGATTAAAATTATCTAATTCAAAATGAAATATATGTCAGTAAATATCCAAATAAAGGTCTTAAGTACTATGTAAATTACTTCAACATACACAATTAATATAACACAATAATTCTATAGTGGTTTATAATCTGCCATTCATAATTTTTTGTAACTAAAAAATCACGCATTCTAGTAAAGAATGCGTGACTTTTATTAATTATAGAAAAATAATGATACTTAAAATCGCCGCAAGCACTAAACGATAGATTGCAAATGGCATTAATTTTACTTTTGAAATAAGCGCTAAGAAGAACTTAATTGATAGTAATGCAAAAATAAATGAACTAATGAAGCCTACAACATAAAAACCAAAATGGTCCATTGACAGTTCGTCGAAATTGGATAATACAGATACTAAACTCGCACCTGCCATAATCGGTACAGCCATGATGAACGTAAAATCAGCTGCTACTCTGTGGTTAAGCCCAAATAGCACCCCACCTGAAATTGTAGCACCTGAACGAGAGAATCCAGGCCATAATGATAAACATTGTACTAATCCAATCTTAAAAGCTAATCCATAAGAAAGTTTATCTAATGAATCAACTTTTGGCTTTCTTGGCGCTAATTTATCGGCAGCAATCATTAAAATCGAGCCTGCAACCAATGCATAAATAACATGCTTCACTGAAAATAAATGCTCATCTATAAAATCATTGAGTACAAATCCTATTGCACTTGCTGGGAGCATCCCAATGATGACATGCATTAAATTGAAACGACCCTTCATCGACTTTGTTTGGCCTTCAATATTGTATAAGCCTAAGATGTTTAAAATTCGCTTCCACATAACAACGATAACGGCTAGTATAGAACCGAGTTGTACAACAATTTTAAACGTATTTGCCGAAGATTCTCCTAAAAACTCTTTCGTGTTTAACCACATATCATCGACAATAATCATATGCCCTGTTGATGACACCGGTGCAAACTCTGTCATTCCTTCTACAAAACCCAAAATGAGCGCTTTTAATAATTCTATAATTTCCACTTTGTCACCTTACCTTTTTTATCTCGAATTCGCTTGGCGTATTTACGTCTTCTGCCAATTGACAAACACATTTCTCATTATAGAATACTCCTATTTCAGATGCTATGAATTTCATCGAAAAGTAATATCCACTACCCACAATTCTGAACGACTACCAAGACGAATTGGAGGTCCCCAGAAACCAAAGCCTGATGAAACAAGTGTATGCATTTGTTCCTTCAACTTATAACCATGATCAAGCTCAAAAACGCGCGCCGTAATATAATGATTAGGCCACATTTGCCCTTTATGCGTATGCCCTGACATATGGAAATCTACGCCTTCTTGGGCTGGCGTTACTAAATCATTTGGCGTATGATTCATCACAAACCATGGCAAATTATTTTCGACTCTTAATGCCTTTAATTTCTGCCTTTCTTTATTTGTAGTATCCTCTTGGCCTGTTAGTATAAACGCTTTTTCGATTTGAATGGTTTCGTCTCGTAGAATTTTCACACCGGCTTTATCCATTTCCTCAACAAATTCAGGAATCTTCTTACCGTAATATTCATGATTGCCAAGCACCCCGTACACGCCATATGTTGAGGTAAGCTGTTTCATCACCTCAGCCATGCCATCCTCTACAAACCATTTAGGATCATCATCAACAAGATCTCCCGCTAAAAAGACAACATCTGGTTTCACTTCATTTGATAAATTGACGAAACGTTGCAGATGCTTTTTATTCGATAAAACGCCTAGATGGAAGTCTGACGCAACAACTACACGCATCGATGTTAGCTCACTATCCTTTTTATCCATCGTCACTGCTAAATTACGCACAACTGGTGAATAGGCTAAATACGATCCAACGATAAATAATATAACCAATACGGCAACCACAATGCTCCCAATCAACTGAACGTTCTTAAATGGCGTCAGCCACATTACAAATTGCGCTGTTAAACAAAGTAACAGGCCATATTCAAATATAAACATCCAGTAATTCCCGATAACTGAAAATATCCTTAGTGACTCATGTAAACGTCCGATCACAATACTAAATGACATGACATACAGGATTGTCAAAAAAATTATTGGATTGTAATACCAATCCATTGCTACGATCCAACGCTTCGCATTCCATCCCAAATAAAATGTTAACCCGCTATATATTACTACTACAAGTGCCCCTATTATTTTTGCCATCTAATAGACTCCTATTTCCATATATTAATTTTTAATTATAGCACTTTCGTATGGAATCGTATTTCCAAAGCCTCTTCTAATTTATCTGATTTTTCAGTATAGTTATTCGCATATAATAGAATGCATTGATAAAAAACAAAAAGGAGTGTGTCTCCGTATGGGTAGATATAAATTTGAATCAACAGAACACGAGTTATTTCGTAAATCTTTACGTAAGTTTTTAGCAGAGGAAGCCGAAGTACATTATGAGCAATGGGAGAAAAACCGTATAGTCCCACTTGATTTTTGGCGTAAGCTTGGGGAAATGGGCTATTTGTGTCCACAAGTGGAAGAGCAATATGGTGGGCTCGATTTAGATTTTAGTTTCGGTGTCATAATTCAAGAAGAATTAGAGCGTGTTGGTTCAAGTCTCATCGGTGTCGGCCTTCACAATGATATTGTCGTGCCCTACATTGAGTCTTACGGTACAAATGCACAAAAATCATGTTGGTTACCTAAATGTGTAACAGGTGAATACATTACAGCAATCGCAATGACTGAGCCAGGAACAGGCTCCGATTTAGCAAATATCCAAACGACCGCCATTCGAGACGGCGACCATTATATCGTAAATGGACAAAAAACCTTTATTACAAATGGTATTCACACCAATTTAGTCGTTGTAGCTGTAAAAACAAATCCACACGCAGAAAAAAAGCACCGAGGTGTCAGCTTACTTGTTATCGAAGGAGATACACCCGGCTTCACGAAGGGACGTAAACTCGAAAAGGTCGGCATGCATGCACAGGATACAGCTGAATTATACTTTGACGACTGTCGTGTACCAGTTGACAATTTACTCGGCGAAGAAGGAAAAGGCTTCACCTATATGATGGAGAAATTACAGCAGGAACGTTTAATTGTCGCTATTGCGGCACAAACCGCTGCTGAGGATATGCTTTCATTAACGATCGATTACGTGAAATCACGCCAAGCATTTGGCAAGCATATAAGTGATTTCCAAAATACGCAGTTCAAGATCGCTGAAATGGCAACCAAAATTGAACTAGGCAAATCCTTTTTAGAATCGTTAATCGAAGAACATATTGCCGGTAAAAATGTCGTTACAAAAGTCTCGATGGCAAAATATTGGATTACTGAAAATGCACGAGAGCTATCAGCACAGTGTATGCAGCTCCATGGTGGTTATGGCTATATGGAAGAATATAAAATCGCTAGACGTTACCGCGATATTCCCGTCATGTCTATTTATGCTGGTACCAACGAAGTGATGAAAATGATTATTGCCAAAAATTTAGGCTTATAACTATTTATAAAGAGAAAAAACAGCGGTAGATGCCTTCTACCACTGTTTTCCGTTTATACTGCTAGGATATTCACAACTACTTTAAATAAATCACCATCGACTTCAATACTCATTCGTGCACCATGCAAATCAACAATAGATTGTGCAATGGCTAAGCCTAATCCAGAGCCTTCTGTATGACGAGAAGCATCCGCTCGTTTAAAGCGTTCAAATAATTCATCAGCATTTTCGCTAATTTCATATTTCGCAACGTTTTTCACAGTAAACTCTGCTTCACCATTAGCATTGCGTTTTAATGTTACATAGACACGTGTACCTTCAAGTGCATATTTCAACACATTGACAATTAAATTATCAATAAGTCGCCACCATTTTTGGCCGTCTACATAAGCATAAATCGTTTCAGACGGCATCGTCATACGTAAATCTAAACGTGATTTTGCTAAATCTTCTTCATGTTCCCCTACTGCCTGTTGCACAAGCTGTGTTAAGTCAACGCGACTTCTATGAAGCTCGATATTACCACTTGCCATTTTCGATACTTCAAACAAATCTTCAATTAGTACCTTTAATCGATCTGATTTTTTATCGAGAATATGAATGTACTGCTTGCGTTCTTCCTCTGTAATATCTGGTTTTTTCAACAAGTCCGTATACGTAATAATCGATGTTAAAGGTGTGCGCAAATCATGGCTTACATTCGTAATAAGCTCCGTTTTTAAACGCTCACTTTTGGCTTGCTCGTGCATCGACGTACGAACACCTTCACGTAAATGATTTAAATTTTCCGCATGTTTGGCTAGCGGCGATTTCCCCTTCACCTTCACATCACGGTTCAAACGTCCATCTGCCATGTCCTTTGTGTCTTTCATAATGCGGTTTAAGTAACCCATGCGTGATAGGAAAACAACAAGTGCTGGTACACCTACAACCCCACAGAGTCCAAATACAAATACAGGGAATCCACCACCAGTTATCAGCGCGGCTACAAAACTACCACCACCAAAAAATGCAGCTGCTACAATGACAATTGACTGTATTGCGATTGAGCGATTTAAAAATAAATCAGCTATTGAATCACCTATATGCCATAAATAGCTTTCCTTCAAATTGTTTTGGAATTTTTCTTGCGTATTCACCCGATTGACTAACCACATAAGCTGCACAAGGAATACGATGCCAATAATAAACATGACAATTGCTTTAAATGCAAATTGAAAAACAAATTGCATATAATTATTGTGATATACATATTGAATCGCATCAATAGATAATTGCATAATTACCCAGTACATACATCCCGTAATGAACAATAAAGCGACTTGTATATCAATACGCAACTTTGCAAGAGAGTCTTTTTCCTTTAACGCTTGTACCGCATACAAAACATCTTTACGGTCACGCCATGCAACAATTGCTGCTACAATACTTGTTAGCCATATTATATAAAACATATATTGATTACGTTTAAATTGCTCATAGCCGTCCATTACTACTGCAGACTGTGCTGCCTTCTTAGAAATTGTAATCGTACCTGTGTAATCAGCATACTGTTTGAATATTTCAGAATCAATATAGGTATCAGATTGATAAAATAGACTATTGAAATCTTCGCTTACGTTCCAAGTTTTTAACGTATCCTGATCTGTATACTTTAATTTATATGCACTGCTTTCAGATACATCACCTGAACGGAAAGTTTCTCCTGTATCGATATTTGTTAATTCATAAGACCAATACTTATAATTTTTCGTAAAGTTTTTTGCTTCCTCACTTACTGCTTTAATATATTGATCTACGAGCTTCCCTTTCTCAGCAAGAATTTTATTACGCACATGTTCGTCATCTGCAAAGTTTGTTGTAATATCCTTTATCTTTTCATCTCGCTCTTTCTCTAGCTTTTCCTTCAATTCAGTAGCCCCGTTATTGGCTGCATCTAAAATACGGTCCTCATATTGTAATTTAATGTTAGAGATTTGTTCTCCTAGCGAGCCATAATAATTACGATGTTCCTCTATTTCATTTTGCGAAACTTCTAACTTGCTCTTCATTTCCTCTGCTGTTGGCAAATTTAATACAAGCGGCCCTAATCCTGTTAGAAAATTATCGGCTTCATGTTGAAAATTCTCAGATTCAAAATACGACTTTCCTATATATTGATAACCGACATTCGTAAATGTATATAGCCCAAAAATAAACCATACGATACAAATGAGTCCGAGGAGTGGTTTCCATTTCTTCATCATCATTTACTCCCTTTCCTTAAAAAATTCTCTCAAGTAATTGCACCATCTCGGGTGAGCGTGCATTTACCACTTGGTACGCATACACGCCAAAATAAATTAGCCCGATTACACCTGCTACAAAACCAGCTACAGTTATATACTGCTCGATTTTATTTCTCCATTTTATAGCCAACGCCCCACACCACCTTTAAATAGCGTGGATTTTTCGGATCCGCTTCGATTTTTTCACGTATTTTACGAATATGGACAGCCACAATATTTTCTGCATTGTAGGCTTCCTCATTCCACACACGCTCGTAAATTTCTCGAATCGAAAAGACACGCCCTGCATTTTTCATTAGCAATTCTGTAATCTTGTATTCAATTGGTGTTAACCGAACAGGCTCCCCCTCTAGAATAACTTCTTTAGCATCTTCATCTAGCACAAGCCCGTCAATTTCTACCTTTGCAGCTCCGTCATTATACGTCCCAAGTTGTACATAACGACGCAGCTGTGATTTTACACGCGCTAATAACTCTAATGGATGAAATGGCTTCGTGACATAATCATCTGCGCCAACTGACAACCCATGAATTTTATCACCGTCCTCTGCCTTTGCACTGAGCATAATGATTGGAATATTGCGCTCTTCACGAATTTTAAAAGTTGCCGTAATGCCATCCATATTCGGCATCATAATATCTAAAATAATTAAATGTACTTCATTGTTGGCTAGCTTTTCGAGTGCCTCAACACCGTCCGCAGCCTTGATTACATTATAGCCTTCATTTTTTAAGTAAATTTCAATACCATCACGAATATCCTGATCATCATCTGTTACAAGAACTGTTAACTTCGTCATGATATACACCTCGCTCTCAAGTAATATTGTAACCGCCAATTCTTAATATCCTGTTATCATAAAAATGAAGAAATTCTTAAGAAAAAAGGGTCTATACACCAAAGTCTGCACTTAACAGCACATTCCACTACAGGCGGACGCTTTGCTTTAGCGCAGAGCAAGAGCTTCCTGGGGGCGAACCTTGAGCCTCCTCGTCGCTTACGCTCCTGCGGCTGCGGGGTCTCAAGCTGTTCGCTAATCCCCAAGGAGTCGCCGCCTTTCGTTCCATGTGCTTACATAGTTTTTAAGTCAAGGACATGTTTTGGTGTAGAACCAAAAAAGGGGCGCTACAAAAAATCTTGAGCTTCCCCTTTTCTAGTATATCATTTTGTATTTTTGCTTCCGAGCGTCAATACCAAAATACCTCCGAGAAGCATAGCCACGCCAGTCCAGGAAGTCACACTTAAATATTCTCCTACAAAGAATACGCCTAACACTGCCGCTGTTAACGGTTCTGCTAACGATAATGTAACTGCAGAAGATGAACTAATTTTTTGCAAACCACTTAAAAACAATAAATAGGCAACACTTGTACACATAACTCCCATGAAAAGCATGGGCCATAAATTATGTGACTGTGCTAACCAGCTATAACCTTCACTAGCTGAAAACGGTAATAACAATAATGCACACACCGAAAATGTCATAGCAACTGCCGGCAATGCTTCCTCTCGCATCATTAACTTTTTACTAACGTTTGTGTAAAAAGCAAATGACACCCCTGCACATAATGCCAGTATAACCCCACCCATATGTACTACTGCTTCACCATTATTAACAAATAGAAGTACACAACCAACGATTGCTAACGTTGTCGCTAGTCCCCAAACTTTCGTCGGACGTACATTCCATAGCAACCACTCTAACACACCAGAGAAAACTGGCGCACTGCCAATCGTTACTACTGTACCAATGGCAACACCTGTTAATCGAATTGATGAAAAAAATAACCCTTGGAATAACGCAATACTTGCTGCAGCCAATAATGTCCATTTCCATGACCACGTGCGTACCCGTATTTTACCTAGTACCATTGCAACAACTAATAACAATCCGCCACCAATAGCTGAGCGTATCGCTGCTACTGCTACCGGAGAGATACCATCATCTAAAAAAGTTTGTGTTGTACCAGTCATCCCCCATAATATCGCCGCAACCAATACAAAAAAATATGGATATATACTCAAAAACAGCACCTCTATCCTTACCATTATTACCTTCAACTATACCACTACAAAATCATCAAACAATTCTTATTTCCCATTTTCTTCATCCAATAAGTTAATAGGCGCTTTGGCACAAAAAAAGTTATAATAGTACCAACAAAAAGGAGCGAACAATATGTATAAAACATTAGAGGAAACTGCCATCGACCTCGGTATGCCAGAGGAGCAGGTACTTCGATACATCTATGAGGGACGTATCCGCTCTGTTTACGATGGAGAACAACTGCTCATAAATAGCAGCCAATTCAGTACTTATTTTGATCAGCTCGAGCGCATTAAAGAAGAAATTGAAATTTGGCGTAACACACCAGTTCCTGAGGATATTGATGTCAAAGATGAGGATTAAGAGTACAAATTAAAAATTCCCGTGCAGCGAATTTGCCTGCACGGGAATTTTTTAAATCGTCACAACAAAGCCTGCACGTTTGCCGATAATTTCTGCGTAATCTTCGACCATAACACTTGCTGTCGGATACATGCCTGCACCTGGGCCAACTAGCGTTAATGTGCCAATATAATTTGTATTCAGTGCTACTGCGTTGTTTACGTCATCGACTGGATAAAGTGGATGTTCTTTATCAACTAATAATGGGCCGACTTTTGCTACCACTTTACCATCTGCTAACTTTTCAACCTCTGCTACATGGCGGTAACGTAAGCCTTTTTCATTTGCTTCTTTCACTTGCTCTGCTGAAATATTGTCAATACCTATTACCTCTACGTCAGCCCAGTCTGGTTGCGCACCAAATGCTAGTGCACTTAAAATCATTAATTTTTTGAAAGCATCTTGACCAGATACGTCATTATACGGATCAGCCTCTGCATATCCTAGTTTTTGCGCCTCGGCTAATGCATCTCCGAATGACCAACCTTCCGCACGCATTTTCGTCAAAATATAGTTAGATGTACCGTTTAAAACGCCTTGGATACGACTTACATCGTTTACAAGAAGAATGTTTTTCATCGTTTTAATAACAGGTACACCGCCTGCTGTTGTTGCTTCAAATCCTACAAAGACACCATTTTTCTTAGCTAGCTGTTGCAGCTCTAGACCACGTTTTGCAAACATCACCTTATTTGCAGTTATTACATGGCATTTATGCTCTACTGCACGTTTTAAATAACCATATGCAGGTTCTTCATTGACAATCGCTTCAAAAACGACCTGCATGCCTGGCTCCGCTAAAACTTCATCCATGCTCGTTGTCATTAAATGTGCTGTACCTGGTACACGCTCACGACTAGTGTCCGTTACTAAAATTTTTGCAACTTCTAGCTCAATGCCTAACTTATTCTTAAGCTCTTCTCGTTTTTCATTTAAAATATGATAGATTCCTTGCCCAACTGTTCCAAACCCTAAGATTGCTGCCTTTATTGTTGCCATTACTGTCATTCCCTCCAACGTACGCTCCAAAGTTTTTATAAAAAAATTTGTGCATCACACAAATTCAAATAATTCAAAATTTAACTTAAAGAAAATTGTAACGTAAAAAAATACAATGTACAAGAAAAATCTTTCTAGGAAGGACATTTGTTTCTCCTAGATGTGCAAAAGAAATCGTTTTCATACTATATATTATACGTATTTTTAACACTTATATAATTTTGAACAAATTTTGACGTTTCATTCTTTCGTGTAGATTGCCCATTTATCTTTACTTCCTTCTATTATAATAGTCTATTTACTTTTGGAGTAAAAAACTCGCTCCCCTATTTTAGAGAACGAGTTGTAGATTCAATATATGAAAGAAAATTAGCTTGCTTTAGTTAGTTGTACATAGCGATATTGTGCTAAAGCCGCTTGTACAACCTTTTCTTCATCTTGCGTGAAGCTTGGTATCGCATACGTGCGTTCTACTAACTGAAATGTACCGTACTTTAAATAGTACTCCGTTGCTGGCAATGCAATATGGTGGTCAGTATGTACCGTGTACGTATCGAATACTTCCTTCACTGTATACTCTTTCTCTTCTGTATACACGGCTTCTTGAAAGGCAGTGTGTCCAAAAGCCTGTTGCCATCGTGTTTCAACTGTCGCAAGTAAGTGCTGAATGGACATGTTATTCACAAACTCATCACTTTCATTTAATTCATAAATAAGATACGATGCAACGTTCTGTGCACTATAAACATTTCCCATTTCAAACACTCCTTCTCCGTCAGTTCTTTAAGATCGAAAGTAGCTGCTGGCTATGTAGCTACTTTCGATCTTTGCTATATATTCAAAAGTGAGGGGGCACTTATGAAAACGTAAATTATATAGTTATTCGTTACGGTTGGTAGCCTTCTAACGTTTAACTTAATCCCTAGTATATAACAAGGTTTTAAAGAGGTCAACAAAACTTATAAAATTACTTGGTATTATTTTTAAAAAAATTCAGATAATCCATCGAATGGGATGAAGTCTTGATATAGCAACGTTTTACGTATTACCAAATGAGGCATTTCGAATGGGAAAATACGCAAACGTTACAACTATCAATCTAGTTTATCTAAAATTAAAGTACTCTAATTAGGATTAGGCTTCTACTTGCCCGGCAGCTACAACTTGTACAATTGCTTGTTCTAAATCTGCAATAATATCTTCTATAGCTTCTAAACCGATTGATAAGCGAATGAGCTCCTCAGATACACCAGTTTGGATTAGTTCTTCAGCCAAAAGCTGTTGGTGCGTTGTAGATGCTGGGTGAATAATTAATGATTTTGCATCCCCTACGTTTGCCACGTGCGAGAATAATTTTACGCTGTCGATCAGTAGTCGACCAGCTTCACGTCCACCTTTTATGCCAAATGTGAGCACTGAACCGAAGCCATTTTTCAAATATTTCTTCGCTAGATCATGTGTTGGGAAATCTTCTAAGCCATTGTAGTTTACGTATTCCACAGATGGGTGGTTGCGTAAATATTCAGCGACTGCTTGTGCATTTTCGTTGTGTTTAGGGATACGCAAATGAAGCGTTTCTAAACCTTGTAATAAGTTAAAAGCCGCATCGGCACTTAATGTTGGGCCGAAATCACGAAGTAATTGCACGCGCAGTTTTGTGGCAAATGCAGCCGTTGCTGTATCAATTCCGTATCGTAAACCATGATAAGATGCGTCTGGTTCTGTAAAGCCTGGGAAACGACCTTGTGTCCAGTCAAATTTCCCTGCGTCTACAACAACACCACCTAATGTTGTTCCATGACCGCCAATCCATTTCGTTGCTGAGTGGACAACGATGTCTGCACCGAATTCGATTGGTGTTGAGCCATAAGGAGAAGCAAATGTGCTATCAATAATCAATGGCAAGCCATTTTCATGTGCAATATTCGCTACTGCTTCAACATCTAATACTTTTAAGCTTGGATTTCCGTAACCTTCAGCGAAGATTGCTTTTGTTTTTTCATTAATAGCTGAACGGAAGTTTTCTGGATTTGTTTCATCTACGAATATTGTTTTAATACCGTAGTTTGGTAATGTGTTTGCAAGTAAGTTATATGTGCCTCCGTATAAAGAGCTCGCTGCCACTATTTCATCGCCAGTACCTGCAAGGTTTAAGATTGAAAACGCGATAGCCGCTGCACCAGATGAAAGTGCTACTGCCGCTGTACCGCCTTCTAATAAAGCGACGCGTTTCTCAAATACCTCTACAGTTGGGTTAGTAATACGTGTATAAATATTGCCCGCTTCTTCTAAAGCGAAAAGACGTTGCGCATGAGCAGTGTCTTTAAATACGAAAGCTGTCGAACGGTAAACCGGTACTGTACGAGAGCCTGTCACTGGGTCTGGCTCTTGGCCACCGTGTAGTAGTAGTGTTTCTGGTCTAAAATTTGTCATTGAATAATTCCTCCTTATTGGTTGTTTTTTTACGATGGTACCGGAGATGAGGAGGATTTTTGTGTAGAAAACAAAAACCCCCTTCAGTTAAGAAGAGGGTTGCGGTTGCAAGTTTTCCTCCCCTTATCTGCCAGATCCAAGTATAGAATCTGTAGGAATTAGCACCTTAGCAAGTTCGTCACTTGCTGGTTGCCGGGCATCATAGGGCCTATCCCTCCGCCGCTCTTGATAAGAGTATGTGATTCAATTTCCATCGTTGTTACACAGTATAAACAATAGTCTATTTTTCTGTCAATACTAAAATTTTATATTTTCTGAACCTTCCGTCTGCTAAATCCCGTACTATAAATACATATACTACTAAAAATAAATATTTTTTGAAAGGAGCTTTTTATGATTCAATTTGCCATTATATGTATCCTAGTTGGTTACCTAATCGGCTGTATTCATGGCTCTAAAGTAGCGCAGTTTTTTTCGGGCGTTGACTTGAAAAAAGCTGGACATGGCAATGCTGGTGCCTCAAACGCCACGCTTTCTCTTGGATGGAAATACGGTATTTTAGTAGCTCTCATTGATATTGGAAAAGGCGTTGTAGCAATAATTGCTGTACATCTTTATTTTGCAGATACCTCACTATTTACAGTGGAACAAATTTGGCTACTTACGTATACGATTGCTGCTGGTGTTATTTTAGGGCATAATTTCCCGTTTCATATGGGCTTTAACGGTGGCAAGGGGACCGCTTCCATAATCGGTATTTTGCTAGCAGTCGATTGGAAAATTGGTCTTTTCGCACTTATTTTATTTGTCATATTATCATTCGCTACAAATTACTTAATCGTAGGTGTACTTGAATTTTATCTTGTCTTTTGTACCGCGACTTATTTATGGATTCCAGGCATTGGCCCTACCCTAATTGCAATTGGACTATTTATCATTGCAATTGTTTTGCACCTTGAAAATATTAAGCGGCTCGTTCAAGGAACCGAACCAAAGGTAACATCCGCTTTTAAGAAGAAATAATATTAAAATAGAATTTTGTCTTTTCCATGACCTTGAATTCTCTCTTATAAATCCATGTTTTCTATAAACAGAGCATATTTTACATCCTTCCAAAATTCACAATTAATTTACAAATTACTTTCTTAATAAAACATCTAACCAACCGATGTTATGGGTAGTTGTAACTATACTTGTAAATTGAAAGGATGAATCATTATGTCTACTTTCGAGAAAGCGGTCCCTAAACGAAATTTAAAACCATTATGGATTGGCTTAGCATTCGCAGCCCTACTTATTATCACATTTTTACCAAACAACGGGGACTTACCTGTAGTGGGTCAACGTGCTTTAGCTATTTTAGCATTCGCTATCATACTTTGGGTAACTGAAGCTGTGTCCTATCCCGTCAGTTCTGCGATGATCATTGCGATTTCTGCCGTATCACTCGGTCTTGCGCCTTCTATGGAGGATCCTTCAGTTGAACTTGGCACAAAAGCTGCGTTAAAAATGGCACTTGGAGGCTTTAGTAACTCCGCTGTAGCACTAGTGGCAGCAGCACTCTTTTTAGCGGCTGCCATGCAAATCACAAATCTACATAAACGTTTGGCCTTATGGGTTTTATCGATGGTTGGTACAAAAACAAAAGCAATCGTTTTCGGCGCAATTTTAGTATCGATAGTTCTAGCATTCTTCGTTCCTAGTGCTACTGCTCGTGCAGGCGCAGTTGTACCAATCTTACTGGGAATGGTTGCAGCTTTCGGTTTACCACGTGATAGTAAACTTGCTGCCCTGCTCGTCATCACCTCTGTTCAGGCCGTTTCCATATGGAATATTGGTATTAAAACGGCTGCTGCGCAAAATATGGTTGCATTGAACTTTATTCAAAAAGAATTCGGCATTGATATCTCATGGGGCGCATGGTTCATTTATGCAGCGCCTTTCTCAATCATTATGTCGATTGCATTGTTCTTTATTATGATTACACTAATTAAACCTGAAACGAATAATATCGAGGGTGGACGTAATGTCATTAAAAAGCAATTAGCTGAACTTGGTCCATTAAAAGGACCCGAAATTCGTTTAATCATTACATCTATTATTTTATTATTTTTCTGGGCAACAGAAGGAAAGTTACATCCATTTGATACCACTACTGTAACCATTATTGCGATCGCAATTTTATTAACACCAAAAATTGGTGTATATACATGGAAAGATGTTGAAAGGGTTATTCCTTGGGGCACCATTATCGTCTTCGCTGTCGGCATTGCACTCGGTACGATTTTACTTGATACCAAAGGAGCACAGTGGTTGTCTGACGCTGTATTCGGTTCACTTGGCCTAGACTCTATGCCGATTCTAGCGACAATTGCACTCGTATCTATTTTCAACATTTTAATACATTTAGGCTTTGCAAGCGCAACAAGTCTTTCTTCTGCACTAATACCAGTATTTATCGCCCTAGCTACAACCATTACGATGGATGTTGACCAAGTCGGCTTCGTATTAGTCCAACAATTTGTCATCAGCTTCGGCTTCTTATTACCAATTAGTGCACCTCAAAATATGCTAGCCTATGGTACAGGTGCATTCAGCGGGAAGGATTTCTTAAAATCGGGTATTCCGTTAACGATTATTGGCTATCTGCTTGTACTACTCTTCTCAGCAACATACTGGAAGTGGATTGGCTTACTATAAAATAAAAAAGGCCTTGAAGGACGATTGAACGTCGACTTCAAGGCTTTTCCATCATTTTATTTAGAGAACGCAGGATCTTTCATTGTGCCATTTTTCGCTAAATTCACATGCCAAGATAAAGCTTTTTCTAAGTCATGTGGTGTATGGTGGCCACCTGTTGCTTCATTTGCATCATTGAAGTAAGCCCATAATTGCTCGCGATAATCTGGATGCACGCAGTTATCGATAATAAGACCAACACGCTCTTTCGGTGCTAAACCACGTAAATCAGCTACTCCTTGCTCTGTTACGATGACATCTACATCATGCTCTGTATGGTCTACATGTGACACCATTGGTACGATACTTGAGATGCTGCCGCCTTTTGCGTATGATTTCGTCACGAAAATACCTAATCGTGCATTACGCGCGAAGTCTCCTGAACCGCCAATACCATTCATCATTCTTGAGCCTGATACATGTGTAGAGTTTACGTTACCGTAAATATCTACTTCAAGCGCTGTATTCACAGAAATTAACCCGAGTCGACGGATAATTTCTGGTTGATTTGAAATTTCTTGTGGACGTAATACTAGTTTGTCAGCGTATTTTTCAAAGTTACCGTACACGCGGTTTCCTACTTCTTCAGATAGAGTGATAGAAGTAGCAGATGCAAAGCTTACTTTGCCTGCATCGATTAAATCAAATACTGCATCTTGTAATACTTCTGAATACACTTCTAAGTTTTCGAATTCAGAATCCTTGAAACCTAGTAATACAGCATTTGCTACTGAACCTACTCCAGATTGTATTGGTCGCAAGCTCGTAGTTAATCGACCTACTTTAATTTCATCACGTAAGAAATTAAGTAAGTGATTCGCCATAGTATCTGTCTCTTCATCAGCAGGAACAATTGTTGATGGAGCATCTAAAATATCTGAAACAACGATACCTTTTACTTTATTAAGATCTAGTGGGATACCGATTTGTCCAAGACGATCAGATACATTTAGCAACTGAATTGGATCACGCTTACCTTGTGGCCCTGGCACATAAATGTCATGGACACCCTCTAATGCATCAAGTTGCGCTACATTTAGCTCGATAATAATTTGGTCAGCTTCTTGTACGAAGATTGGTGAGTTACCAACAGAAGTTGTTGGAATAAGTAAACCATCTTCTGTAATAGCAGTCGCTTCAATAATTGCGAAGTTGATTGGGCCAATGATTCCTTGGCGTACTAACTCTGCGTTATGTGAAAGATGAGCATCAACAAATGTGATGTCACCACTGTTAATTTTATTACGGATACCCGCATCTGCTTGGAAAGGTCCACGCTTGCGAATAACGCCTGCTTCTGCTAGGTATTGGTCAACTTCTGGTCCAAGTGATGCACCTGTATATACATCTACCTTGAAACTCTCTGTTTTCGCTTTTTCTACAAGTGCAAGCGGTACCACTTTTACGTCACCAGCACGTGTAAATCCACTCATACCAAGTACCATGCCATCCGAAATCCAAGATGCTGCTTCCTGGGCTGTTACTACTTTGCTTCGTAACTGTTCATTACGAATCTTTTTCGCTACTTTTTCTTCCATTTTTTATTCCTCCATCCTATTTGTGATTACTTCAACTAGATTACTTGTCCAATCCATTGGTACACCCAACCAATTGTGGAGAATACAGATCAAATAACCCGTCGCATATCCAATTTTACACCAAACAGAACATTTATACCATATCTAAGAAAATATTTTACTTTACGAGTTAATTATGGGTTTTCACACATTATCCAAGAATAGTTTTAAGACCATACTATTTATGTTCACACATGGAATTCATTCGATTTTACGAGAGAAGCGTGATATGCTTTTGTTAATTACATACATATCGCAAAGGAGAACTATCACATGGTTAAAGAATTATTACGCAATCACTCTTCCGTTCGAATCTACGACGGCAATCCTATCTCTAAGGATATAGTTGAAGATTTAATCGCAACAGCGCAAATGGCTGCTACATCACATTTTGTCCAAGCATATAGCGTTATTTGGGTAACAGATGAAGCGAAAAAAGAAAAATTAGGATTATTATCTGGTAATCCACGTCAATATGAAACCTCTGGTGGAGCTTTTGTTTTTTGCGTAGACTTTAAGCGTCTACAAATGGCTGGCAAATTAGAAGGTGTTGACATCGTTGCGGATTCAGCAGAAAACGTGCTTGTCGGCGTTGCGGACGTATCCTTATTCGCACAAAACTTTGTGATCGCGGCAGAATCTATGGGCTACGGTATTTGCTATATTGGTGGCGTACGTAACAAGCCTGAAGAAATTAGCGAACTGTTTAACTTACCAGACTATGTATTCCCATTATTCGGTCTAACAATTGGCGTACCTGCTCGTCGTAATGAAGTAAAGCCCCGTTTACCAGTAACAGCTGTGCTTCATGAAAATGAATATAACCTTGAAAAATACGAGGAGCTTTTACCGGCTTACAATGAAACAATGGAGGCTTACTATAATAGCAGATCCTCTAACCGTAAAATCGATAACTGGACAAAACAAATGGCTGATTTCTTAATTGATCAACGTCGTCCGCATATAAAAGATTTCTTGGCAAACAAGGGCTTTAATTGGAAATAATTATTTGCATATGTGGAGTTACTATCGAAGGATAATAACTCCACATTTTTCATGTTATGAAAAAATAATCACTCACAAATAGTCCATTTGTCTTTACATAGTGGAATATTGCCTTTGAAGATTAAACGAAAAGACTCTTTCTATTCCCAAAAATTCCTTTAATATTAAAAATGGGAGCTCTATATCGAAAGGAGTTGTGCTAAAGTGCCCTATTTAAATAAAGATCTTGCTCGTACCTTAGAACTGCAACATAAAAGATCTGTCAGAGGTTTATTTTTAAAAATTCAAGACTTAAATAATGAATGTACGATGTTAAGAAAACGGATTGTTGAGCACATTGACTTAACTCAATACAGTGATGCCATTGATTACGTAAATAAATATGTTACACATACTTCTATTTTAAATTTAAAATTCATTACTAATACCCAAAATTTAGAGGTCGTTGTTCTACACGCAATCCTTCTAGAATTTATATTAACAAGTGAGACCGCTCAATCTTTCGACTATGAAAATCAATTGCTCGAAGGCTATATAGAAGAAATTTTAGCATTGAATGAGCATGCTCCAACTCTATTTGCTAATCATAAAGAAAAGATGCTTCAATATATAAACTCCCAAATAACATAAAAAAAGACGATCACAGCAACATCACATTGCCCTGATCGTCTTTTGGTCTATTGTAAGCCTTTTATGATTAGTTTCCGAACTGGCAAGAATTGTTCACCTGTATCCCCGTACGTTACCAATACTTCATCGCCTACTTGTAAATAGATTGTAAGTGGCTCTGTCTCTGCGCTGACTAAGTAATTTTCACCGTTATCTAGTAAGAACGAAACTTCTGTGTAATCACCAAGTCGTTCCTTATAAACACGTTGCACTTTCCCACTTACAGTTTTCTCCTCGGCACTCGAACTGCCTTCTACCGTACTACTGCCTCGACTTAATGCTGTTTTATATAATTTTAGTGCTTCTTTAGGTGTTGTAGCATACGCTGAAATTTCAGGATTCGCCGCTGACACGATGAAATAATTTTGTAGGAAACCATTTGCATCTAGTACGGCTGTTAGCCAACTTGCTTCACCATAGAAGTTATACAGTATAGGCATTTCCCCTGACCATTTTTTCTCGAT
This sequence comes from Lysinibacillus sp. NPDC097287, assembly GCF_044761695.1. NCBI lineage: Bacteria > Bacillati > Bacillota > Bacilli > Caryophanales > Bacillaceae > Lysinibacillus > Lysinibacillus sp. NPDC097287. The sequence continues at coordinate 114,287 of NZ_JBIWCX010000008.1, forward strand.
AAATTTCTTTTCAATAATTTGTAATGCACCTTGCGAATCCATATATGATGCATCTTGGTTACCTGTGTAATATGTCGCTTTGCCTGTTCTAGCATTCGTTAAAGAATAACCAAGCATCGAATCGACACCCTCTTTAGGACTTGTGAAATCAGTGAAGTAATACATTTCACCGTTCTCATTAAAAATTGGGCTGACATTCGATTCTGTTCCTTCATCTGAAGGTAACTTCACGTCTTTTTTCCCAAAAAGACTATTCCAGTAACCATGTACATAATTTCCATAATAGCTATTTTGCAGACTCACTGTTTCAGGCGATACTGCTCCGTCGATAAACTCTGGTACATCTGCAAGTTTAATCATTTCTGATTTACCGGATAATGCATCTACTAACACAATTCCTTGAACATCGAAACCGTTACGTGCTGAGATAAACTCACCGTAAGAGCGAATGTAGTATGGTTTGCCATCATCATCGACTTCTAGTTGTACATCCCCGTAGAAAATAAGGAATGGATGTTGCAAGCGCATATGACGCTCTAAGTTTTTGTTTAGATATGCAGAAGGAACATATTTCATTTCCTGCGCCACGAATTTCGGATTATCCGCAGAGTCTGTCGCACTCATCGTGAAGTAACCAGGTGAAGTCCCACCGTTCATCCACTTAAAGAAGCCTGAAAACTCAACAGGTGCGATGTAGACATACTTACCATCCACCTTTTGAATTTGTAAACGACCTAGCTCATAATAGCTCGTATTTGGCACTTGACCAAAGGCTTTTTTCATTTTATTACGCACGAATTTCGGTGGAACGCTAGCAGGTGTCTGTGTTTCATCGAATGGTTTAATTTCGACTTCCGTCTTCATTTCTGCTGACTGGAACTTTTCATTAGCATTCCAAAGTGGAGCTGATAATACATAACCAGCAACGACTAAGCTGGCTAAAAATAATACACCTTTGATTTTACGTTCAATACCAGTCGCAAGAAAAGCGCCAGCCAATGTTAGTACAATTATAGCTGGCCAAAACACAAGCCAGTTCACGTCAATTTTTGTGACATACAATGTAATCCCCGTTGCTAAAAAGCCAACAATAAATGCACCTACAAAAAAGTAGCCAATTACTTTTTTGGATTTTCCATCTTCTCTTTTTTTCGTAACAAGCGGCGTTAATAATACGCTCGCAATTAATGCAATAACTGCCGATGCAATAAGCAGTTTAATCATTCTACTCACCCTTTCTCAACCTACTGTCTAACTTATTTACGTTTACATACCGAAAAAGTTTCAATCATAAAAATAATATAAATACACAGGTATTCGTAGAAAAATAGCGAATTTTATGTGAGAGGAGTTGAAATACATGGCAAAAAAATTATTAATTAGCTGTATTGTCTTATTTGGTCTTTACTACATTTTTTTCTTTTCTCATATTCCCGAGGATTTGACGCTCATTTTCAAAGTCATTCCTATGATTCTCATCATTATTCTAGCTGCTATGCAAAAAGTACCTCACATTAAAAAATATCAACTACTTATAATAGTTGGACTTATTTTTTGTATGATCGGTGACTATACATTGCAATGGTTTTTATTCGGGCTTACTAGCTTTTTAATCGGGCATATTTTTTATATTTTTGCCTTTGCCAGTACGAACGAACGTAAATTACCGACTTGGGCTAAGCTTTCCCTTGCAGCGTATGGTGTAATTATGGGTACATGGATTGCTGGTACAGTGTTTACTTCTGGTGAAACAGTGCTAGCGGTTGCAGTAGTCGCCTATGTTTCTGTTATTTTCATGATGGGTTGGACGTCCATTCGTACTGGATCTACATTAGCACTTATTGGTGCCCTATTGTTTATTTCATCTGATTCCTATTTAGCTATTAATAAATTTGTAATGCCGCTACCTTATGCTCACGAGGTTATTATGCTGACATATTATAGCGCGCAATTACTCATTGCTCTGAGCATCCTTCAATATTCCGATATTCGAAGCAAAGTGATACAATAAATGAAAATTACTCTTGAGGAGGAAATATTATGAAAGAACAAGTAATTGAACGATTAATTCGCTATGCGAAAATCGATACACAATCCGACTTTACAAGCGAAACAACGCCTTCCACACAGAAGCAATTCGACTTATTGTATATGTTAAAGGACGAACTTGCTACTATCGGCTTAACGGATATTACGTTAGATGACAACGGCTACTTATTTGCAACGCTTGAAGCTAATACAGACAAAGAAGTACCAACAATCGGCTTTTTAGCGCATGTGGATACAGCAACAGACTTCTCAGGAACGAACGTCAATCCACAACGTATCGACAACTATGATGGTGGCGATATTCAGTTAAATTCCAACTTAGTCATGTCGCCAGCAGATTTCCCAGAACTTAAAAACTATATTGGCCAAACTCTTATTACAACTGACGGAACAACACTATTAGGTGCTGATGATAAAGCGGGTATCGCTGAGATTATGACAGCAATGGATTTCCTAGTAAAAAACCCTCACATTAAACACGGTAAATTACGTGTGGCATTTACACCTGATGAAGAAATTGGGCGTGGTCCACATAAATTTGACGTAGAAGCTTTTGGTGCTGACTATGCGTACACGTTGGATGGCGGTCCACTTGGCGAACTGCAATTTGAAAGCTTTAATGCGGCAGGAGTGAAAGTCATTACTAAAGGTACGAGTGTACATCCAGGCTCTGCAAAAAATAAAATGGTCAACGCCATTACAACGGCGATTGCCTTCCAAAATGAAATGCCTGCAGATGCTGTACCAGAAAAAACAGAAGGTTATGAAGGGTTTATCCATCTAATGAACTTCAATGGTTCAATCGAGCATTCAGAGCTTTCTTACATCGTTCGTGACCATGATCGTCAAAAATTCGAAGCAAAAAAACAGCTGATGCGTGATGCCGCTACAAAAATCCAATCACAATTTGGTGAAAATGCGTTAACCATTTCTATCGAAGATCAATATTATAATATGGGCGAAAAAATCGAGCCTGTAAAAGAAATCGTGGACATTGCCCGTATAGCAATGGAAAAATTAGATATAACACCAATCACACTACCGATTCGTGGTGGTACAGATGGCTCCCAGCTTTCATATATGGGCTTACCTACACCAAATATTTTTGCAGGTGGCGAAAATATGCACGGTAAATTCGAATATGTATCTGGAGAAACGATGGAAAAAGCCACACAAGTGATTATTGAAATTGTTGAGCTATTTGAACAGCAAGGTAAGTAATTGAAAAATTGCTACGGAGAAGGGTCCCTTCTTTGTAGCTTTCTCTCTTTTGAAAACTGAATTTTCAAATTACATATCGAGATTTTTGAGTGACTTAATCAAAATGAGGTGAAGTTGATATGAAGGAAATTGCATTAGGTATTTTAGCTTCTTTATTTTTTGCAGTAACATTTATTTTAAATCACGCAATGGAAATGCAAGGTGGTAGCTGGTTATGGAGTGCTTCATTACGCTATTTTTTCATGGTGCCATTTCTACTTGTCATAGTTTTTTATCGTAAAGGATTTAAACAGCTTTCAGGAGAGATGAAGGCTCAGCCTGTTTCTTGGCTATTGTGGAGCTTTGTCGGCTTCGTCTTATTCTATGCACCGCTAACATTTGCTGCGGCATTTGGACCAGGCTGGCTCGTTTCGGGTACATGGCAGTTTACGATTGTTGCAGGCGTATTGCTCGCTCCCCTTTTCGTTTCTGTGATCGCAGACAAAACCGTACGTCAAAAAATACCGCTCGTATCTTTACTGATTTCATGTGTTATTCTAGTCGGCATTTTATTGATTCAAGTGCCACAAGCACAGTCGGTTCCACTAAAAAGTTTGCTACTAGGTATTTTACCAGTCGCTGTAGCTGCATTCGCTTATCCACTTGGTAATCGTAAAATGATGGACGTTTGTGGTGGTCGCATTGATACGTTTCAACGCGTACTTGGCATGACGATTGCATCGATGCCAGCATGGATTGTGATGGCTATTTATGCACTAGCGACAGTTGGACTTCCTTCTATGAATCAAGTTCTACAATGCTTATTAGTCGGTATTAGCTCCGGGGTCATTGCGACCATTCTATTTTTTATTGCAACAGACCGTGTACGAGATCATCAAGGCAAACTAGCCGCTGTTGAAGCTACACAATCAACAGAAATTATTTTCGTTATTATTGGAGAAGTACTTCTGTTGGGTATTGCCTTCCCAGATCCAATTGCACTTGCCGGACTCGGCGTCATCATTGTAGGTATGCTATTGCACAGCTACTATACAATGCTACTGGGTAAAAGGAATTCTACCGAACAATCGTTATCTTCTTAGATTAAAGCGACTGTCTAATAAGTACCTAAAATCAAACAGGTGAGGAAAAACGAATTGTTTTTCCTCACTTGTTTGATTTTATTGATATTTTCACCCTACACTCAAAAAAAGTAAAGAATTTATTTTTCATAAGACGTTAGTCCCCTGATAAAACCATAGCCTGGTGCAAAAATATCACCAAAGGGCGTTTCCACAACATTGCTAAATGTGCCTGCTTCTGTTGTGTATGTGTAATGAATTGCACGAATAAATCCTTCTTCTATCGAATCGCTAAATTTTCTAGTCATTCTTGAGCCTTCTGTAACTGGCTTTTCAAAAACATATTTGATACCATCCTTTTCATAATTAAAGGTTTTTTCTGTTTCATAATAGTCAATGAACTTATTAACGTTCTGCGCTTCAAAACGATTATTAGCCGTTCTCTTATATACACCAGCCCCATAATCTAGCTGCTGAAGCGTATCATTTGGCAAGAAAGACGTTGTAATAATCGGTGATTCGTTCGGTCTTATGGTAGCTAGAGCTTGTTTCGGTACACTATATACTTCCCCATCTATCTCAATCCAAGCTGTCGTATCATTTTCTGTCAATAATACTCCTTCATCAAAACGTTTTAGCTCTTTTTGACTTCCATTAACCTCAGCAATTACACCATATCGAATATAGCGTTTCCCTTGTTTTTTCACAGGTTCGAGTAATGTTACAGGGTAATAGAGTCCAGAACCTACCATAAGGTATCCATTAATTTCAATTCCAAGTGATGGAAAAGCAGTTCCTTTTGAATTCTTTCTCGACCCTTTCGCTCCATTCATTGGACCGTATAACTCCTGTGCATCAGCCGTTAACATATAGAGTCCTTCGTCTCTTTTCGTTGTTTCGACAATGCGAATATCTGCTCCATCAATAGAGTGATCAATAGAATCACCAGTCTCATTATAATCAGAGTAGAATAGGTTTTCACGAATGGAAATATTATGATAAACGACACCAGCTATATAATGACTTCCATAGCTCTGGTCTTGGCGATTGATGTTGATATAGCCTGGATTATCATAAAGAGAAGCACGGATATCCAGAGGTATTTTCTTAAAAACAACTAAATCCGTTGCTTGCACACGATAACCCGAGCTCATCCAATAAAATGTTTTATTATCATACTTTTCGATATTATACACCCTGAAATAGTTGTTATGCTTGACTGTCATCGAGCTATACGTACCGTTTGCATTCTTCTTATACACTTTTACATCTTTGGTAAAGGTCATTTTTCCCGTTTGTCCCTTTACAACTTGTGCACCGTCCCACTGCAGCTCTGCTTTAGATGATTCTGGGTTTGCTAAAAAGACTAAAACGATGAGCAAAGTGATAACATATTTCTTCATTTATTCCCCTCCATTTATTTCTAATTAAACTTCTACTTTTAATTCTAGCATACGCGCCCTTCAATTAACCAAATTTAACCACCTAAAACTAAACAAAAAAGAGCGACTTATCCACATGTGAATAAGTCGCTCTGAGATTTTCACGTTCCTAAAAATGAGGGGGGCTTTAGGACCGTTTCATGAACTAGCAAACTTCTGGAGAAAAGTAGCTAAAGTCCATCCTCTTTACACTCGTTTTGTAATGAGGAATAATCTTTATATGATAATGATAATCATTATCAATTAAAAAGTCAATAACTTTTCTGACATTTAATTAAATATTTTTAAAATGGTTACAGTGCCTTTTTAAGCGAACGTCGATACTGCCACTGTTTTAATTGAAAGTGCAAAAAACAACCAATACAAAATCCTGCAATTGCAATGGAGGAAGCAGTCGCGACCATTATTGTAAATACATAGCCCATCACTTGCCAACCTAATAAGAATCCCATCAATCCTCCCGCTAAACAGAAACTAGCAATACTCGAATTAAATTTTTGTTGCTGTGCATCTTCTGGTATATAGGCAGATGGTTCTTTTTTCAAAAAATACTTTCCCACTCGGATAATTGGATTAAAATTGCATAGAACCCCTAGTAAATTAGCTACTAAAGGAATCGCTAATAACCAAACACTCCCCGTTACCCATGTCAGTACAACACTTAACAAAATAGTCCACTGATTGAGACGAACAAGCGCTCTTGCTATTGAATACGGCTGCTTCACATTAAAACCCACCTTCCATATATGTTTAATGTATTTTATAACATTGTATTCCATTTGTGAAGCAAAAGTTATTAACTTATAATAAGAAAAGTAGCAACTTTCTCCAATGGACAGTACGCTAATCTAAATGAAGATGACTTGAAAAGAAAAGGTGATGGAAATGCCAGCATTAACAATGGATCAAGTACGACAGCTCAATTCGTACAGCATTTACACAACAGAACCTAAACGGACATTATTTACGTTAGCAGATATACATAAGGATTTTTATCATGACGATTTTTTACAGCTAATGATGGGCATTACCGATGCTGCAACGGAAACTGCAGCAATTTCTCATTTTTCACGACGCTACGGTATGTTTTTTGCGATGCAGTTATACATGCTTACTGCATACGATGAAGTTTGGGATGGGAAACCCCTTGAAATCCGTTTCGATGCTACAAAAGAATTTGGTGCATTCACCGTTAGCATGTTCGTCAATCCAAATGATTGGCGCTATGTAGACGAGGAAGAACGCCAAGCCGTTATCGAAAAAATCTTATATGATGCGCATGTTATTGTTCAACAACTCCGCAAGGTAACATCTATTTCTCCACTTACTATTTGGGAGAATTTCTTTGGCTATTTGCTGTGGCATTATCATACATTGCTATCAAACCCAGGACTAGCTGACCAAGCGATGGGGGATATTGAAATTTTAGAAGACCCAAAAACATGGGCACGCTTCTCCAATAAATCCTGGTGGGCTGAATATACAAGTAAGCGTAGCCCCTCAGATTTAGTAAATATCCCTGTTCGTAAAACTTGCTGTTTTTCTAAAGACATACCAGGCTTGATGGCATGTGGTTTTTGTCCACTAAAAAAATGAATAACATGTAAATACACTAAGAAAAAGCCTTACCTTCCACATTTCTGTGAAAAGTAAGGCTCATTTTTCATTTAATTCTTTTGCTGATTGCTTCAACTGCCTGCATAAATTGCTCAACAAATGCCTCTCGTTTTACCGAATGAAGTACCTTTACATTTGGCGTTTTACCGCTTGCACCCATATAATCAACGACTGTTGTACCAGCTGTCACGCCATCTAATGAGACCTCCACATAACAATCCTGTCCCTCAAATAATTCTGGAGATAGCACATAAGCAACTGCACATAAATCATGGAAACGAATAGTTGAATCGTAGTTTTCCGCGTGAAATGGCGTTCTTTTCATCACACCTAAGTAAAACGTTAGCATTTTCACTACCTTGTCCGAAAAATCGGTACCTATTGCTGCAATATGCTGCGTTTCCTCCACAGTTATATACGCCTTATGAGTCACATCTAGACCACTCATAACAATCGGCAATCCCGAACGGAAAACAATTTCAACCGCATGTGGATCAACATAAGCGTTAAACTCAGCAGTTGGAGACATATTGCCACCAACAGCCGAACCACCCATCCAAGAAATCATCTTAATTTTCGACTTTACCTCAGGATGCGCTAATAATAAAGCAGCAATATTCGTTAAAGGACCCGTCGCTACAACTGTGACTGGCACTGGACTAGCTAATAATGTTTCGACCATTGCCTGCACTGCAGGTCGCTCACTGCATTGTAATGTTGGGGCTGGTAAATCAACATTACCAAGACCGCTCTCACCGTGAATATCCTCTGCTACCTCAAGCTCACGTAAAATTGGTTTATCCAACCCCCGCGCCACTTCAACATCCGCACCAATATAACTTAAAAAAGCACGTGCATTATAATTTGTTTTATCCTGAGATATATTACCCGCAGCTGTTGTCACAAGTAAAACATCAAGTTCTTCACTCGCACAGGCTAGCGTCAGCATCATCGCATCGTCAATGCCTGGATCTGTATCAATAATCATAGGAATTTTACGCATGTTAACTACCACCTTCTTACATTCTAAAAACCACTCACCATCTTGTTGCACCATACTTACGCCAAGCCAGCCCTCTTTTAGTAAAGTTTGCTGCGCTTCCGTATCCGCCATATGAATACGTGTTGTCTCACTATATTGTTGCTCAACATCTTCACGTAAATCCTTCATGAACACATAGCGCAACTTACCACCATACTTCAGTTTCAGTGCTACCACTCGCATGCCCTGCGCGAATTTATCCTTAAGGCTCGCAATATTAAATGGCATGACTGTCGCACAAATATAGTCGAAGCGTGAACGGTCTAATTCCTGCATCACAACCTGTGCTAAAGTACGTTGAAGTCCATAACCTCGATAGTTTGGATGTACAGCAGAAATTTCTTGATAAGCAACCCTTGGCAATACATGTTCTGCAAGTCCGGCATCACGCCCTAAATGTTCGTCATCTAGTGGCGGATCTAGTAATGCACGAAAAGCAATTAATTCTTCGCCTACAAAAGCACCGACCATGACACCGTGATCCCCTAGTAAAAATTGTAATTCTTCTAGCGACAAAGGCTGTAATACCTTCTTGTCTTCTAACGCTGCAATAACATCTTGCTGTACGTTTTTTATAGCTTCGATATCCGCCATGCTTAAGCGTCGTACTGAAAAAGGTGTGTCTCCTAACATTCCCTCATAAATTGACATGTGTAGGACCTCCTATTTCACCACTGCAGAATATTGACAAAGTTCGTTTAAAATCACTTCATCTACATCAATACCTAAACCTGGACGTTCATTTAATTGGATAAATGGCACATCATAGTGCAAGTTCCCAATATCTTTAGAGAATTTTAACGGACCTGTTAATTCCACACTTTTAAAGGCCTTACTTGCAAATGCCACATGGAAACCAGCAGCTGATCCAACAGAAGATTCAACCATTGAGCCAATTTGGCACTCGATGCCTGCCATCTCAGCCATATGTGCCAACTTAATCGCCGGGTAAATTCCACCGCATTTCATTAGCTTTATATTAACTTTATCGGCTGCGCGTTTTGCAATAATCTCACGCATTTCTTTTTCACCATGTAAACCTTCATCAATCATTAAAGGGATTGTTGTTTTAGATTTGATTTCTACCATTGCGTCAATGTCATCTGCTAGCACTGGCTGCTCCAACCAATCAATACCTAGCGCTTCTAGCTCACGTAATACTGGCATTGTGTTACCGCTTGTTTTCCAACCTTGGTTGACGTCTACACGAATCGCCATCTCATTCCCTACTTCTTCACGTACTGCGCGAATTCGTTCCACATCTTTTTGTACTTCCGTACCGACTTTCATTTTGAAAGAACTATAGCCTTGCTTTACGCGTTCAGCCGCTTCTTTGGCCATTTTTTCAGGTGCCCCAATACTTAGTACATGTGTAATCGGGAATTTCTCATGATAGCGTCCACCTAATAATTGATAGGCTGGTACATTTAATTTTTTCCCAGCAAGGTCGAAACATGCAATATCCATCGCCGCTTTTGCCGCAGGAACACCACGTACAACTGAATCCATAAGTTCATGAATTCGCTCAAACTCTAACGGATTTTTGCCGATTAATAACGGAGCTAGTTTTGTTTTCAGAACAGCATATGTCGACTCTGGCGTTTCACCTGTGACATGATCGTCTGGAACGGATTCTCCCCAACCAACAAGCCCACATTCTGACGTCATTTTCACAATAATTGAAGGCATTGAAGGATATGTATCATAGCTTACGATAAATGGTTCAATTAATGGTAAATCAATTGCAAAAATCTCTATTTCTTGTATTTTCATTTTAAAAATCCTCTCTTTTTAAGCATGTACGTGCAAAAGGGCTCTCTTTTTAGAAAATAAGAGGCCCCTTTCATTTATCTTGCAGCGTTCATTAATGTTTTCGCAAGTACTTTTGCACCTACGACCATTGCTTCTTTTTCAAATGTCATGTTGGGATGATGCAAACCTGGTCCTAAATTTGCGCCTACACCTATCATTGTTGCTTGCAGTGATGGTTTACGCACTGTATAGAAGTGGAAATCGTCACTTCCGGGTGTCATAATAGGATCCGCTAGTCCTTCCATACCGACTGCTTCTATAATCGATAACTCTGCAATTTTAGCAGCATGTGGTGATACTTCTGCTCCTGGTGTCATATCAAGCCATTCCCATTCAAGCTCGATCTCAAATTGATTTTGTATATAGCTAAAGCCCGATTCGATCATGTGCTTCACTTCTTCAAGTACTTGATTTTTTTGAGCACGTACATCGATAGAAAATGTTGCAGAGCCAGGAATAATATTAACACTTCCGCCGTCTGCAATCATCTTCGTTAACTTGGCAGAGTAAACTTCGGCAGGATTTATATAAATATTTTTTAACATTTGTTGAATGCCGAACAGTACATCAATGGCATTTTTCCCTTGATGTGGGCGTGCACCATGCGCATCAACTCCAATAATTCTACCTTGCAGAAATACTGCCGCTCCATGATGTATAGCAGGTGTTACTTTGCCAAATGGCAACTCTTCCTGTGGACGTAAATGTACGCCAAATAATTGTGTCACATCTTCAAGTACATTTCGATCAATCATCGCAAGTGAACCACCACCTGTTTCCTCGGCAGGTTGGAAGATCAAGCGAATGCGCTTATTAAATGTTTCATTCTTTATTAGCGTCAAGGCACCTAACACCATTGAAATATTGGCATCATGTCCACACGAATGATTTGCTCGCATTTCACCATCGACTTCTTGCCATAAGGCATCGATATCTGCACGAACTGCAATAACATCTTCACCTCGACCAATTTCAGCAATAAGACCAGTACAGTCTTCAAATGTCTGAAATGACACGTTCATTTCTTTTAAAATTGAAGCAATTTTCTTAGTTGTTTTAAATTCCTTCCAACTTACTTCTGGATAGTTATGAAAATGGTCAAACCATTGATAAATCGTTTCTTCTAAGCTTATTGTTTTCCCCATTGATACACCTCGAGATTGCTTATTATCCGTCTATTATACAATAATTTATTTTGCAAATATTAATAATTTGCTTTAATTGTTTGAAAAATGCATAAAAAAAGCAGTACCGATGTTTTATTGAAACTCGATACTACTTATATTTTATAAACTTGTGAAGAAACCTTCTGGAAATTCTTCATAACGTACTTGTTTAAAAGAATCTTTACTTTCTTCCTCTTTCGCCTGTATTTCAAGCTCTTGATCCATTAAGTACGTCTCAAATTTTGAGTTTTGTAATGTTGTCATATAATCCACCCCTTATAGATAGAATTTTCTGATAAATGAATTATACAACGATTCTTCTCGAAAAAACAACAACCCATGCTCATTATGCATAATAAGTATATATTCCATCTCAAAACGAGATAAAAAAAGCGCGGTCCCTCGAAAGGAACTGCACTTTTCTAGATATATTAAGCTGTTACGCCTTTGGTTTGACCATTTTGATCGTCACTACCGTTGCCGCCCAACTTATGTTGTGTTAAGTACTGAATAATAAACATGACAATGAAAATACCTAATCCAGCCCAGTCTGAGAATTTTTCTGGATAGATTAATAGCAAACCTGCTCCAAGCGCAATAATGCGCTCAATCCATAGCATTTTACGGTACCAGAAGCCGATAACACCAGCACCAATTGCAATCATACCTGTAATAGCCGTAAACACTACCCAAATAATCTGTGGAATCGTAGTATCAATCATTAATAATGCTGGTGAGAAAATAATCATATACGGTATGATAAATGCCGCTATCGCTAACTTCGCCGAATTGACCCCTGTTTTTATTGGGTCACCACCAGAAATTCCTGACGCTGCAAATGCGGCGAGTGCTACTGGAGGTGTAATATCGGCAATAATCCCAAAGTAGAACACAAAGAAATGTGCCGATAATAAAACTACCACTGGTACTAACTCTTGTGGTGTATTCGGTGATAATAAAGCAACGATTGCTGGTGCCGCTATTGTAGAAGTAATAACATAGTTTGCCGTTGTTGGTGCACCCATCCCTAAAATTAGCGATGCAATCATTACGAATACTAACGTTAAAAGTATACTTCCACCGGCTAAAGCTACTAAACTATTAGCTAAGCTTAAACCTAATCCAGTTTTTACAACTACCCCAACGATAATACCTGCACATGCCGTAGCCGCAACTACGCCAAGTGCTGTACGCGCACCTTCCACTAATGCATCAACAACATCACGTGGCTTTAGACGTGTTTCTTTATTAAACATCGAAACCCCAATTGAAATGAGTATTCCGTATAGAGCTGCATGCATTACAGGAGTACCCGTTAACATTAAAATAATAATTGCTACAATCGGCAATAGTAAATAAATTTTCTTAAATACTTCTTTACGATCTGGCATTTGATCGTCACGTAAACCACGTAAACCAACACGTTTTGCCTCAAAATGCGTCATAATCCAAATGCCTGTAAAATATAAAAGAGCTGGGATTGCAGCTGCCTTTGCAATATCCCAATACGTAATACCACGACCGATGAATTCTACCATTAAGAACGCTGCGGCACCCATAATTGGTGGCATTAGCTGACCACCAGTAGAAGCCGCTGCCTCAACAGCACCTGCGAATTCTTTTCGATACCCTAGCTTTTTCATCATTGGAATTGTGTATGAGCCTGATGTTACTACATTGGCTACCGAACTCCCTGAAATTGTCCCTTGTAGAGCACTAGAGAATACCGCCACTTTTGCAGGTCCACCAATCAGTTTTCCCGCAAACGCTACAGCAAGATCGTTGAAATACTGCCCTACACCCGTTTTCACCAGGAATGCACCAAATAATAAGAAGACAAAGATGAAAGTTGCAGATACACTAATCGGTGTACCAAAAATACCATCTGTTGTATAGTACATAAGGTTAACAATACTTTCTAAATCTTGGCCACGGTGAGCCATAAATGCAGGGAAATACGGACCATAATATGCATAAATTAAGAAACATATAGCAATAATCGTAATTGGTATACCTACTGCTCGACGGGCCGCCTCAAGTACAAGTACCACCGCAATCAAACCAACTATAAAATCTAACTGTGTAATGGTACCATTACGATTGATAAGCTCTGTGTAATTTGCTGACCAATAAGAGCCTACCGCTATAGATAACAACGCTAAAATATAATCAAACCAGACGATTTTATGCTTCGCTGCTTTTTTTCGAGCAGGGAACAACAAAAATATAAGTGTTAATCCAAAACCTAAATGGATAGTACGTTGGATTTGTGCCGGAAATTGACCAAATATTGCAGTATATAATTGAAACAATGAAAATGCTAATAATCCAAAGAAAATCACATGTTTCATAACCCCTGAAACTGTACGAACATTCGATTCGATATCATACTTTTCCAGAATTGCTTGTTGTTCTTCAGCAGATATTTGTTCGAATTCCTCTAAGTTTGGTTCGTTGTTTGGCTCATGTTGTTTTATCATTTCATCCTAACTCCCTTCCACTGTTCATAAAGTGACACTTGCTTCACTTGAAACAAATAGGACTTCCCTCTTTGTAAATCCTTTTTTAAATCATATTCCAAACCCTCATACTCAAATACTAGATCGATATCTAAATCTCCAATATAAATCGTGAAATTTTCTAGCATCGTCTTTTCAAACTGTAAATAATACTTACCATCATGATGCGTTAACGTTTGACCTTCCTCTGCATAACCAGGCATCCCGATCGCTAAATTCTCATACTCCATTCCCAACATTTGAATTCGATTATCTTCTGTATATTGGTAGTGCTCAAGTACATCTGATTTATGAATAGAATGCGTATAACGTATGCGAAATGAATTGTCGGTAGTTGCTGAGATATAATGCATTATCGGCTGGTCGGTGCGTGTTTCCGTAAATGCGAATACCTTTTGAAGAGGAAGAAAAACAATTGCCATTCCTACTACACATAATAGGCCTATTACTAAACTCCACGTTCGCATTACATCTGTTCCTCCACTTTAAAAGCCATTCGCTTTTCATGTAAAAAGAGGCCCGAAGCTTTACGCACCCCGAGCCTCTTTTGTACTGTTTACTTATTTCTTTTCATCAAAGTATTTCTGAGCACCTGGGTGAACCTCAATACCGATACCATCTAAAGCAGTTTCAGCCTTGATAAGTTGACCTTTAGGATGCGAAATTTTTTCAGTGTTGTCATAAATAGCTTTTGTCATATTGTAAACAACATCTTCTGGTAAATCCTTTTTTACTGCTAACATAGCAAGAACAGAAACTGTTTCTACGTCATTAGCTAGACCGTACGTACCAGCTTTTACTGTATCTTTTGCGTAGTATGAGTATTTCGCAATTAACTCGTCAGCTTTACCAGCATCAACGCCGATAATATTAACTTTTGTTGTTGCGTTTAATGCTTCAACAGCAGCTGTTGGCGTACCCGCCGTGATAAACGCAGCGTCAATTTGACCAGCTTGAATACCGTCAGTAGATTCACCAAAGTCTAAGTTTTGTGGCTTAATATCATCCATTGTTAAACCATGGATTTCAAGTAATTGCTCAGCGTTTGCGTAAGTACCAGAACCTGGTGCACCTACAGATACTTTTTTACCTTTTAAGTCTGCATATGTTTTAATACCTGAAGCTTCAGTTGTAACTAATTGAACTGTCTCTGGATAAAGCGCACCTAAAGCAGAAAATGAGTCGATTTTTTCTTTAAACATCATCTTACCCTCAGTTGCATAATAAGCGATATCAGTTTGTACGAATGCAATTTCACCTTTATCATCTTCTTGTAGCGCTGTCATATTAGCAGCTGATGCTTGTGAAACTTCCGCTGTTGTTTTAATACCCGTTTCAGTTGTGATTAAATCTGCAAATGTTCCACCAAGTGCATAGTAAGTACCTTGTGTTCCACCTGTTAATAAGCTTAAAAATTTAATATCAGATGCTGGCTTGTCAGTTGATGCTGAATCCCCACCCGCATCTTCTTTATCAGCGTCTTCTTTCTCTTTTCCACTATCAGATCCACATGCCGCTAAAATCAATAGCGCAAAGGCACTTAATAGCATTAATAATCGAAACTGTTTTGTCTTCATATTAACCTTCCCCCTTAAATGGTAATAATAAGAATCTATTTAAAACTATCAAACCTAGTATAATATTGTCAACTAATTTAAAGTAAATTCAGTCTTTTATAATTATACAAATATACTAAAAATCATGTTTTTACTAACATTTAACTATATTCTATTAAAATCATTTTTTATCTAACATACACACATTTTTGCTTCCACATACAACTAATACACGAATAAAAAAGCGCAAAAAAATAAGACATAAATTAATATTATGCCTTTATTTCCCACTATTCAATGACACCGCAAGCAATTCTCTTACCCGAATTTCCTGCAGGATTTGTTTTATAATCGTCTGCTACTTCATGAATGACAAGCGCACTACCGTCTTGGTCAAACAGAGAATTTTTCACATTCTTTTGTAATGTAAGACCCTCCGCTACAAACGTTAAATCTACAGCTCCATCTTCTCCAACCATTATATTTGGTAAGTCACCTAAATGATATCCCTTCGGATTCAACTTACCATGCTCTTTCCCTGTCGGATTAAAGTGTGCTCCCGCTGATTCAAATGTAGGCGCTTCACATTTCCCCGTTTCATGGATGTGAATCCCATGCTCTCCAGGTGGCAATCCAGTTAAAGCAAGTGTCATCTTTACACCGGCATCTTGCTCTTCCAAGTAAACATTTCCATAGCTCTCATTTTGAGCTCCTATAACTTTTGTTGTCGCCGTTAACGATGGGGTTGCTGTTACAGAAACTTGCTCTTTTTCCTTATCAAAAAAATTACAACCTCCAACGAATACTAGTAAAGTAGCTGCCAACAAACTTACTTTTTTCATAAATAACACCTCCCTCTATTACTGATAGTGCCCATCTCTTTAAAAATTTATGCATTTTTGTGGCTGTTGGCATCTCTTTCCCCATAGAAAAAGACTGCCTCAAAAGCTTTTGAGACAGCCTCTTCCCCATTAATTTAATACTTTAAGCGTTACAGTACGAACTCCCCAATTTCTAGCTTGTCCATCAGACGGAATGAATACATCGATTTTATTGCCCTTTATTGCACCACCAGTATCTGCTGCAATTGCCTCGCCATACCCCTCTACCCAAACTTTTGTGCCTAGTGGAATTACACGTGGATCTACAGCAATTACTTTTTGATTTGGATTGGATCGTAGGTCTGTTCCGTTTGCTGTAATACCTGAGCACCCTTTACAATACGCTGTATAGGCTGTCGCACGCATTGTGTATGTTTTACCACTTGGACTTGGACCTGCACTTGCACTAACTGGTTTTTTAGACGGTGTAGCCTTTGAAGTAGAACGCGCTACAGTCGAACGTTTTGTCTTAGCGGCTGATGCCTTAACAGCTAATGTTTCATCCGTATAAATTAAATTCGATGAAAGATTATTCCATGTTATAAGGTCACCTACAGTTACGCCATGAATTTTCGCAATACTGAACAATGTGTCGCCCTGTTTTATTAAATAATTACCATCAGCTGGTAACTTCTGTTTTGAGTTACTAATTGTTGATTTTAGTGCATTTAACTGCTGTAACTCCTCTACTGATAAATCATAATTTTTCGATATCTGCCATAATGTATCCTCTTGCTTTACTTCTTGAGCTAAAGATGGACTTGCAAACATACCTATACTAAGTGTTAATGCTACAGCTAAAGCTATTGCTTGTTTCTTCATAATAAGTAATTCCTCCATATCTTTTTAGATTTCTCACAATCTGTTGCTAGCATGATTGACCTGAACTCTTATTCGCAAAGCAAAAATAATGCCGAATTCTACAAAGCAACGGATTCAATATTACAAATTATTACTATAAAAACAAAATTTTATACAATTTCAAGCATATTTTTAGCAACAAACACGATTTAATGAATTATTTACCTGAAATTACTACACTGATTTACTGTGATTTGATGAAAAATAACTGTCATCTTCAATTTGAAACTTTTGAATTTTAGTCGATATTAGTGAAAAGGAGGGGGTGTATTTATGGATATTAACTCAATTATGTCGTCACAACTTATGGAATTGCAGCAAACCGTACAAATGAGCGTGATGCAAAATGCCTTAAACTTGAATGCCTCTGCTGCTGTCGAATTACTCGAAGACATGCCACAACCCCAAGCCGCACACCCTTACAAAGGGACGGCCGTTGACATTTCAATTTAAGACAAAAAAATTGCCCTACGCATTTTTGCGAGGGCAATTTTTGTTCTATTGTTTATTTAATCTTATTAGATAGTTGAAAGTTAAAGCTCTATCGAACATATAATAACTACTTAACGTCGACAATTCTTGATTTACAAATGGCTTTCTTAAACATCAACATACTTACGTTTATTGTTCGATTTTTTACCATAATATAGGCTTTGCTACCATAAGCCATAACATAATGAGTAATAAAATAATATACATCCATATTTTGCGATGTAATTGTGCTGTAAATTGCGCTTGATTATAGGCAGGTGTATTAAATGTACGTAACGTTGGTTTAAAAGCACGTGCTAAAAACACAATAGAACCTAGCATAACAAGTACAGTGAGCACAACCCATGAAGTCGTCCAAGGGTAGCCTCCACGCCACATCAATAGTATTCCTGATGCGACAAGTACATGCCCTGCGTGCTTTACAATCGTAATAGTTGATTGAAATGTCCCAATATACGACGTCATCTCATCAAGCTGTGCTGTACGCATTTTTTTTACTATAGGTAATAATACAAAGAGTGGTCCAATCGAAAGAATAGCGCTCAAAATATGGCTATATAGAAGAAGCATATAAATTGATACCATTCTGTGTACCTCCCTTTTTAAATATGTCAGCTTATATTATAGCATCATCTAGTCACTACCCTGAGTCCATTTGTGAACCCTTTGTAAACACCTTGTGAATCATTATTAAATTGATTGAATTATACACAAAACGGGTATGGATTATAGTAACATGCACGTATAGAACAAAAAGGAGTGATTACTATAGGAATTCATCATTTTTTTACAAGTCTTAATGATTTAGAACGCATCATCCGCTGCCCAGGCCGCTTCAAGTTTGAAGAACACAATGTCGCAGCACATTCTTGGAAAGTGTCTCAGTACGCCATGTTTTTTGCAACACTCGAGGAAATGAACGGTGCTACTGTTAACTGGAAGTCCCTTTATGAAAAAACCATCAATCACGACTTTGCTGAAGTTTTTATCGGCGACATTAAAACGCCTGTGAAGCACGCAAGTCCTGAGCTTAAACAAATGCTTGCCCATGTTGAAGAGAAAATGATGGAAAAATTTATTATTAATGAAATCCCTGAGAAATTCCAATCTATATTTTTCGAACGGATGAAGGAAGGAAAAGATGCTACACTTGAAGGTCGTCTACTCGAATTTGCTGACAAGCTAGATCAATTCTACGAAGCCTTCGCGGAACTAAAGCGTGGTAATACTGATCGAGAGTTTGTTTATATGTATCAATCCGCTCTAAAAAAATTATTAGCAATACCTTTAGAAGCGACTGTTAAGTATTTCCGCAACGAAATATTAAAAGATGCCGTCCAAGAAGATACTCACATTGACATCCAGGCTTTAACAAACGAAATATTAATCGATACTAAATAACGCGCATGTATAAGTTTTCCGAATGAAATATTTCACGGGAGGCTTTTTTTATTTATCTCAATTACGCCATGGCGTAATTGTGCCCAGATTTTAATCTGATTCAGCAGGCTTTTGTATATCAGAAGAATTATGCATAACAATTGTATTCGATTGAAAATTATGGAGTTATAGATGACTGCTTAATCAGATTAAAAAAATATCGTATAATGAGGGTGGATGATTGGAGGGAAGTCCTTGTCACAGGAATGTTCAATAGTAGAAGATTTACTACCTTTATATCTTAAACGTGTTTTACAAAGTGACACTGTGCGCTTTATTGAAAACCATATAGCTTCATGTGAATGTTGCCAGCAGCTTATTTCTGCACAGCCAACACCTAGTCAAAAAAGACCGATGAAGCGCACATTGACATTTTTTCACCTAATATTTATTGTTTTGTCGTTTATGTTTGCATTGAACTCATCATTACTTGGCAACAACTTTAGCTTTATCGTATCGTACGCCATTTTCGGTTGCCTTACTTATTTATTTTACATAAACATTTGGATTGTCTTTGTAATAAGTTTCACCCCTGTTTTCGTTTGGGCGATCATCGATAATTTTAATACACCACTTTATATCACCCACTCTAGTTTTTCAGATATCGGTGCCCTACTGATTGGTGCTAGCTTTATTGCTATTTTACATACGATTTTTGCGTTACTTGGTTCAGCTATGGCCATAATTTTACGAAAGTTTTTTAAATGATAAAAAACATCTCTCCTAGTGAAAGATGCTTTTTATCATTTTTCAAACCAACTATCGACAAGCTTTTCATGCTATATAGCCTTTAACCACTGACCCTCATTTATGAAGTACAAAGAAAAAATTTGAAAAAATATTCTCTAAACGTTAAAAAGCCCAATTACCAAAATCGACATACAATTTAATTAGAAATAAGTATAATTTTAAGGTGAATTACACTTGTAGTAAGTATTTCAACGGAATTGTCAATTATTTTAAAATATGTAGTATATCAATTCTGAAAAATGAGCTAAGTCGAGGTTGAAAATACCCGTCGTTTTTACAAATGGCATGAAAAATACCATAAGCTCGACGAAAAATACCGGTATGTAAAAGTGTGTTACATTCGCTTCTAATACTTTATACGACCGTAAAGAAAGAGCCGCGATATGCGACTCTTTTGTAAGTTTGTTTATAATTTTTTAACGAATTCAGATTTTAGTTTCATTGCGCCAAAACCATCGATTTTGCAGTCGATATTATGATCGCCTTCAACTAGTCGAATGCTCTTCACCTTCGTACCAATTTTTAATGTCGATGAGCTACCTTTTACTTTTAAATCTTTAATTACTGTTACTGAGTCGCCATCTGCTAAAAGGTTTCCGTTTGCATCTTTAACAATCAATGCATCAGATTCTTCTTCTGTTGCATTTGCACTCCATTCATATGCACATTCTGGGCATACAAAGTTCACACCATCTTCGTACGTATATTCTGAATTACATTTTGGACAATTTGGATATCCTGCCATTTCCGTTGCCTCCCTTACTTTTTTGTTGGGCAAAACCCATATATGCACCTATCTTTACATACTCTGCCCGTTTTCGCAAAGATTGTTCGTATTTTTCGTTCGCACAAGTGAAAAATGTTTGAAACTAATAGCATTATTGCAACAATTCCCTTCAAGAAGTACCGTTGTTTCCAACCTTCGCCCATTGACTTTTTTTCGATATTCTACTTACTTGCAACTTCAAAAGACATGCCGTATCATATCATTAAAGGCTGCATTGTTCGTATAATATTAAGTTTTAACCTTTAAGCTGTAAAAGGGAGTTTTATTATTGGAGTTGGAATGACGGGCCTCACACTACGGTGCATGAGGATATACAGGATAACTTCTGCGAACACCCACTTTGAGGAGTGGTGGTTTAAAACTTTCTATAAGACATACGGCATACGCGGCTTTTACTACATAGCCTTTAATAGCAATGTATATAGAGCACTCTTACCTTAATTGGTAAGGGTGCTTTTTGTATAGTTTTTCAGGTTTGTCGCAAATAAATATTTAATTTAAATTCGCTAAACAAAATCAATAATAGTAAAGTGAAATCAATATCAAAAAAAGGCTATTTTCAAAAAGATTGTTGCTTATAAGAATCAACTTGTTTAACACAGCATAAAACCAGAGTTAATCCATAAAATGCGTAGAATCGACTCCAGTTTTTATTTTTATTTCGCAAATTGAATCTTTAATTAAAGCGCCCGATTGTTTAATAAACCTATACTCTTCTTTTATTCTTATACATCAGGATTTTCACTAGAGGCTTTCCACTCCAATTCATTTAACAGATTCACTGCTTTTGAGTTGAGTCAATCAATGAAAAATCTTCTTAATTTCAATGCTTCTAAAAAACATTCTTCGGCTTCATTTTGCCTCGCTAATTTCATAAGGCATTTATCTTTGTGTTGCTAGCCATACATGTGTATTTCTCCTTCTATTTATCAGAAACCTTTTTAGATTTCCAATCTAACCTTTTCACATAGAAAAAGCACAATTCTTGCATAGAATTCCTCACGATTGTTAGGTTACTTCATAATAAAATTTACAATAATTCAAGTACGATTCCCACATTACAATCAAATCAATATTTAAAACAATAAAAATATAATAAAAAACAAAATAAATTTATTGATAATCGATAAATGTTGTATTAAAATCATATAATCATTAAATCAGTGAGGTGCTTTAAATGAATGGTAAACTAGGTTCAACTTTTTTCTTAAGGGTTATTGCTTTTCTTATTGGAATTGCGGTACTTGCCGTGTGTATATTTTTGTTGCCTGAAGCAGCCAGAAGAGATGCTATAGTGCGTCCAGGAGATTACTCGATATATCCGTTGTTAATATGTGCGTATGGAGTATGCATTACGTTTTCTGTAGCTTTGTATCAAGCATATAAACTATTGAGTTATATCGATAGTAACCACGCTTTTTCCGAGTTATCCCTTAAATCCTTGAAGGTTATAAAAAAATGCGCTTTTACAATTATTTTCTTAATTTTATTAGTAATAGTTTACTTAAGGGTGTATGCCATATTCACAGGTGATGACCCAGCAGGTCCAATAGCACTTGGACTAATAGGGATATTAGCAACAGCTATCATCGCTGCCATTATGGACGTACTTCAAAAGCCAATAAAAAATATCCTAGAAAAAAAGAAATAAAAATGTAGATGTTTATTTTGTAGGTATAATATCTTCTTTCCCTATTAAATTAAATGGCTCTTAAATAAAAAATTGGCGTCTATTCTTTTTCAAGAATTGCGCCCTTTAGTTTAATACCGTTTTCTAAATAAACGATTTCCAATAAGGGTCTTTAATATCCTCTTCATTTGGTTTTCTTACATTTTCAACAAAGCGTTCCTCTGATGCTCCAAATTTAATAAAATTCTTTTGTGCTTGCTTTAACGAAACTTCATTTGCTCCACCTTCAAAATCTGGATTATGAAATTGAACCCCATCATCCTCCCAACCACAAATCTCACAAATATAGAAAGTATCTGATGGCTCTTCTGGTAATGTTTTATAGCCACAACAAGGACAAGTATATTTCATGTAATCACCCACTTTTAATGAAATTCCAACATATTTCTTCTTACATTAAATGTCCCTTTAATGAAAACGAGCGCTGATCCTTATTACAGAATCGCGCCCGATTGATTAACAAGCACTTCACACCCCCTTGGAAATGTATTTCCATATAAGAAGACTCCAATAAAGTAATAACAAAAAAATGTATATAAAGAAAAATATAGATTTACAACATTGAGAAATATACTGGATTTTATGCACACTAAACAGTACGCCATAATTATGTAAATATTGATGTATCAAGTGTTTACGCAGCCTGCATAAAAAACTGTATAAACAATGTTCATAGGAAAAGCCACGAAACGTTGATTGAACAGCGCTTGTGGCTTTTTAATGTGCGCCCAAACTTCCATTTGGGAACGTTATTCGGTTTATTTTTGTATGCTTTATAAATCCTTGTTGCACTAAAGCATCCGTTAGTTCAATAAGGAAATCTACTAATCGAAAAATTCCATATGTGCTTTTTCTTGTTTATAATATTCTATTCTATCTTGTAAAGTACCAGTATGAAACTCAAATTTATGACCATCTGGGTCAGTAAAATAAATAGATTTCTTATCTCTTTCATCCCTTGGACGACCTGATAAGATGTTTACATTCAATTCTTTTAGTTTGTCGTACATTTTATCAAATTCGGCTACTTCGATTGAAAAAGCAACATGTGTGTACGATTGGCTTATTTCATTACGAGGTATATCCTTTTCTACATTGAGGGCAAGCCACATACCATTTAAATCAAAATAGGCAGTGCTTCTACCTTTAACTAACAATTTAGCTTCAAGTACATTTTTGTAAAAATCAATAGAACTTTCTAAATTAGAAACTGAAAATAAATAATGATTAAGACCTTTTATCGACACCTTTACCACCTCAAAAATTAGTATTCTTACTTCAAATATACTGCCCGTTAGTTGAAGTATAACCTTCCCAAAGCGTCGTTTGGGGATATTTCTTTGCTTAACGTTGTGAATCCGTATAAATTTGGCTAGACCCCTTATTCAACAATCTGGCCCGATTGTTGAGTAAAGGAAAGTCCCCAAAGCGTCGTTTGGTAAAATTTCATTGAGATTCTATTTATATGTTACCGCCATTCAGAACAAGTGGATCGAACAGTCTTCTTTAAAATTACTTTTCGCAGCGTCTCAGAGCGTTATTTTCTAATAAAAACAGCGACAAACACTGATTCAACAGTGTTTGTCGCTGTTTGAAATGTTACCAAGCTTTTATTTAGGAACGTTTTTTTAAAATATGTATACAATATACTGCTCATTTTAATGAACTTTATTAAAAACTACTTAACATTCACTTCAATTTTATATGGCATCCCTAAATAACGGTATTGTATTGTTGCTTTATAAATCGGTTGTTCATTCAAGATAGTTAGACCATAAATTCTGTCATCTTCTTTTACTTGTTTTTTATCTTGTCGTTCATAGACCTCGCCAATTATGGTTCCTTTTTTTATTTTTGTGTCCATTAAACTAAAAAATTTATACGAAGCTACTTCTGAAGATGAAAAGTCATCCGTTACAATGAAAGCCTCGTCAGGATGAACGATTTGCATTTTCACTTCAGATGGTGTCTTGTCATTATTAACATATACTTCAGTAACTTGAATATCATTAAAACCTGTATTTCCTAATCCAATGATAACGGATGTATATTCACTATTGCTAGCGATAGTACCATATTCTAAAGGGGGATTTACCCTTAGACAAAATATAACGCCTATAAATAAAACAAGAATTAATCCCACTATTATTTTTTTCATTTTTATCCTCACCTCTTACTGAATATTATTTCGCTATATATATTCGGAATACCTTTAATATCTTCTCAAAGCGTGGTTTAGAAAGCTTTCCTCGTAGAGTCACCAAAATAAAGTGTAAAATTTTTTCTGAGTATAAGTGAATTATTGCTATAATTAAACTATCAATTTATTGGAGGGCATAATGAACGCGAAACAATTAAATGAGCAATTTTATGCAAAAAGGGGACTTGTTGGTACTGACGGTCATTGCATATGTGAGGATTGTGTTTTTTATGCGGAGCAAATTATGAAAAATGATGCGCTTGTCGAGTTTTTGCATACTAAAGGCCTCGATCCACGAAAAGCGGATGAAGTTTGGTGCTACACAGAAAAAGACGGATATAAGCATTACACAGTCGACTTTTTTGAAGTGTATGCGGATAAAGAAGAAACGCATACTTTTGGCAACGCAAAAATTTCATTTTACGTCAACATCTACGCTGAAAAAGAACAGCTTCTACACGTATGCGCAATCGATGTCGTTTTAAAAATGTAGTGTAACTATAAAATTTCCCAAAGCGTGGTTTAGAAAGCTTTCCTCGTAGAGTCACCGAAGTCTGATTTGGGAACGTTTATTAGGTTTATATTGTATACTTTATAAATCCTTGTTTCACTAAAGCATCTGTAAGGGAAGTAAGGATTAATTTAGTGAAATTACAACGAATTTTTCCTATAATGATTTTTCAGTAACGAATCCAAATAGATAGTGAGGAAACCAAAAAAACCAAGTACTATTTGGATTATGCTTAATACCAAAAATGCTGAAGTTGGTAAGTACCATTCTCCCAACAAAATAGTTGGTATAACCGTGCAAAAGAAAAATAAAGCTCCCATTGTGAAGGTCATTATAAATATTTTTTTATCTTTCTTTATAAATCCGTAAGTTGAAGCAATGCCATTTCCGATCCCAAAGACAATCATTCCAAATAAAGCTAAGCCCGCCCAATTATTAAATGGCAATACGCCTAGCCACTCTTGCGGAAATGTATCGAAAGCTCCTCTTCCTAAAAACATTGACACGCCCAAATAAAAAGCACCTAAAGACAATAATAAATTGTAAGAATTTAAAATATTTTTTATTATCATTTCCCCCTAACCCCCTTTATCTCTGTTATAAATAAACTGCTTCGTTTGTCCAATAACGACTTTAGTAAAGATCATTAATCAGTACAGTTAAAAAGAAAACACTAATATCTTTTGACGTATCAGCACATCTGCTCAGAGCAAAAAAGGTACTTAGCAATAATAATATTCTACCCCCTATTATTCATTTCCTCCCTTTAAGTACACCTTTACAAACTGGAATTTGATATTCTACTTTGCTGCCCTATCACGATATACAATCAGAGTAATTGCATTTAGTACGATGGTGATGATGAGAAGGGCTGCTGAGGCGAACGCTACGGCATACATTGTGTCCATAAGAGCACCCCAATCTTCAACTGTCACCTTATGATAGGTATAAAAAATCTGGAAACATAACGAAATAGCACAAACACTGATGCTCATAATGGAAAGAGCAATCCATTTCTTATTGCTATGTTTTTCATATCGCATCAAATTTACAACAGGAAGTATCCAAGCAATTAATCCAAGCACGAGGCTGCCAACATTAAGCCAATCACTCACATCTAATTCCCCTTTCAAAAATAAATTGCACGTTCTACAATAATTTTCCATTTGTAATTTTGACGGATTGTATTAGTAAAAGTTCCAAATTAAAACATAATTTTACTCAACATCCTGCTTTGTTAGTAAAAAAGCGTCTCCACTTGTTGTAGAAACGCCTCGTTAGTTTAACTAAAATTCCTAAAAGTCCAATAATTTTAACGACGTTTTTCGTTTAAAAAATAATAACATTAATAGAATTATTATAAGCCCCATCAAATGCTTAATAAAGACTCATTTAATGTACCTAGATACTCTCCCTCCATTTTATACGAGGAGATAGGGAGCGAGTTATAATGTTGACTCCGAAAAACATCGCACTAAACAACCCATACCACCAATTTTCCATCATATAATTTCCACTTAGTAATTTTTCCTCAATCAAGCTACGTCGTTAATTGAATAGCAACAATCTTTTAGAAAACAGCCTAAAATTTTAATAAAAAAGAGGCATCCCAATGAAAGGATGCCTCTTTTTTATGGTTACATCATTAAAAATTAAAGTTTTACGATGTTTGTAGCTTGTGGTCCACGTTGGCCTTCTTCTACTGAGAATTCAACTTTTTGACCTTCTTCAAGTGTTTTGAAACCGTCACCTTGGATAGCTGAGAAGTGAGCGAATACGTCGTTTCCGCCTTCTACTTCGATGAATCCAAAACCTTTTTCTGCGTTAAACCATTTTACTGTACCTTGTTGTGTCATTTAAATGACCTCCATTAATCGTATTAAATAATATCATATTTCTTCAAAAGAAAAAAAATGCAAATTTATTATAAAAAGAAAAATCATATTTGTCTAGTAAAAAGAGAACGCATTAACTATTAACGAAGCTCACAAAGTTAATACGTGTAATTCTGAAGATACTTCAGAATTAAGTACTTCCTCGATCTCCTCTATCTAACAAAGCATTACACGCTTCTCGAAACACCCGAATCTCCTTTTTACATGGCTAGCCATTACTTCCATCTTCGCAGTTTGGGACTTGACCCCTTTAGATTACGTCTATGATGGCGCGCAAAATCAGCAGATTACGGCATTAATATAAAAAATTTCATAAAATATATGTATCAATTGCTTCAGATAAAAGCGGGCGTTTTATTTTGTAATGAGTGGCTTGCCAAATACCTTTCCCTTCTTTCAAAATTAGAAGTTGTGGGGATTCATGTTTTACGCCAAGATCTTGTGCAATCACGTTTGAAACGTCCCTTTCTCTCTGCACAATGACTAAGTATTTAGGAAGTACTGTGTCTAATGCTTTAAATTCTTTTAAAGCAGATATGCTGCTAACGCATGTCAAACTGAATTTCAATATTAGTAATGGCTGTTCTTTCGATTGCTCTAATATTTTCAGCCACTCTTCATTCGTTTTAATTCGCTTCATTTGTATTTACCCCCAATCCCTCATTTTTAGCATAATTTAAAATCATTATATACCACACAGGGTATTGTGCGCTTATTATTGTATTGCAGGGGGTGTGTGCATATTTATCATAATGAATGCGTTATTTCTCAAAACTAAAAAGCACCTATTGCTTATTTACAATAGGTGCTAAAACTAAACTATATATTTTGTTTTATCAATTTCATCTAACATCCACCAATACACCTGACGTTCAGTGAAAAGAAGTTAGATAAACATTCCTGCAATTGCAGCACTTAATAAAGATGCCAACATACCTGCAGCAACAGCTTTAATTCCTAAACGTGCAATATCTTGGCGGCGACTTGGTACCATTGAACCTAAACCACCTAGTAAAATCGCCATTGAGCTTAAATTCGCAAACCCGCATAATGCGAAGCTGACTACAATAACTGTTTTATCTGATAGATCTGCAATAACCGGAGCAAATGATGAATAAGCAACGAACTCATTCAACACAAGCTTTTGCCCGATAAAGGAACCTGCTGTAATAGCTTCCGACCATGGTACACCAATAGCAAATGCCAAAGGAGAAAATATAAAACCTAAGATTCCTTCAATTGTTAATCCTTCAAATCCAAAGAAACCGCCTATGCCACCAAGTAGCCCATTAAGTAATGCAATAATACCAATGAAAGCCAGTAACATCGCTCCGACATTCACTGCGAGCTTCATACCATCACTCGCTCCGCGTGCCGCTGCATCAACTACATTCGCGGCTTCTTCGTCTTTTGCTAACTTAAAGTTTCCTTCGTCCACAGTTTCAGTCTCAGGAATGAACATTTTAGCCATAATCAACCCTGCAGGAGCAGCCATAAAGCTTGCAGCAAGTAAGTATTCTAGAGGTACACCTAACAACGCATACCCTACTAGAACGGAACCAGAGACTGATGCAAGCCCTCCTGTCATAACAGCAAATAATTCAGATTTTGTCATTTTCGCGATAAATGGTCGAACAACAAGTGGTGCTTCTGTCTGCCCAACAAAAATGTTAGCTGCTGCTGACACTGACTCAGCCTTACTTGTCCCAAGGAGCTTCGAAAGCGCTCCTCCAATGATGCGAATAAAGAACTGCATTATTCCTAAATAATATAGCACTGAAATAAGGGAAGAAAAGAAGATGATCACGGTTAACACTGAAATCGCAAAAACCATCCCTCCCATATTTTCTGTATCTGCTAATGGACCAAATAAGAATCCAATTCCTTCATTTGCATACGATATTAAATTTGACACACCGTTAGAAAGAGCGAGAAGTGCCTGGCGACCTGTTTCCCATTTTAAAACGATAAACGCAAACAAAATTTGAATCGTTAAACCAGCTAGAATTGTTTGCCACTTAATCGACTTCTTAGCATTTGATAAAAGGAACGCAATACCTAAAACAATAAGTATACCGCCTATTCCCCATAGTATGTTCATAGTAAACACCTTCTTCATATTTTTTAGGAAGAAAACGCTTCCTTTTTAAAATCTATTTACAGACATCTGACGACAGACTTTTCAAAATGGATTTTAACAAAAAGCCAGAGGGTTGTAAAATGAATAATGATTCCTATTTTTCAGTTAAAAAACTTCTGCAAATTTCTTGAAAAACCATTTTTCTAGTTACGTACTGACTTTGGTTAGTGTGTCCCCAAATTAGTTTCGTCATTACATAAATCTTCAAAAGAACGCGGGAAATTTTTATAAATTTCAATTATGTTGCAGGTTTAGAACAACATAATTCTGCTCAATCCGGCTAAAGAAATGAACATTTTAATTACACCATCTCCTTGACATATAACCCTAAGGTGTTACATAATTACAACACCTTAGGGTTATACTTTTTTAAAAGGAGTTTTTATATGACTGAAAAATTACAAAATATTGTAAAGACAATTACGTTAAATGCACCAATTGAAAAGGTGTGGAAAAAAGTTACAGACTCAGAGCAAATAGCTAAATGGTTTATGCCAAATGATTTTAAGCCTGAAGTAGGACACGAATTTACAATACAATCCCCATTCGGACCATCACCTTGTAAAGTTGAACAAGTAGATGCGCCACATTATGTACGTTTTGCTTGGGATACTGATGGTTGGTTTGTGACATTTGAGTTAAAAGAAATCGGCGAAAATACTGAATTTACGTTAACACACGGTGGTTGGAAAGAAGCTTCACATATTGTGCCGAAAGCAAACATAGCCGTCAAAGATGTTCATAGAAATATGGATGGTGGCTGGTCAATGATTATCGGACATAAATTAAAAGAGGCAGTGGAAGCGGAGTGAACCAAGCCGCTGAAAAGCACGATGTATTTCAAGCAATAGCTGATCCTACAAGACGACATGTATTGGAAATTCTTGCGGCAAGCGACAAACCAATCGCCGCAATTACTGAGCATTTTTCCATCAGTCGAACAGCTGTCGTAAAACATCTAAAAGTTTTAGAAGAAGTCAAACTTATTTCCGCACAAAAAAGTGGTCGTGAGAAGATATATACACTACATGCAGAGCGACTGAAAGAAATCGAAGACTGGTTACAATACTTTGAGCTGTTTTGGGATAATAAATTGGCACAACTGCAACGTATAATCGACCATGATACCCAATAAACTACTTTGCCTACATGAGAGCTTTCCACAAAACTTAATATCTATTCTTTGGAACTTCACGGTGACCTCTCTAACAAATACCGTGGAGTTTTTTATTTGCTCAATAGTCGGTGGACTTACTAAATCTAAAATCACTTGAATTGATATTTTCTATTTCACCAGTTCTGTGTTTTCTCGAAAATACTGTACAAAAAATCCCGTTAGCAAAAAAAAAACATTCGGGCATATTTGTTTAATTGTTAATAATTTAATGCTAAACTATCAAATGTGACAATAATATGAATAATGACGGAGACGAGTGTAAGGTACATATATTCCATTACATACTCTTTTATCGCTTATTGCAGGAGGAATTTCTTATGAAACGTGTAGAAAATAAAGTAGCACTAGTTACTGGTGGCGCATCAGGAATTGGTTTATCAGCAGCAACATTATTAGCAAAAGAAGGCGCGAAAGTTGTTATCGCAGACTATAATATCGAAGGTGCAAAAGAACTTGCAGAAACTTTAGTAAAAGAAGGTTATGAAGCATCAGCAGTATTCCTTGATGCAGGTGACGCACAATCTATCGAAGCAGCGGTTGAATTCACTGTTGAGCAATATGGCTCACTAACAGTTCTATTTAATAACGTTGGTGGTACTAGTTTACGTAAAGATTTAGACGTTGTGAATATTGATTTAGATGAATGGGATCGTTTAGTAAACATTAACTTAAAATCAGTATTACTTGGTAGCCGTTATGCTATTCCTCATATGCAAAAAGCGGGAGGCGGTTCTATTATTAACACTGCCTCAATGGCTGGATTTGCAAGTGATCAAATCCGTACGGCTTATGGTGCAACAAAAGCGGGTGTTGTAAATATGACTAAATATATTGCAACTCAATACGGTAAAGACAACATTCGTTGTAATGCAATCGCACCTGGCCTTATTTTAACTCCAGCTGCTAAAAGTAATATTCCACAAGATATGCTAGATATCTTTATGAAGTTTAATGCTCTTCCATACCATGGTGAGGCAGATGATATCGGTCACGCAGTAGTATTCTTAGCTTCTAATGAGTCTAAGTTCATGACTGGTCAAACACTTCAAATTGAAGGTGGCCATTACCTAGCTAACCCAACAATTGCAGATACAAATAATTGGGTGGCAGAGCAACAAGCTAAAGCATAATTAACCATTAATTTTGCAATAGTTTAAATTAGAAAAGCCCACAATTAGTGGGCTTTTTCTAATGCAAGCTTTATACCGAATCCAATTAATATTGTACCTGTAAGACCTTCGATGATTGTTTTCGTTTTCGGCTTTTTCATAAAGGCACTGATTTTATCCAATAAGTAGACATAAAAAACAAACCACATAGCCGTTAAAGCTGTATAGATTACGCCCATCGTTAAAAAAGGCAAGAATGTATTACCTGTGCCGTCTACAAATTGAGGCAAAAATGTTAAGAAAAATACAGCAACTTTTGGATTCGTAATATTCGTTAAAAATCCTTGTTTAAAAGAAGAATGGCTATCGTATTTATCATCAGTTATCGTTTCATCATTTTCTTCTATTTGTTGCGAGCGTAATGCTTTTAGTGCCCATAAAGTTTTAACACCTAAATAACATAAATAGACTGCTCCCACGTATTTTAAAATCGCGAATACGTATGCAGATTTCACAATAATTGCAGAAAGTCCAATGACTGCAGCGAACGTATGAATGAGTAAACCACAGCAGGAACCGATGATGGTTTGTAATCCACCCTTCTTACCAACAGTAAGTGTATTCTTAGTCGCAATGGCTGTATCAGGGCCTGGTAAAATAATAAGCAAAATACACATCACTAAAAATAACGAAACATTCACCACCGTCAAATCCCCCCCTTACTTCATTAGAAATCAGAAAATTACATAAATTATATTACCACAGATAACTAAACGCAAAAAGAGCCAGCTCAAAAAAGAATCTTTAAGCCAACTCCTTCACTTTCATGTTAAATAAAATAACCCACCATTTATAATTTCAATTTTAATTTTCGCATCGTATTGTTCTTCCAATGCCTTCTTTTCAATTTCATAACACTCTGGCTTTTGTTCTACACCTTCATAAAAGTACTCTAATACTCTTTGACTCCTTTGCCACCTTCTGCCGGCCTCTTCTGCCCATGTGTGATCATCTTTTTGAATAAGATCTTCAACTATTGCATCTAACCGTTGAAGGGCACGTATTGGTTTTATAATATATTGGACTTGAAATGCATCCTCTGAATTAACTGAATCTAAATCCATATCTGTTAATGTTTCCTGAAAATCTTCAGTAACCTCACCTGTCATTAGGTTAATCCCAAAAGAATAAAGCATTTCTTTCGTTTGATCGCTACAATACGATACTTTATAATTCACACCAAGCCAAGGCGTTAATAGAGGTTTGGTTTCAAACCTCTCCACCTTCTCAAACATTTGTACAAATGCTCCCAACTCTTTAGTTGCTTGAAATAATTGACTAAGCCGAGGCGAACCAAAATATATTACTTCACCTAGGATTTTCTCTTCAAGTCTATTTTGGTCTGTAATAAATGTTACTTGAGCTGGATTTGGTTCCCCATTTGTAGCTTCTACATACTGCCAGTAAAAAGGACGATTCATAATTTTCTTATCCATATCAATTGTTAATTGAACCGTGATGTAATGATCACTATCGCCCAAAATATAACAATTATTTTCTGTGAAAAATTGCTGCAAGTAACTATGAACTTGTTGTGGATACATTTATATCCTCCCCTTGCGAACCCTATTTTTTTGTTTTCGGGTAAAATAATCCGCTTTGGAAACCATCATCTCAAATTGTCTTTTTAAAATTTGTTAAAATATCGTCTAAATCTCCCACTACTTTTTCAAAAACACCAATTTTCGTATTAAGTAATTCCAATATATTGTTTTCAATTGTGTTTTCGATGGCTAGATTGTAAATATGAACATCATGTTCTTGCCCTAATCGATGCACACGTCCAATGCGTTGTTCTAACTTCATGGGATTCCAAGGTAAATCGTAATTGATAACATGATGACAAAATTGCAGGTTAATCCCTTCTCCACCCGCTTCTGTAGCGATTAATACTTGTGCTTGTTCCTTAAATATATGCTTCATATAGTCGCGTTTGTTTTTATTAAACTTCCCGTTAAAGAGCACACTAGTTACACCTTTTACATGGAGATACCATTGTAAATAGATTTGAGTTGCTCTATATTCGGTGAAAATAATGACCTTGTCATTTGCTTGAGCTATAATTTCCAAAACCTTTTCCGCTTTTGAATTGATTTCCAATGCCATTAGCTTTTCGATAATGCCATCAACATAAGCCAATTCATCTGATTCTACACAGTTTTCACGCATTTTAGTTAAGGTTAGGCAAGTAGCTTCCTTACTACTGCACATTTCTTTTTGGAGTGTAATCAATGAAAAAGAACCTGAAAAAACTGACGACACATCTTTAAGCCCTACAAGTAAATCGTAAACTTCCTTTTCTTCTTTTGTAAATTGGATAGGTATTGTTTGAACACGACGATTTGTCCACTCTATCCCAGTATCTTCTCTTCTATTTCTGACCATTACTTGGTTGACCAAAGCTCTTAAGTAGTCATCATGTTCTAGGTCATGTTTACTCGCTGAAAATGCAGATTGGAACGTTTCGTAATTACCTAGATGACCAGGTTTTAATAAAGAAATCAGGTAATAGAGCTCAAATACATCGTTTTGAATTGGTGTGGCCGTTAACAGCAAGCAAAACTTCTTCTTTAAACTCTGAACAAACTCGTATATTTGAGTTTTATGGTTTTTTAGCTTATGCGCCTCATCAATAATATACATGTCAAAATTTTGTGCATATACAAGCTCTCGATGTGGGCTTTTTTTGGCTGTATCCATACTCATTACAATAATATCGTAGCGATCTATCGGGTAATTTTTTTTATAAGGAATTGCGGGAATGTGAAATTTTTGGTTTAATTCTTCCACCCATTGGTTGATAAGCGACGCTGGCGCCAAAATTAACGCTTTTTTCACAAGACCTCGAATAAGATACTCTTTCAATATCAAACCCGCTTCTATTGTTTTACCAAGCCCAACTTCATCTGCAAGAATAGCTTTGCCATTCATCCTTTCAATAACCGTGCTAGCTACTTCCAATTGATGTGCTAGAGGCGTTAGATTTGGTAAATATTTAGCCGATTGAAGACCTGAAAATTCGGTAATTAAATTCGTTTTTACTATTTCGTAATTCATCTTATATAGCGTCCAACTGTCCCATGTCTCGGGATTATTCAATCTATCTATGAAGCCTTCTTCCCACTCGGACGACCTTTCAATGATCATGATCATCACCTCATGCAATTATTTCTTTTGTTATGTTGTCCAAAAAAGAAGAACCTATGTTAAAGAGTTACTTTTAAGCGTTTCTCAGCCTATTATTCTCACTAAACAAAATGTTTCGCATCATTCTATGGATATACTTAGAAAAGGTTACTACATAAATTTTAATTATTCAAAATAATTTGACATTAAAAGGTATTTTATATATCATTTAGTAAAAATGAGTGCGCAACCATTTTGTTCTACAAGATACACCTATCTAATTAGATGCAATCCAATAAGAGATTTTAGTAATTATTTTTATTGAGGACTATAATTTTTGCTTATAAACAAAAATAGTAAATGATGAGGAGCGTGTTCCATGTCAACTGAAAGTCTATATCAAAAAAATTATTTCAATCGCTTAGGTGAATTTGCTGATCTTGCACCTGAGGCATTTAAAGCTTTTGTTAAATTTGATTCACTTGCATTAAAAGAAGGTGTTTTATCTACAAAATTAAAAGAATTAATTGCGGTAGCTGTTGCACATACAACAGGCTGTCCTTATTGCATAGAGCTTCATGTAACACAAGCTAAAAACAACAATGCTTCAAAAGAGGAAACCGCTGAGGCTATTATGGTTGCTACTGCCTTAAAAGCTGGTTCTGCACTTGCCCATGGCGTCAATGCATTAAATGCCTATGATGGCGAAGAGGGAGAAGAACTTTATAAAGAACAGTATTTCTCTCGCTTAAAAGAGTTTTCAAGCTTACAACCCGATGCCTTTAAAGCCTTTATCAATTTTGATACACAAACAATGAAGGATGGACTCCTAACAGGACGTGAAAAAGAATTGATTGCAATTGCTGTGGCTCATACCACTGGCTGTCCTTATTGCATTTCTTTACATGTACAGGGCGCAAAAAAACTAGGCGTTACAAAAGAAGAAGTTGCAGAATCCATCATGGTCGCAACTGCCTTAAAGGCTGGCTCTGCACTTGCACACGGTGTAAATGCATTAAATGCCTTCGATCAAGTTGCCCAGCTTACCTAAACAAATCAAAACCCCCTTCGTAGAATAAGTGAAGGAGGTTTTTTTAATGCTATACTTAATTCATCAATTCAACTTACAATGAGCAAATTAACAAACCCTATTTTCCACATAGTAAACTTTTGGAGTGGAGGCTAGGCGACTCCTGGGGGAACAGCGTCCTAGATGAGATCCTGAAGCGAGCTTGCGAGTGAAGCGGCTCATCGGACGCCGCCCGGAAAACGCCCGGCCGGAACGAAAATCACCCTCTATCCCTTTTAAAAAAGATTAGATATTTTTAGTATGTAATTTTGCTCATATCGAGAATTCAATACAAAAGAAGGTATGTAAATGGAACTTCGACAACTCGAATATTTTATGACGCTGTGCAGAGAGCTTCATTTTACTAGAGCAGCGGAAAAATTGAATATTTCACAGCCAACACTGAGCCACCAAATAAAAGTACTCGAAAATGAAGTTGGCGTCCCATTATTTGACCGATTAGGTAAGAAAATTGCCATTACTAATGCCGGAGAAATTTTATTAGAGCAGTGTGGACATATTTTCCGTGCTTTGGAAAATACAAAAGATCAAATTAATGATTTGAAAAGCTTAAACGCTGGAAATTTAGTTATGGGCACATTACCAGGGGAGCTTACAAACCTAGTTTCGGAGCAGTTACTGAGCTATCAT
Organism: Lysinibacillus sp. NPDC097287; assembly: GCF_044761695.1. Classification (NCBI taxonomy): domain Bacteria; kingdom Bacillati; phylum Bacillota; class Bacilli; order Caryophanales; family Bacillaceae; genus Lysinibacillus; species Lysinibacillus sp. NPDC097287. Next base: position 150,611 of record NZ_JBIWCX010000008.1, read on the forward strand.
TGCAAATATCCAGATATTCAAGTTAGTATCAGCAGCTCTGATGATTTATTATCACTGTTGAAGGATAATAAGGTTGATTTTGCGATTACTTATACAAAAGAACATTTTGATTACGAGGAAGAACAGCTCGTGAAAATTCCGTTATTTACCGAAGAACTACTCGTTGTTGCACATACAAACCATCCAATATTAAGTACAGAAACTGCGCAATTCAAAGATGTGTTACAGTACCCGCTTATTTTATTCCCTACTATGCAACAATGTCGTAAAGTGATTGATGGTGCTGCGCGCAACGAAAATTTACATGTCACACCAAAATTAGAAACAGCGAGTACGAATGCGATTTTTACTTTCGTAGAGCAAAATGTTGGTGCAACCATTATTTCAAAGTCACTTTATAATCTGCATAAGACTGAAACTATTTGTGCGCGCTCTATTTGCAATCCTCCGTTAACGCGAGAAGTTATACTACTATACCGCAAAGATAAATTCATCAATTTTTGCGCTAAAGCCTTTATCCAACTCTTCGTTGATGAATTAGCAAATATGGGCATGTATGTACCTGAAAAAAGTCTCCAAGATATGCGGTCGTTGCTTACATAAGTGCTATAATCGTAACAACAATATTAATCGAAGTGTAGGAGGTCCATATTATGTTCACTTTTTCCACGCTTAGTGCATTTATCGCGATTGTCATTGGTCTATTTTTAATACCAGGTCCTGCAGTATTTTTAACAATTACTCGTACCGTTCAGCATGGTCGTAAAGCTGGTATTATGACAGGGCTAGGTATTGCCACCGGTGATTTAATACATACATTATTCGCAGCAATTGGCCTTTCTGCTATATTGATGACCTCTGCAACAGCCTTCAATATAGTAAAGTATGCGGGAGCCATTTATCTTATCTACCTAGGTATTCGTGCCATCATCGAAAAGCCAAAAGATTCCACACTTTCGGAAAGCCCCCCGGAGTATTCAAACGATGCTTATCGTAAAGCTATTATCGTTGAAGTACTAAATCCGAAGACCGCATTATTCTTTTTAGCATTTTTACCACAGTTCGTTCACCCACAACAAGGTAGTGCCTTTCTTCAAATTTTGACACTTGGCTTAATCTTTGTTGTGTTAAGTATCCTCTATACAACGTCGATCGTTATGGGTGTACAACAAGTCCAGCAGCTGTTTAAAGGACCGTCTCGAATTAGTCGTTGGAGTGGCAAAATCATAGGCGCTATCTATATTGGTCTAGGGTTAAAAGTAGCGACCCAAAGTCAATAATGCCAAAAACGATGACTAAGCGTTATGCCCAGTCATCGTTTTTATTATTTCTTCATCGACTTTGTTTTTGCTAATTGGATATGCCATGATAACGCCTCTTCTAATAGATGTGGTGTGTGATGATTGCCAGTTCTCTCCACTGCCGCTTCGTAATACGCCCATAGTTGCTCACGATAATCAGGGTGTGCACAATTATTAATGATTAGTGGCACACGTTCTTTTGGCGCTAAGCCTCGTAAATCAGCTACTCCTTGTTCGGTTACAATCACATCCACATCATGCTCTGTATGATCAACATGTGAAGCCATTGGTACAATACTTGAGATGTTGCCACCTTTTGCGTAAGATTTCGTGACGAAAATACCCAGTCGTGCATTTCGAGCGAAATCTCCTGAACCACCGATACCATTCATCATTTTCGTACCAGAGACATGCGTTGAATTCACATTCCCATAAATATCAACTTCCAATGCTGTGTTTACTGAAATCAATCCTAAGCGGCGAATAATTTCAGGTTGGTTAGAAATTTCTTGTGGACGTAAAATCAATTGATCTGCATATTTCTCAAGATTACTGTAAACCTGCTCACCACGTTCCTTCGACAATGTAATTGATGTTCCAGAAGCGGATTTCAGCTTCCCAGCATCTAATAAATCAAACACTGCATCTTGTAAAACTTCTGAATACACCTCTAAATTTTCAAACTCAGAGTCTAAGAAACCGTTCAGTACAGCATTTGCCACAGACCCGACTCCAGATTGTAACGGCGCTAATGTATTGGTTAAACGACCTACTTTAATTTCATCTCGTAAAAAGTTTAGTAAATGCTCAGCCATAATAGCTGTTTCTTCATCTGGTGGCACGATTGTTGAAGGAGCATCAGGAATATCAGAAAGAACAATACCACGCACCTTTGCAAGATCTAACGGAATTCCTACTGTACCAATACGCTCTCCTGCCCCCATTAATGGAATTGGCCTACGCTCTCCTTGTGCCTCTGGAATATAAATATCATGAATACCCTCTAGTGAATCAGGGTGTGAGACATTTAACTCGATAATAATCTCTTTTGCCATTTGCACAATAATTGGTGAATTACCGACAGAAGTCGTTGGAATAAGTAAGCCATCTTCCGTAATCGCAGTTGCCTCAATAATCGCAAAATCAATAGGTCCTACAATACCTTGACGAATAAGCTCTGCATTTTGAGAAACGTGTGCATCTGTATAAAGAACTTTGTGTTTGAATTTACTCAGCCCACGGTGAATGTAGTACACAATCACAGTAATTTTTTGATTTATAATTTGGAATATATACATCGGACTTTATATTGCCAAAAGTCGTTTCAGACTTATGCTTAAACCCTTCAAAAAATGCCGGCAATATTTCTTGTTTAAATTGATTTCGTGGAAATGCCTGCGTGATTGCGTCTCGTTCAGCAGCTGTTAAGTCGTGATAGCCATCCCTCATTACATCGAGACCCACTCCTGCATACAACAACGCAACCTCATTTTCCTTATGTTCTGCAACGCCTATTGTTGTATGTAATGCAATTGCATCCCATACAAGTTGAATCGAACGCTCATCTATATCGTGCAATGCTAAAAACTGACGAGCAGCATTTGCGTCATCTACTTCAAAGCGTTTATCTAGGCTACTATGTTTTTTCGTTAAACCTAAATCGTGAAATATTGCACTGACATATAAAAGTTCGGCATCATATCTTCTCTTCGCCTTTTCGTCTTGCAATGCCCCGAATAGATAGAATCGACTCGATTCGAGTGATTCCAAAGCAAGTCAGAACCATGCGCTTTCAAAATATCCTGAGCCTCTACTGCAAGACGACTATGTGGAATTTTTGTACCGGCAATATTCGTAGACAAACCATTTCCCCCCTTTACTTTTCATATCAACATAAGAGTCGTCGATTACTTATTATTATAGGAACTAGCTAACTATCAAACCATTCTATTGTTTCTATGATAACGATAGAAACAAACTATGAACGCTGAATTAATTCCTTAAATACTGAAAAACATAGTCGTAAGATCAATCTTACTTTTGGTAATTAACACATTGTAAATAAATACATTCATAACTTTATATTTTTTTAATATCTTTTCATACGTCCTTTACATTCACCCTGTACTGTAGATAACAATTACACAATGGGGGTATGAATGGATGAAATCTAAGAAATTAGCAGTTTTGGCTGCGAGTTGTTCACTTGTCTTTACGGGCTTATCTTTTGGTGGAACAATCTCTTCGGCAAAAGCAGAAACATCAATAAAACATGGGCTAGAGATGAAGGTGTCTTCTCGCTATGATTCTGGTGTGCAAAATGAAGATGGTGGCGCCACTGAAATCGTTGCCTACAATACGGATAATCAAAAATATTATGTCATTAACGGCACAACGAAACAGTTAGAGGTTGTAAAATTACCTAGTAGCTCAGCTTTTAACGCTTTGAAAGCAGAAAAGACAATTAACCTAGAAGAGAATCTAAAAAAAGTAAAGCCGAACTTTACATACGGCGATGTCACAAGCATTAGCATTAATACCGAGCTAGATGTCATAGTGGCAGCGGTTCAAGCTGCTGGCTATAACGACAATGGATTAGCCGTCTTCTTAGATTACGAAGGGAACCTTTTACATGTCATAGAAGCAGGGAAACAACCTGACATGGTGACCTTTACACCAGACGGTAAAAAGATCCTAGTTGCAAATGAAGGTGAACCACGCGAAGGCTATGTAACTGGTGTAGCTGATCCTCAAGGTAGCGTGAGTGTCATTGATATTTCCGCTGGTGTCACAAAAGCCATCGCAAAAACGATTACTTTTGAAAGCCTAGATGGACAGCGCGACTCACTCGTTGCTAATGGAGTAATTTTAAAGAAAGAAACTGCACCTTCTGTTGATTTAGAGCCCGAATATATTGCAGTAAGTGCCGATAGCAAGTTCGCTTATGTCGCACTACAAGAAGCAAATGCAATTGCTACTCTCAATCTTTCCACTAATGAATGGGATAACATGCAAGGTCTTGGCTTTAAGGATCATAGCCAAGAACGAAATGCGCTCGATTTAATGAAGGATAAAACCATTACTATTCAACCTGAATCAGTCAAAGGCATATATATGCCTGATGGAATTGCAGCATATGAAACAAATGGGAAGACTTATATCGTGACAGCCAACGAAGGAGATTCAAGAGATTGGAATGGCTACTTGAACGAAAAGGAAACAGAATTAAATGGCAATGAGGTCGTACTTTTTGATATAGCTGACTACGATGGCTTTGCAAAAGAAGATACGTATATTTTCGGTGGGCGTTCCTTCTCGATTTACGAGGCAGACACGATGACGCAAGTTTTTGATAGTGGTAGCGATTTTGAGACGATTATCGCCAAAGCACTACCGGAATTCTTTAATGCCTCCAACAACAATACGAAGTTAGATAACCGTAGTGGTAAAAAGGGACCTGAGCCCGAGGATGTAAAGATTGGGCAAATTGGCGACCATACTTACGCCTTTATCGGTATTGAACGTGTTGGTGGCGTTATGATGTACGATATTACAAATCCACAAGCACCTACATTTGTGCAATATATGAACGAGCGTGACTTTAGCAAAGATATTCAAGGGGATGTTTCACCAGAAGGACTTGCTTTCATTTCTGCTCAGCAAAGCCCTACCGGATTACCTACTTTATTGGTAGCACATGAGGTAAGTGGTACAGTAACAGCCCTTACAATTGGCGCCCCATCCTCTGTAACATTCACTGATGTTCAAGGTCACTGGGCGCAAACTGCGATTGAATCTGTCGCAACAGCTGGATTATTCCAAGGAGTAACAAAGGAAGAATTCAAGCCCAATGCACAGCTGACACGCGCACAATTTGTGACAGCATTAAGTCGGATGCAATCCATTACCCCTACTAATAAGGTCCAATTTTCGGATGTTCGACCTAGCGATTATTTCGCGCAACCTGTTACTTGGGCAAGTAAAAACAATTTACTCAATACCGCTACTGGTCATTTTAAGCCGTATGAATCAATTACACGTGAAGAAACCGCACAAATTTTATACCGCTATATACGAGTTACAAACTCGGATTTTGTGAAAGTACAAGAAAAACAGACTTTTACAGATGATCAGGCCATATCACTAGAAGCAAAAGAAGCTGTCTATGCTTTACAACAGGCTGATATTTTCACTGGTGATGAACAACAATACTTCCGCCCAGATGCTACATTATCGCGCGCAGAAGCAGCCATACTTCTTCACAAACTACTTCATTAATAGCTGAATCCCCTAGCCTGCTAAATTTTCAGCAGGCTATTTTCATCTCAATTTCTTCAACATTATCCCCCCTCCATTCTAAATCACTTGTAGCCCACTACGTAAAAATGGGCAAGTCGGATAGAAAATGTGTCGATTTATTAAACTCCTTCGTTTATACGGTTTGAAACACTACAATTCTTAATAAAGGTTGGTATATCACTAAAATTTTTCCATGGTCTTTTCGAAATATCGGTGTTATTATCTACTTGCTAAAACGTTTTATCAACTAAATGTAACCGCTAACAATAATATTTTTGTTTTTTATGATCACATCAATTTAAAAAGACTTACATCGTTCGTTTGAAAGGAATGAAATGTGTGAGAAAAATTATCGTCTTTGGTAGTTTGAATATGGATTTGTCCATTGAAGCTGACCAAATGCCCAAATCGGGTGAAACCATCGATGGACATTCTTTTTTCACTGCTCCTGGTGGAAAAGGTGGAAATCAAGCTGTAGCAGCCGCAAAAAGTGGTGCACAAACGTATATGTTAGCTTCAGTTGGCCAAGATATTTTTGGTAAGGAACTTATTGCTTCTTTAACAGAAAATCAAGTGGATTGCAGTTATATTACTGAACGTGCAGAAGTACCTACTGGCGTTGCTGTTATCGTTAGAAGTCAAGGTGATAATCGCATTATTTTAAACGCAGGTGCTAATCATTGTGTAGAGAATAAGGAAATCTCTTTTGCTTTGCAACAAATAGCAAACAAAGAAGATATCTTTTTAACACAATTTGAAAACAAACAAGACATTGTACTTGAAGCACTTAAAGAAGCAAAAAGCAGAGGATTGTTTACTGTTTTAAATCCTGCTCCAGCGAAAGCGATTCCTTCAGAATCCTATAAATATATTGATTTAATCATTGTTAATCAATCAGAATGCGAATTATTAACAAACATCTATCCAACAACAGAAGAAGAATGCAAAAAGGCAATGGCCATTCTTTTTGAAGCAGGCGTTCATTCAGCCATTATTACATTAGGTGTGAATGGTAGCGTCTATGGTCAAGCAAATGAATTTATATCTGTTTCTAGTTACAAAGTAAAAGCAGTAGATACAACGGCTGCCGGAGATACTTATATTGGTACATTCTTATATAGCTTCTCGAACGGAGAAACTATTGCTGAAAGTATGAAATATGCTTCTAAGGCTTCCGCTTTAGCTGTAATGAAACAAGGTGCACAACCTTCTATCCCAACAAGAGATGAAATTATTTCGTATTTTAAGGAGGAAAACTAAAATGACTAAAATGACTAAATTAACTAAAAGACCAATTATTATTGACACAGACCCAGGAATCGATGATGCAGTGGCCCTTGCTATTGCACTATTCAGTGAAGAATTAGATGTGCGACTGATTACAACTGTAGCAGGAAATGTTGGATTAGATAAAGTTACTTATAACGCTGAAAGATTACTAGAATTATTCCAAAAAGACATCCCTGTTGCGATGGGTGCCTCAGAACCGTTAATCAAAAAACCAATTGAAGCATCCAACGTGCATGGAGATTCAGGTATGGGTGGCTATGAATTTGCTGAACCAACGAAAAGCTATCTCATAAATGAAAACGCTGTCAATTCAATGCGACGTGTCATTATGGAAAGCGAAGAACCAATTACTCTTGTGCCAATCGGTCCATTAACAAACATTGCCCTACTTCTAAAAATGTATCCAGAAGTAAAAGAAAACATTGCAGAAATTGTTTTAATGGGTGGTTCAACAGGCAGAGGAAATGCTGGCGTAATGGCAGAGTATAACATCTTTGCAGATCCGGAAGCAGCTAAAATCGTATTTTCTAGCAAGCTACCATTAGTAATGGTTGGTTTAGATGTTGGTTGGAAAGCACTTGTATACCCTGAAGATAGCCAAAAATTAAAAGACATGAACAAAACAGGCGGCATGATTTATCAACTGTTCCAACGCTATCGCGGCGGTAGCATGAAAACTGGTTTAAAAATGTATGATAGCTGTGCAATTGCTTATCTGTTAAAACCAGAGATGTTTACAGTGGAAGAAACATTTGTAGATATTGAACTGAATGGATCGATGACAGCTGGCTGTACAGTTGTTGACTTTAAAGGCTATTTAGGCCAAGAAAATAACGCAAAAGTATGCACAGACATTGACCCAGATATGTTTAAAACATGGTTCATGGAAAGCCTTTCTAAATGCAACTAAAATGAAAGCGCATTCTTGTATGGACTTGAAAAAGACTTCATACAAGAATGCCTAAAATTCAATTAAAAAAAAAAAAACAGACTCTCATTTCGGGTCATCACTGAAACATGTATTTGATTTTAAAAATGATGTAAGCACATGGAACGGAAGGCGGCGACTCCTCGGGGATTAGCGAACAGCTTGAGACCCCGCAGGAGCACCAGTAGAACGAAGGCTAAAAACGTCACGTCCTGTGACAACGCCTTCATGACCAACATCCTGTTGCCCCCGAAGCGGCTCAAGGTTCGCCCCCAGGAAGCTCTTGCTCTGCGCGAAAGCGAAGCGTCAGCGGCAAAGCGTCCGCCTGTAGTGGAATGTGCTGGTACGCACAGAATTTGGTGTAGAACCCTCATTTCTTCAAAAAACTTCTATAAGGAGCTGAACATCGTGGAAAATATCATTATGTATGGTGCAGCAATATTAGCTGTTGCAGTTGTAATTTATATGTTAATTAAAAAAATGGATATTAAAATCTCACTTTTTTTAATGGGTATGGTTCTAATAGTCGTTGCTGTATTAATGGGCAAAGACATTGCTGTTAAAGAATTCGTTTCAACCGGATCATTATGGTTAGATCCGTTACAAGTAATCGTTGCACAGTTTAAAGACACACTTATGTCAGCTGGTTTTGTTATCTTAATTCTCGGTGGATATACAGCATACATGTCATCCATCGGTGCAAATGATGTCACTGTAGAAGTATTAACGAAGCCAATTTCAAAAGTAAAATCAGTGTACTTCTTAGTACCACTTGTATTCTTATTAGGAAACCTATTATCACTAGTAGTTCCTAGTGCTTCAAACTTAGCGATTATTTTATTAGCTACTTTATATCCTGTACTAAAACGAGCAGGGATGTCCGCTTTAAGTATTGCAGCTGTTATTGCAACTTCTGCAACAATTGTACCAACACCACTTGGTAGTGATAACGTAGCGATCGCTGAAGAGCTAGCTAAACATGCTGCGTTTGCTGATTTGACAGTTTCACAATATGTATTTAACTACCATGCAATTGTTTCAATCCCTACACTTTTATTCATCGCTCTTGTTCACTACTTATGGCAAAAATATATGGACAAACGTTCAAATGCTAAACACCAAGAGTCAGATGTTGAAGTGCAAGAAGTTAAAGCTCTTGAAGGTGGAAAATTATTTAAAACAGTTTACGCAATTCTACCTGTCTTCCCTATCATTTTACTTCTAGTTGCATACGCAGTACAAATGGCAACAGGTACTTCGATTTCAATTAGCGTAGAAGTTGCAGCATTAGTATCTTTCGTACTAGCAATTGTGTGTGAATTAATTCGCCATAAAGCAGACAAAAAAGTATTGGCAGACACTGAAGTATTCTTTAAAGGCATGGGCGGTGCGATTCCAATCGTAGCCTTAATCGTTGCAGCTTCTGTCTTTGTAACTGGTTTAAAATCAATTGGCTTAATCGATGCACTACAAGAAACGATGCAACATACTCAAGGTAGCGGATTTGGTTTCATTTTACCGTTAATCTTAGTACTCTTCACAGCACTAATCGTATTACTAAGCGGAAGTGGTATTGCCCTATTCTTCGCGATGGTACCTTTAATGGTTCCTTTAGCAGCCGTTGCAGATATCAGTCCACTTGCTCTTTCAGTACCTATGGGACTAGCTGGCAACTTATTCAGAGCTGTTTCACCGGTTGCTGCAGTTGTCTTAATCGTAGCAGGAACAGTGAAAGTAGAACCACTTGAAATCGTTAAACGTACTTCCGTACCTATGATCGCCGGTGTAATCTTCATGTTCATTCTTTCAATGATTATCTTCTTATAAGAAAAAGCAGTAGAAATAGTGATATAAACTATTTCTACTGCTTTTTATATTAAGTAAGGAAATTGAAAAATATAAGGTAAACGCTATACTTAAATTAGAATCAACTATTTAAGGGTGGAAAACAAACGATGAAGGTTACAATCAAAGATATCGCTAGAATGGCTGAAGTTTCACCTAGTAGCGTTTCATTAGTTTTAAATGATCGGCCATGTCGAATATCTACTGAAAAAAAAGAAAGAATTAAAAGCATCGCCAATCAATATAACTATTCGGTTAATCAGATGGCCCGAAGTCTTGTGACAAAACAAACAAAAACATTAGGATTAATCATTCCAGATATAGAAAACATCTTCTTCTCATCACTAGCCAAAAATATAGAGATTTTCTGTCGTGAACAAGGATATGCATTGATGATATTAAACACAAACAATGAATATCAAAATGACTTACTTGTCGTAAATTTATTACTATCACGATCTGTTGATGGCTTATTCATCATACCAAGTGATGAATCCTATAAAAACAATGAAGAATTAGTAGCAGTATTATCAAAAATGAACATCCCCTACGTAATGATAGACCGTGTTTATTCAAATCTCGAGTGTGATCAGGTATTATTCGACAATGAAAAAGGTGCTTATTTAGCCGTTAAACATTTATTAGAACACGGACATCGAAAAATAGCTTGTATTTCTAGTTCAGAGTTCTCAAATAACGGCCGTCTCCGATTAAATGGCTATTTAAAAGCAATGCGCGAATTTAATTGTGACATTAACGATGCCTATATAATAGAAGGAGATTATCAAATTGAAAGTGGCTATCGTGCTGGCAACCAGCTTCTTCAAGAAGATATTACGTCGGTTTTCATTACGAATGACATGATGACACTCGGTTTCTTAAAATTTATGTATGAACAAAAGAAGCATATTCCAGACGATTATTCATTAGTCAGTTACGATAACTCGATTTACCCTTATGTGATTGGTATTGAGCTAACATCCGTTGACCAAAATACAAAAGAATTAAGTGAAAAAGCATGTCAGCTCTTGTTTGACAGAATACTAAAACCGAATAAACCGTATGAAAACATCTGTTTAATTCCTAAGTTAATTGAAAATAGTAGCGTCGCATCTTTAAGCACTGAATGATTGTAGGATAAGCATGATTGGCTCTCTTCTCATTCGTAATCCATTACATTTGATAATATAATGAAAAAGTCCAATTCTTTAATTGTAATTGGGCTTTCTCATTAGGATCCTTAAAGTGGATTTATAGTGGGATTTTCTAACTAAAGTATATTAGTAAACTAGAAACCGTAAAAATAGATATAACCATGGACACTAAGATACCTATAGATGTTTGTTTCTCTAATTTTTCATATTTCTGAGCAAATACAAAAACGCCAGCACCTACTGGTAAAGCCGACATTAAGACAGCAATAATCCCCCAAAGTATATCAACCTCAAATACAAACATCATTAATAAAATCGTAATTAAAGGCTGAATCAGTAGCTTTAAAGCTACAATAATGGCAATTTCAGATTTTTTCATTCCAAACTCTTTTATAAAACCGACTTGCCCTACTAATCCAAGCCCCAATGCAAACAGAGCTGTTGGGCCAGAAGCATCTGAAAGTAATTGTGCAAAGGTTTGTATAGGGGTAGGTAATTCAAATTCTAATATCGCTATAACAATTCCGGCTACTACTGAAATTGTTAATGGATTTTTTAAAACTGGTTTTAAGACATCCCATGCTATTTCAAAAACATGTTTACCCGATTCTGAATTCTTCATTGTTCTGGATACTTCGAATGATAAAAGGACGATAGTTATAACAGGAATGTTATGAATTAATGTTGCAAGTGCTGCTGGTAAGGCTGCTTCTTGACCAAAAGCAGCAATTGCTAACGGGATTCCCATATATCCAGTTGTACCGTAAGAGGCATTCATTCCATATAAAGAAGATGTAGAAAAGTCATTTTTAAAAACAAATTTTGAAATTATCATAGCAATAATGAAGCTTGCAAGGATCCCGCCTAAATTAATACTGATAAAACTCCAATTTGCTAGGTGTTTAACAGGCGCTGTCGCAGTAGTAAGGAAAAGTAACGCAGGCAATGCAACATAGAAAACGTAATTATTTAAGCTTTTAGAACCTGATTTAGTTACAATTCCAAAGATTCCAGAGAGATATCCACAAAACATAATTGCAAAAACCGGCAATACAGCATCTAAGAGGATTTTCATTGTTTAACCCTCGAAAATGCATACTCTTTTGCTACCTTATATATGGCTTCAGCCACTAATCCTACACACCGTTTATAAACTCTAGAATAAAACATCTTCACTCCACCCACCGCTCCAAATAATTTACATATATTACATTTTCATTGTAAGAGCACATTAATATCATGTAAAATGATTGTAATAAATGGTCAATATCACCAAATTCGATACCAAAGGAAGGAGGCGCTTGTAAATGGATGTTAAAGATCTAAAAATATTTCAAGCTGTAGCCCTACATGGTAATGTCAGTAAAGCTGCTGTTCAATTAAATTATGTACAATCCAACATTACGAATCGAGTTAATAAGTTAGAAGCTGAGCTCGATACATCCTTATTTCATAGAAGTAATAGAGGTGTGGCCTTAACATCTGACGGCGAAATACTGTTAGGCTATACAGAACGAATTTTAAATCTTTTCACGGAAGCGAAAGAAGCATTGAAAAATCCAATCTACCCTTCCGGCCCATTGTCCATAGGTGCAACAGATATTACAACAGCTGTCCGCCTACCTTCTGTTCTTTCCATGTATCATAAACAATATCCAGAAGTGAACTTATCTCTGAAAACTGGATCCACTGAGGAACTTGTAAATGAACTATTAAAATTTAATTTAGATGGTGCTTTTATTACCGACACCATTAACCATCCTAAACTCATCCAGGAATCTCTTATCGAAGAGGAATTAGTCTTTATATCAAATAAATCTCAATCACCTATCCGTTCAATAAAAGATTTACAAAATCAAACGATTCTTGTCTTCCGTCCAGGATGCACCTATCGTGCCAAGTTAGAACAATGGCTAAGGGATGAAGGGGTTTTTTCAGTTAAGAAAATGGAATTTGGAACAATTGAAGGCATGTTAGGGTGTGTAAAGGCTGGTTTAGGTGTTGCTCTTGTTTCAAAATGTATGGCTAATCAACTAAAAGAAAGCAGAAATATCAACTTCTATTCGGTTCCACATCATGATCAACATGTTTCAACGGTCTTTATTAGACGTCATGATGTTCCTTTATCTAATGCCCTTAAAAAATTCTTAGCCATCTCCAAGGAGTTATTTGAGGAATCAGAAGTATAAGTATCAAGTGTGCACTATGCTCCACATAGAACAGGCATGTTTCCAGGCTCTTAAGGAACATGCCTGTTTTGAATCACTAAATAAAAAATATAAAATAGGTGATAACATGAAACGGAAAGTATTTATCTTGCACGAAATATATGGTGTGAATAATTTTATACAAGAACAAGCCAGTGAATTTAGTGATGACCAAACTGTAGTTGAATGTGTGGCACTTTATCCTGAAGGAAAAGTGTTTTCCTATGCGCAAGAAGAAGAAGCTTACGCATATTTCACTAAAGAAGTTGGCTTTGACGCACCTATCGAACAGTTATCACAGCAGCTAAGGATAGCCATCGAACAATATGAAGAAGTCGTTTTGATTGGCTTTAGTGTAGGTGCTACACTTGCTTGGCGACTTTCTACATTGCCCTTGCGTCGTGTTGTTTGTGTTTATGGCTCACGTATTCGTCAATACTTAGATATCCGGCCAAGTTGCCCAACACTCGTACTAATGCCTAGCCATGAAAAAAGTTTCGATATTAATGAAATGAAACACACACTCCAACACATACATTTTGTACAAATCATGCAATTTGTTGGTGAACATGGCTTTATGGATGAGCAAAATCGTGCTTTTCATCTAGAAAGCGCTTTGCATGCACGCTCGCAAATAAAAAATTTTATATAAAAATCTACTATTTTCTGGAGGATATCGCTTTGAATCAACACAATTTTTTAGAGATCGAGCCTTACACTGAATCGGGTAATGTCATTTATCCAAGCTTTCAACTTCCTTTTCAAACGGGAGCTATTATTGGTATCTATACAGATGTGGCGAAGATCCACACATTACTGCAATGGTTTACGAAACAACAAAATACATATACACAAGAACGTGAACATGCTTTATATGAAAGACTCAAGGTAGCTGAGTATATTCATTTTTGCCAAGGGCTTTTCAGTGCCCATTCACAAAGCAAGGAAGAGCTATTAAAACTTTTTGCCCTGACTGAGCAAAAAAACACCTTTATTAGCAAGCTTAAAAATAGTGAAAAACAGCGCTTGAAATTGCTCCATACTTATTTAAATACTGCTCCACTTCAAGTGATCGAGGAGCCGTTTCAAAATCTAGATGAATTCTCGAAACAAAACGTGCTTCAGCTTTTAGCTGCCCTTCAAAAACAAGAAAAAACAATTATTTTACTTTCCAACAACTTTGAGGAGTTACTTATTTCGAGTGGCGAAATATACAGATTAGATGCACAAGGCTTACATACTCTTGATGTAAAAGAGGAGGACATAGAAACAACCCCCTCCCCTATTGAAAATGCGCCAATACGACTCGATAAAATTCCTACAAAGAAAAATGATAAGATCATTCTGTTTAACCCACCTGAGATTGACTACATTGAAAGTGTAGAAGGTGTTGTTTCTGTGTATGTTGCTGGTGAAGCATTTCCTTGCACACTGTCACTTAACGATTTAGAACAAAAACTGACACCATTCGGATTTTTCAGATGCCACCGTTCATATATCGTCAACTTACAAAAGGTACGTGAAATCATTACTTGGACACGCAATAGCTATAGTTTGGCACTAAATAGCTCTGAAAAAACAGTAGTCCCATTATCGAAAAATAAACTAGCAGATTTAAAAGAAATACTCGGAATTTAGTAGATTTCCCAGGAAATAAACGACTCCTGTCAGAGGGATATATCTCCACTAAGCGCCAATTTTCATCCTTTCAGCCGAAATCTAATGTAGCCTTTTCAAATGTGCTTTAAAGTGAAGACATCAACAACACTCAGGAGGTTTACACATGGAGACAGTCATTGATGTTCAACATTTGAAAAAAGCTTTTAACAAGGAAGTTGCCTTACAAGATGTTTCATTCTCTATTAAAAAAGGAGAAATTTTTGGATTCCTAGGTCCTAGTGGCTCTGGCAAAACAACTACTATTAAAATTTTAACAGCACAAACAGAAAAAACTTCAGGCGATGTTTCATTATTTGGACGCGCTGCTAGCGAAATGAAACAAAGTGATAATCGTAAACGTTTTGGTATTTTAACAGATAATAGTGGCTTATATACACGTCTTTCTATTGAAGAGAACCTGAAACTTTATTGTCAGTTATATGAATTACCTAATCCTTCCATAAAAGACGCTTTAGATTTTGTTAATTTGTATGCCGAACGTAAAAAGAAAATTAGCCAGTTGTCTAAGGGCATGCTTCAGCGCGTTACACTTGCTCGCGCAATTATGCACAAGCCAGAGCTGTTATTTTTAGACGAACCTACCTCAGCGCTGGATCCGGTGAATACACAACATATTTATAACGGTTTACGTAGATTAAACGACATGGGCACGACAATTTTTTTAACGACACATGATATGGGCGAAGCCGAACTACTATGTGACCGCGTTGCCTTCTTACATCAGGGGAAAATTCGAGCAATGGGTGCACCGAAACAGTTGAAAAAAGAATTCGGCGATAATTCTATAACGGTAGAGCTACAAAATGGTACGAGCGAAACAATTCGAAGTGGTGCCGAGGATGCACAGAAATTATTTTATTGGATGCGCTCAGATGAGGTTGCACGTATTTATACAAACGAGCCTACTTTAGGGGATATTTTTATGCAAATAACGGGGAGTGATTTAGTATGAACATTTCAATGACACGTATTCAAGCTATTTTTGTGAAGGATTTCAAGGAATTTTCTCGAAACTATGCTGTATCCATTATGGCTCTTATACCGCTTGTTTTAGCGTTTGCTTACAACAAAGTGGGGGGAAGTAATTTACAATCCTTGATGTTACTAATTAACATGGCCTTTTCCCTTGTCACAGCCTATGTACAATGCTGTTTAATTGCGGAGGAAAAGGAAAAAAATACGCTTCGTAGTTTAATGCTATCCCCCGCTTCACTTGGTGATATTATAATCGGAAAGAGCTCATTAGTCTTTGTATTATCTAGTGCTGTAATTGCTCTAACAATCTATATTCTTGGTTACGAACCAGCAAATCTTTTATTATTATCGGCTGCATTATTACTATCAGCATTTTTCTATATTGCAATTGGAACATTTTGTGGGTTGTTTACAAAAACAATAATGGAAGCGTCCATAATCATTTTACCTGTTGTATTTATTTTCATAGGTGGTTCTACTGCCTTTGCAATGTCAGAGGCATATCCAGTATTAAAAATTGCAGAGTGGCTACCAAGTACCCAACTTTTACTTTTAGCTGAATCTTTAGAAGGAAATTATTCAACAACTGATTTGATAGTTCCATTCGCTACAATTATCGTATGGACACTTTTCACATGGCTGATGACAGCATTTTTCTATAAAAAAAGAATGGTCGACTAAGACCATTCTTTTTTTCTTATTTTACCCACAAATCGATTGCTAAATCTGTACCAATGAAGGCATTATTCACATGCTTTTGGATTACTTTTTCATACACTACTGGAATAACACATCCCTTAAAAACACAGATTAAGTTCCTCCATTACGTCAAAAGCTTTTTCAAATGCGTTTTCATTTCCGGCCAATCTTCTTTTATCACACTATACATGACCGTATGGCGTGTCGTGCCATCTTTTCGAATCATATGATTACGGAGAATACCTTCCTTTATGGCCCCTATCCGTTCAATCGCCTTTTGTGAACGGGTATTTTCATGATCTGTTTTTATCTGAACACGACGTAAACCGAGCACGTCAAAACAGTAGCTTAATAATAAGTATTTACAGTTTGTGTTCACTTCTGTGCGCCAATAGGCCGGTGTTAGCCATGTATAACCTATTTCAAGCCGTTGGTGTTGTGTATCAATATCCATAAACCTTGTAGAACCTATGACTTTTCCAGATTTTTTATCCACAATTACAAATGGAAATTCTTTATTAAACGCTTTTTCTTGCAATGCCTTATCCACAAAATTATGCACATCCGCTTCATTATTAAGATTTGTGGATAAGTAAGTCCAAATATCTGGATAACTACCAGCTGCTAAAATTCCAGCCACATCTTGTTTTTCTAATGGCTTTAATAATACGATCTCATTTTCTAATGCTGTAAAAATCATTTCTTGTCACTCCTTTTCAACCATTTAACTTCATTTTTGATAAGATACAAATAACCAATTTTTAAAAATCAAACCATACCAGGAGGTGCATTATAATAGAAATACTCATATTATTTTCAGATGAATCACCAAAATATGTACAGATATATGAACAAATTAAACATGCAATCCTAACGAAAAAACTCCAAGCACAGTCTCAGCTACCTTCTAAGCGTATGTTTGCTAATCAGCTAAGTGTTAGTATTCATACGATTAAAGAGGCCTATGAACAACTATTAGCTGAAGGCTATATTTATAGTATAGAACGATCAGGATATTTTGTAGCACCCTTTGAATTTGAATGGCAACAGCTGTTGATACAGAAGAAGTCCGCACCAGCTACAAAAAACAACAAAACTCCAATACAATTTGATTTTAGCAATGGTCATGTGGATAAAGAAGCTTTCCCCTTTACAACTTGGCACAAACTTATGAAAAAACACTTCTCAGCTGATAATCTAATTACTAGTCCATGGCAAGGCGAACATAAATTACGTGGAGAAATTGCTGAGTATGTTGGTCGTTCAAGAGGTGTTGATTGTGAAGCATCTCAGGTATTTATTTATAGTGGTACACAAAGTCAGTTACAAACACTATGCCAATTTTTCGGATCACAAACGCATGTTGGCTTAGAGAATCCTGGTTTTACAAGAATACATGCTACATTGCAACATTGCGGTTTATCAACTCATGCCATCCCTGTGGATAACCATGGTGTCACTGTACCAACAGAAACAATTCACATATTATACACAACACCCGCTCATCAGTTTCCACTCGGTATGGTTATGTCTATAAAAAGACGCGCGGCTCTATTGCAATGGGCTAATTCTAATGAAGCATTCATCATAGAGGATGATTATGATTCAGAATTTCGCTACAAGGGCTTACCGATTCCCTCGCTAGCAAATATGGATAAACTACAGCGGGTTATTTATTTTGGTACGTTCTCTAAAATACTTATTCCCTCTCTTCGCATAAGCTATGTAATTTTGCCAAATTCACTTATTGAAGCATTTAATCTATTTAATCAAGAACAAAAATCGGTTGTCTCAAAAGTAAATCAGCTCGTACTAGCTGATTTCATTGAACAAGGATTACTTGATAAACATATATCCAAAATGCGTACTATTTATCGCAAAAAACAACAGACACTTCTAACCGCAATTAACACTCATTTCTCCAAGGAATTTCAAGTGATTGGGGAAAGTTCCGGACTACATATTATTGTGACATTACCTAAAAGGCTATCTGAGGAAGAGGCAATTCAACGCGCATTGTCAGTAGGTATTAAAGTTTATCCATGCTCAACATCATTTCAATCCCCAACTGAATACGCCATGATACTTATTGGGTATGGTGGATTATCGATAAATCAAATTAAAGAAGGGATTGCACTTCTAGCTAACGTTTTGCAATAAAAAATTAGTTTTGAAACCTTTTATAATTTTTCTCGTATTTAGAATATACGCATTCATATAAAGGGGAATAGAAAAAATGGAAACTCGAGAACAATTAGAGGTACATTTACAAGAAATTCAAACATGGGAAAAAGATCAAAAAGGCTTGTGGTTTTGGGAAAAGCTAGGTCGCATACCTTTTAAAA
The DNA here is from genome assembly GCF_044761695.1 of Lysinibacillus sp. NPDC097287. Lineage (NCBI taxonomy): Bacteria > Bacillati > Bacillota > Bacilli > Caryophanales > Bacillaceae > Lysinibacillus > Lysinibacillus sp. NPDC097287. The sequence goes on from NZ_JBIWCX010000008.1 coordinate 169,334, forward strand.
TTTTAGATAAAATGACCCCGGCTTTCATCCAAAATAAAATCGGTTTATTGGTGTCTGAGTTAGGGAGCTACATTCAGTCCGGTGGAAAATATTTAATCAGTGAAAAAGCCATGATTCAGAAAATAAAAGATACTTCCTCTTATGATGAAATTCAAACAATTAATGACATTGGACAGATGCCATTAGAAGACATGATTTCGATGAGTGGAAAGCTCCAAAACGATCGCGTTAAATTAGCTACTGTACAAGGTGCTTCTACTGGTATTGGTGGTATCTTTACATTAGCTATTGATATTCCAGTTATATTGGGAATGGCACTAAAAACGCTACAGGAGATTGCGATTATTCATGGCTATGATCCGAACGATAAAATGGAGCGTATTTTCATTGTAAAATGCCTACAATTCGCATCTGCTGATATTGTCGGCAAGGAGGCGATATTGAAAGAGCTTTCCTCCATGCACGAAGACAAAGATGCCTCTGAAAATATGATTTCTCAGCTACAAGGTTGGCAGGAAGTATTTTTCACGTATCGCGACCAATTTGGTTGGAAAAAGCTTTTCCAAATGGTTCCGATAGCTGGTATGATTTTCGGTGCATATGCAAACAAGGGAATGATAAATGATGTTGCTGAAGCAGGTATCATGCTATATCGAAAAAGACGGATTTATGAAAAACTGAAGGAAATTTAACGATAGAAATCATAGCAATTAAGTTATCCATCTGTTAAATACTAACCTATAAATCATCAATAAAGAGAGATACTTTGCATAGCACTCACATCTCTCTTAGTTTTTTTATTTCATATTTTAATTAGTATTTTCCCTTGATGTTGTCGACTCTCCATAAACTTATGTGCCTCTTGCATTTCTTCTAATCTATAAGTTTTTGCAATTGGTACTTGTAGATCTTCACTTTTCAACAACGCAAAAATTTCCCCAGCGACTGTTTGAAGCATTTCAGGTTTTAGTTTTCTAGTCGTGCCTAAGCTAAATCCTTTTACATTGCGACAACTACTATGTAAATCTGAGGTTTTAATGTTACCAGCTCTCCCGCCACTGTTGCCAAATTGCACAAGTGTGCCGTATTGAGCTAGGCAGTTGAGACTTTCCTCCGTGACATCTCCCGCAATCGAATCAAAAACAATATCTACTCCATAACCATCTGTATATTCATTCACCTGTTGGCTAAAGTTATCGTACGTCAATACAGTGTCTGCTCCGAGCTCATAAACGATGTTAGCCTTGTCCATATTGCCAACAACACCGATGATTTTTTTTGCACCAAGTTGTTTTGCCATTTGTACAAGCATTGTTCCTACACCACCAGATGCCGCATGAATTAAAACCGCATCTGCTTCGCTTACTTTCATAACTTTATGTGTGAGGATATACGCTAAAAAAGAAACAGTTGGGATCGCAGCAGCTTTTTCAAAAGATAAATCATGAGGGATTTTAAATACTAATTGCTCATTGGCTATGACATATTCCGCATAAGAACCGTTTTTAGGAAATGCTATTACGCGATCCCCCTTCTTAAAAGCACTAGTCTCATCAAATACTTCCTCAACCACCCCTGCCGCGTCTAAACCGAGTATCATCGGGAAATTCCCCTTTGCCTTATTCCCTGTTCGATTTTTGACATCTGCAAAATTTACACTCGTATATTTTGCATGAATTAGTAGTTCTCCTGCTGATATATTCGGTTTTGCGCATTCAACATATTCTAAAACTGATGGTGTACCAAATTCGTGAATGACAACAGCCTTCATACAACCACACCTCCCTGATATAGTAATATTATAATATAAATGGTAATTTATTTTCTTTCAAAAAGGTGTTACACGGAGTATGAAATTCATATATCCGTACACTTTCGAGATTTATCGACCAACTCCACGAATTTAGCACCCTACTTTTGGATTTTATCGGAATAACTCTAAAAATTTTTGAGTCAAAACTTCCAGTGAGTCGTCTATAGATGAAAGAGGTGAGCAAGATGAATCTGCGAACAGAGGAATTGTATGAATTATATAGTACGAGCATTTATAAATTTATATTACTAATGGTCAGTCACCCTGAAACAGCAGAAGATCTGACACAAGAAACATACATACGATGTCACAAAAATATTCAACATTTCCGAGGTGAAGCGACTGAGCTGACCTGGTTGAGGAAAATCGCACGAAATATCGTCTATGATTACTACAAACGACAGCGAATTTTATCCTTTATTCCATTTACGAAGAAACATGAACGTGAGGAAAAAACTTACGTGCCCCACGAGTGGCTTTTAGCTGATGAAGAAACGAAGGCATTATATATAGCGATACAAAAATTGAAATTTGCTTATCGCGAAGCAATTATTTTGCGCAAAATCGAAGGCTATTCCATTAAAGAAACGGCGAAAATTCTGGGTTGTTCCGAGGTAAAGGTAAAAAACGATACAGCTAGAGGTGTTGAGCAGCTACAACGTTTATTGGAGGGAGAGGTAGACTATGTTTGACAAGCAATTTGAACAAATGCTGAATATCGAACGTTCTGAGGAAGCTAAATCTCAAACAAAGCAACTAATCAATCAGCAAATAAAGACAACACAAAAAAAAGAAATGCGTCAATACTACGCTGTCCTTAGTATCGTCACTACACTCGCCATTATTTTGCTCATTAGTAGCCTATCGTCTATGACTTTACCACCGCAATCTGCCGAAACGGATGAAGCTGTTCACATTATTGGTTCCATAGCTTTAAAAGATGGAGATGCAGACAAAACGTATAATTTACAATCTTTTTTCCTATTATCTACACGACATAATGACAATGCTAAATGGCTTATTCAACTTGAAGAACTCCTTCAAGATCTTGTACCTGCAAAAAATCCAGAGCTGAATTTTTCAACTCAAAATGCAGACCATTTATTCGTTCAATATGATAACGGACAAAGTAAGTATTTTAAAATAATAATGGGAGATTCAGGAGCTTATGTCTTAGATGAATCCAGTGGTCAATTTTATTATGCAGGCAAATTAAATGCAGCCGTACAAGAACACTTTAAAGGATTACGCTTTCTTGGCATTTTACTTCTAGTTGCGCTCTTCATTATTATAGCTAAAATTGGGCGTCGTTACTTTAGTAAAAAGGACGATGAGCAGCCTTCACGAAAAACTTCATCGCTTCCAACAGCTTTAATGACACTGGGTGGTATGGCTATTATTAATATTTATGGTACAGTACATTTTGGTCTACTTGGCTTATACTATTTCTTATTCATCCTTCTACGTTCACTTTATGACTATAAACGTTACCAGATTAAAACCTCTTTAGCTCACTTTACTTTTATGACTATTGCTATAGCTCTCTTTCTAATCATTATCTATAAAATATAATTACGCTAAGTCACCATTTTTGTGACCTAGCTTTTTTTAGCAGCCACTTTTGCTCAATCACATCGTCAATTTTGCATTCAACAACTGTTAGATTGTATTTTTCTGGATTTGTGTTAAACTATCTGAAATACATTGAAGAGAAGAGTAAATAAGGTTGTTCTTTCCAGAGAGCTCGAGTTGCTGAAAACGAGTAAGAACGCATTATTGAAACAAGTCTCGGAGTAGCGTATTGGACTCCTTAAACGGATGATGGTGCGACGGGAACTCCCGTTACAGAGTTACAGTATAAGCATTTATGCAGTACTTAAAAAGGTTATTATGGCGACATAATAACGAACTAGGGTGGCACCACGTGAGCGTAAAATTCACAATCTCGTCCCTAAGACAACTCGTCTTGGGGGTGAGATTTTTTTCATTTTGAATATTGGAATGGAGGAATTTTATGACGCGGAAAAAGGTGCTTTTACTTAGTAGTATTGGAGTTGCTAATGTTGGGGAATGGGTGTATTTCATAGCATTGAATTTATTAGTGTTAAACCTTACGCAATCGCCACTAGCTGTGATTGTGCTTTATATTTTAGCACCGATTGCTACAATCACCACAAGCTTGTGGGCAGGAAGTTTAGTTGATCGTTTAAATCAACGTAAGCTGTTAATAGCATTGGATCTTTCAAGAGCAGTTTTAGTCGTATGCCTATTCTTTAGCTCCTCACTAGTTACAATTTATTGTCTTTCTTTTTTTATTCATATAGCTAACGCCACTTTCGCAACATCTTCACTTGTATATATGACAAGGCTTGTTCCAACAGATGAGCAACAAAGATTTAACGCGCTTAAAAATTTTATTCAGACTGCTGGTTTTATAGTAGGTCCAAGTATAGCTGGTGTCTTATTTTTCATCGGAACGCCTACCACAGCAATTCTTTTTAACAGTGTCGCATTAGTATGTTCATCCATGCTTATCTCACGGCTCCCCAATATGATGACTAATGAACCCGTGAAGACAAGTTTGAGCTGGTCCATTATAAAAGCGGACTGGCATATCGTTTACCATTTCTCAAAAAAACATATACATCTCGTGTTACTTTATTTACTTTTTTGTAATGTCATTATATTGACGACAGCTATCGATTCTTTAGAAGTTTCATTTGCTACGATTGTATTGAATTTATCTACATCCATGTATGGGTTGCTTGTAAGCGTTGCTGGAGTTGGCGCTTTTACAGGGGCAATTGTTAATAGTCTATTTAGCCATAAATTTAAACTCAAATATATGATTGGTTACGGCACATTATTTACAGCCATCGGATATCTCATTTTTTCCATCTCACATACTTTTACGTGGGCTGCCATTGGATTTTTTGTACTCACCTTTGCTTTTTCATTTGCCAATACCGGATTTTTAACATATGTTCAACAAAATATTCCTATTAACATATTAGGTAGGTTCACGAGTATTTACAGCATCGCTGAATCTTTTGGCATACTAGTACTTACATTAGGTGTAGGTATCTTATCGCAAACGTTTGGCATCAGACTTGTTGTTTTTTCGGCAACAGTTCTACTAATAGTAGTTGCCAGTCTTCTTATTTCACATTTAAACAGGAAGTAAAAATATTATTCAAAAACAGATGTTAGAATTCGACACGCCGCTTTAACTGTGCTGAAAAGAAAAAAGATGCTCCTCCCTTATTACTAATACAAGTAATAAAGGAGGAGGCATCAGTTGTGTTATAACAGATAAATATGTTATAGTACAAAGTGTCAACGAATTTTCACAGTTGAACAGTTTATACTATTCTATGTTGTGTTAAAATAATCTCATAAAATAATTACTTCCATAAACCTGCTTTTTCTAATTTCTTTTTACCTTTAAATGCTACGAATACTAATACTACATTGATTACTAACATTGCAGCGATTGCGTATAGTACTAATGTATAATTACCTGTAAGTTCGAACACATAGCCATAACCAGGTAATGCAACAATACCTGCGATTGCTAAACCAAGAGCAGCAGTAGCATAGATTTGAGCGTAATCTTTAAGACCGAATAAAGCTGATGTTAAAAGTGGTACTAATGTTCCTAAAGATGCTACTACAAATCCATAAATACCAATAGCTAAGTTGAACATTAATGCGTTCTCCGGAACCGTTAAAAGAATAACAACTGGCACTAAACCTAATACCATTGCGAAGATGGCTGTGTTTTTCGCACCAATCTTATCGCTTAAAATACCGAAAGCAAGGGCACCGATTAATACACCGAATTGCCAACCGCCCATTGCAGAACCAGCAAATTTAATATCGTAACCTAAGCCCATTGCGAATGGCGCAACGTGTTGACCGAAACTACTAATTGCTGTGATAAAGAAGAAGAATGCTAGTAATGCGTAAAATGCGCTAGATTTTTTTGCTACAGCAGCAGTAACACCTGTCACTTCTTGTTGTTGAGAAGAAGCTGTATTGTTTGCTTGTACTTCATCACTACCTAATGGTTGTAAACCTTTTTGTTGAGGTGCCATACGAATTGTTAATAAAATGACTGGTACAACAACTGCCATTACACCTAAACCTAATGCGAAATACGTAATTCTCCAACCTTCGTTGGCGATTAAGTTACCAGCCATTGGTTGAAGGATTGCACCGAAAATACCACCTGAAGCTACCATAATACCCATAGCTAAACCGTTATGCTTTTTAAACCAGTTATTGATTAATACTGGACCAGCGATTTGTGTGATAAAAATCGAACCAATTGACATTGGGATACAGAATAAGTACCAACCCCATACAGAGTTCATTAAGCCGAACATAGCAAAGCCACCAGCTTGAAGGACCATTGCTGTTACTAAAATAATTCTAATATCGTATTTCGCCATTATTTTACCCGCGATTGGTAAGAAAATCATTGTGACAATGGAGGAAATACTAAAGTATAATGTTAAGCTTCCCATCCCAATTCCTAAATCTTCTGTAACTGGTGTTAAAAACAACCCACCTGCAGTCATGATTCCGCCTTTTGCTAAGCCGACCATAAGTGCTACGCCTAATAATAACCACCATGCATAGTGGATTTTTTTCTTTTGTTGAGTCATGATGAACTCCTCGATTCAATGTTTATTTGTTGACCATTTTACTTATTCAAAATGGTGTTAGTTTTTTAGTTAGATAGATAATGATTTATAATTTGGATGCCCTTTAACGAAAAGGCACCCTTTTATATATGATTAGCGTAATTTAATTGATCCGCCGTCTACCATGATTGTTTGCCCCGTAATATAAGCCGAATCTTCGCTTGCTAAGAATACTGCAACGCGACCGATATCATCTTCAATTTCACCTAATCTTCTTAGAGGAATTTTAGAAAGCATTCCTTGGTAATATTCTGGATTTTCTTCTGCCCACTGAATCATACCTGGTGATTTAGCGATTGGTGCAATGATGTTTACGTTGATCCCAAATGGACCAAATTCATTCGCTGCTACACGTGTAATTCCACGAATTGCTTCTTTTGCAACTGCATAAGATGCTTGGTTAACATCACCGTTAATGCCAGCACCTGAAGCGAAGTTGATGATATTTCCTTTTGATTCTTTTAAATATGGTAGTGCAGCTTGCATTAAGTAGAATGTTGGATAGAATCCAGTATTAAATGATAAATCGAAATCTGCTTGTGTTGTATCAGCAATCGAATTCATTCTTGATGCATGTGCATTGTTTACTAGAATATCTAGTTTGCCGTATCTCTCGATAACTTGTGTTACAATGTTTCCTAGTTTTTCATGTTCTGCAAGGTTTGCTTGAATAAACATAGATTCTGGTGAATGTGCTTGTAATGTTTTAATAGATTCATTTCCTACTTCTGCATTTAAGTCCACAATTACAACTGTTGCTCCTTCTTTTACAAAGGCAGTTGCCATTCCCATACCGATACCGCCTGCGCCACCTGTAATAATTGCTACTTTTCCATCAAGTTTTTTCATTATAATTTCTCCTTTATAAAAACATAATTGTTATGTACCCAATAACCGCATTGAGTTTTATAAATACTTCTTAATCCATCTTGTATTCTCTTTGAACCTACTACATTACATTAATACACCTCAGTAACTTTTCGGATATTAGTTACTTTATGTAACTATAATAACCTATTTATTATAATGTGTCAATAATGTGAACTTAATTATTCTAGTAACTTTCAAATGAAAGAATCCTATCAAAAGATTATAGATTACTTTCTGTATATTAGTTACTTTATGTAACCATAATAACTTTTTTATCGGAATGTGTCAACGAAGTAAACCCGACCATTTTAGTAGTATATAATAAAAACTATTATGCTCCTATTTAATAAATAAAACCCTCTTCTACAATATCAAGTCCACCTACTGTATAGTGAATGCTGTTTTAAAGTTTGAATCCATGTCCATCACTACTATTTCCATATCTGCTCCATGTTAGCGAAAGTAATCTTAAACTGATTCTTTTTATGACTTGATAAAATATCAATTGAACACAAACAAAAAGCAGTGGAAAGTTCGTTTGAATCGAACTTTCCACTGCTTAAATTAAATTTCTGACTTATTCAGTTCCCTCAATATTCTCGAGGACATTTTGAATACTAATGATTAATATGCTAAGCCGAATAGAGCTTTGATGTGTGTCATATAGCGAATGTTTGACGCTTCTTTCATTAATGTTGCAGGAAGACCTTTAAGTTCAATGTTGTTTCCTCCAACAGTAGCAACAGCATCTTTACGGCCTAAGCTTGCAAGAGTACCAGAATTGATAGCTGAGAATTCTTTCATATCTTGGTTTTTGTATTGTGCGAATAAGTTGTAACCAGCACATTCGCCCATTTGCCATGCAACTTGTGCAGTTGGTGCGTAAAGTGGACGTCCTCCGTCTGCTGGTAATGCTACAGAGCTATCGCCAAGAACAAATACATCAGGGTGAGATGTAGATTGTAGGAATTCGTTGATTGTTGCTTTACCGCGGTCTGCAGCAAGGCCAGATTCACCAACCATTGGAAGTGGAGCTACCCCACCAGTCCAGATTAATGTGTTTGCAACGATTGGTTCACGGTCTTTAAGAGAAATTACATTGCCCTCAACACCAGTTACAGGTGTACCTGTAATGAATTCAACGCCACGTTTTGTTAAGCTTTCAGTAGCACGTGTGATAAGTGTATCTGGTAGTACTGGTAAGATTTTCGGACCAGCTTCAACAAGTTTAATTTTAAGGTCAGCAAAGTTTACGCCGTGTTTCGCAGCAACTTTCGGGAAGTTGTCCACGATTTCACCAACAAGCTCAGTACCTGTTAAACCGCCACCGCCGATAACGATCGTTGCATCTGCTTCGTCTTTAGACTGTGCGTATGCTTTGATACGGTCTTCGATGTGTTTGTAGATTTTGTTTGCATCATGTACTGATTTAAGTACCATTGAGTTTTCTTCTAATCCTGGGATACCGAAGAAACCAGTTTGGCTTCCTAAAGCAACAACTAAAGTGTCATAAGATAATGTATAGCCAGTATCTAAGTCTACCTTTTTAGTATCTACGTTGAATTTTGTTACTTTCGCAATTTGTAACTCTACATCTAGACCTTTGAAGATTTTATTTAGTGGTAGTGCAACAGCACCTTCAGCGATAGTACCACCAGCTAAACGGTGAAGCTCTGTGATGATTTGGTGTGTAGGATATTGGTTTACTAAAGTAATTTTTGCTTCATCGGCTGATAAATATTTACGAGCTGTTAATGCAGCTAATACACCAGCGTAACCAGCACCTAAGATGACGATTTCTTTTGACATGATTAATTAATCCTCCGTCCTTACTAATTGAATATATCTTGGATCTTATTTTGAATTACGTTCAGCATTTACTTGTAAAAATGCATTTACAAAGCGGAAAGCGCCTTGAACTTGTGGGTCTTTTAACATTTTCATAAGACCAAATAAACCAATTGATTCTTGGCTTTCCGCTGCACGATCTTTTGCCTCGATAGCAGTAGCCGCTAAATTTTTAGCTGTGCCTACTACTGGACCAGCCATTTCTGATACCGCACTAACCGTATCATTTTTTAATACTTCATCCGTTGCAACTAATTGAGCAAACTCATATGATTTTGTTAATAACGTCATCATTTCAGTTAACTTTGGTAATTGCTCTACTAAAGTATTTAGAGATTCTTGAACCTCAGGCTTTAATAGTTGGTCTAGTACATCTAATTGCTCTTGACTAACAGTTAATTGTTCAGTCTGTGGTTGGTTTTTCGTTTCTGACATTTTAAACTCTCCTTTGCCATCACTGTTGCTATTTTTTATATTGCCTACATGTAAAAAAAGACCATTAAGCGTTCATCTTAACAGTCGTTACAGCTTATATCTTACACACTCACCAGTCACAAGGGCCGGATTACAAATATGATTATTTGTAATTACGATGTTAACTCTATTTTGCTTGAAACGCATCACAATTCCATCCTTATCTCGTCCGGGTGACATTACGTCTTTAATTATAAGGCTGTTTGTACATTATTTCAATTAACTAATTCACGATTTCGACATTATTTTAAAAGATTCGTTTAATTGTAAACTATTTTCGATGTACACTTACCTAATTATTCCTATTAAGTTGAAAAACGGAATTATATAAACATATTTTATCAACTAAAATATACACTAATAAACAATCCCTGCTATTACTTATGTGAAAATTCATTTTCTATATTTCTTAATAGATACTACTTAAATACCATGGACTGAATTTTATTTTTGAATAGATTGCCAAAAGAATTCTGTAATTTCCTTCGCAGCTTCCTTCGACGTTTGGAATAGGCTTGTTCCCTCGCCATCTTTAAAGTAACCAACTGACATCAATGCCATAAATGAATGTGCAAAAAATTGTGCATTACCTTGACGAATTGTTCCCTTCTCCATTTCAAGTTGCATTGATCGTTCGACCGTTTCATACATGGCATTCTCTGAAGCATGTACCTTTTCCAATTGTGATTCTGAGAGATGAATCGTTGCTTCGCGCATAAAATTTTTCATATCAATATCCACTGTTGCAGATAAATGCACTTCGACTAATTGCTCCAGTCGTTCTTTAAATGGTTTGGATAAATTTAAAATTTGCTCAACATGAAATCGAATTCTTTCCATCATTCCCACTAATGCTGAAGTGTACAAGTCTGCCTTTTTAGGGTAATAGTAGTAGATCGTTGCTTTAGTCACATTACAAGCTTTCGCCACATCATCCATCGACACATTTTTATAGCCCTTTTTTATAAAAAGATTAGTAGCAGTCAACAGCACGACCTCTTGTGTTGGCTTTGCCTTTTCATCATGGCGAGGTCTTCCGAGAACACGAGGTGATTTTTTCAACAAGTTCTCCTCCTCATATCTTGTTCTATTTAGTCATATTATATCATAATGTAATTTCCCATTTGATTAATTAACCTTCCGGTATATATAATTATAGACACTTACATGAATTGGAGGTTTTATTAAATGAAAAAGCATCCGCTCGAACAGTGGGGCTCAATGGTAGCAAGTAAAAAAGGGCGTTTCATCGCCCTTGCCTTTTGGGTATTACTTGTTGTCGTTCTATCTTTTGCTTGGCCACAAATTAATAGTATTGAAAGTGAGTCAGGAAAAAACTTGCCAGAAACAGAAATGTCCGAGCAAGCAGCTGCCATTATTAAAGATCAATTTCCAAACGATTCTGGAACACCCCTTCTACTCGTTTGGCACCGTGAAAATGGTCTAACAACCGATGATTTTTCAGCCATTCAAAAGTTGTACGGTGAGTTAAAGGTAAAACCATTAAACAATCAATCTCTTATACCACCGTATGACTTAATGCCACCACAAGCATTACAAGCTGCCACATCAGAAAACGGCTCCACTTTAGTGACGCCTATCTTCTTTGAAAAAGGCGTTGCAACAGATGTACTGCAAGAAAGCCTAGATGATCTAAAGAAAATTATGGGGACACATGATGTTCAATTAGACAAAGATTTAGCAAGTGATGTGCTTCATGTCCGTTATTCTGGACCTGTCGGCATTGCAACTGATGCAGTGAGCTTATTCTCGCAAGCAGATGTGAAATTATTAATCGCGACGGTGATTCTTGTTCTTGTTTTACTGATCATCATTTATCGCTCACCGTTACTTGCCATTATTCCACTAATTGTCGTTGGTCTTGCGTACGGGCTTATTAGTCCAACGTTAGGATTCTTTGCCGAACAAGGGTGGATTGATAAAGACTCCCAGGCTGTGTCGATTATGACGGTTCTACTCTTTGGTGCAGGAACAGATTATTGTTTATTTTTAATTTCGAAATACCGTGAAGTTTTATTCGAAGTCGAAGATAAAACAGCTGCAATGAGGATTGCTGTAAAAGAATCAGGTGGCGCAATTTTAATGAGTGCACTTACTGTGGTCATCGGACTTGCAACACTTAGTCTCGCCCATTATGGTGCCTTCCAACGTTTCGCTGTACCATTTAGCTTTGGTGTCCTGATCATGGGGATTGCCGCTCTTGTCGTACTCCCTGCTATTTTAGTCATCATTGGACGCGTAGCATTTTATCCATTCACACCAAGAACGGAAGAAATGGCTCATAGCCAAGGCAAAAAACAACATAAGCCGAGCCATAAAGTAAGTCATAAAATCGGATATTTCGTGACACAAAAGCCATGGATTGTCATTGCCGTGACTGTACTTTTACTTGGTGGTTTAGCTGCATTTGTACCACGTATTCAATATACATTCGACTTATTATCTTCTTTCCCAAAAGATATGCCCTCTCGTGAAGGCTTTACATTAATAGAAGAAAATTTCTCACCAGGTGAACTTGCGCCTGTACAACTCGTTGTTGATGTTGATGATGTCGATGTTAATTTACAGGTACAACTAGCATCACTACCGTATATCGACCATGTTGATGATGTACAAATTGGTGAGAAAAATGATTCGATTCAGCTCTATGAAATAATATTAAATACGAACCCTTATGCAAAAGAATCTCTAGAACATATTCCTGAACTTAAGGATGAAACTGTGAGGATGCTTGAAGATGCAGGTGTAAACAACGCAAGTGAGCATGTATGGATTGGCGGCGAAACAGCCAATCAGTATGATACAAAACAAGTCACTGAACGCGATGAATCAGTCATTATGCCCACAATGATCGCATTAATTGCCCTCTTATTATTTGTATACTTACGCTCAGTAACAGCGACTGTTTATTTACTAGCGACAGTTGTTATCTCTTACTTTGGGGCGCTCGGCGCGGGCTGGATCATTTTACATTACTTTATGGGCGCAGAGGCAATTCAAGGTGCTATTCCACTGTATGCGTTCGTGTTCCTCGTTGCACTTGGTGAAGATTATAATATTTTCATGATTTCAGAGATTTGGAAGAAGCGTAAAACGAAAGATCATCTATCGGCAGTCAAAGAAGGTGTTGTTCGTACAGGTAGTGTGATTACATCTGCTGGACTTATTTTAGCCGGAACTTTCGCGGTCCTTGCCACACTCCCTATCCAAGTACTCGTGCAATTCGGAGTTGTTACGGCCATAGGTGTACTACTAGATACATTCATCGTCCGCCCTTTACTCGTACCAGCTATTACAACCGTCCTCGGTAAATATGCGTTTTGGCCAGGAGCTTTATTTAAAAAAGATACTTAATACAAATAAAGCGAGAAGCTACCTAATTTAGGTGACTTCTCGCTTTTAAATTTGCTATTATTTTGTTGGTTTTTTCAAATCCATTGAAGCTGCAGCACTTTCTACTTTTACTCGTTTTAAGAAAAGAGCTAAGACAAGGGCAAGAACTGTAATCATTGCTGCAATGAAGAATGAATGGTTAATGCCATCTAATAATGCAGACTGCATAATTTGTTCTTTCATTTGTGCCATTTCCTCTGCACTTAGCTTTACACCTGATTGCGCTGCTTTTTCTTGTGCTTCAGCTATAAGTACCTCTGCACTTGATTTTGTACGATTATTCATAATCGTTACCATGACCGCACTACCAATGGCTCCCGCTACTTGTTGAACTGTATTGTTAACTGCGGTACCGTGTGGATTCATGATTTGTGGTAATTGATTTAATCCGTTCGTCATAATTGGCATCATAACCATCGATAAACCAAACATACGAAGTGTATACATTGAAATGATGTATGTGTAACTTGAATCTATTTGTAATTGTGTTAAGCCAAATGTGGAAATCGTTGTAACACTCAAGCCAAAAATCGCTAACATACGTGGACCAGTTTTATCGAATAATTTACCAGTAATCGGTGACATGAACCCCATTACAAGTGCTCCTGGAAGCATCATTAAACCTGCTTCAAATGGTTCAATACCACGAACGGTTTGAACGTAAGCTGGCGTTAAAATCATCCCTGAGAACATCGCCATAGAAACAATAGTCGAAATAATAGAAGCTAACGCAAACATTGGATATTTATAAATGCGTAATTCTAATAATGGCTCATCCATACGTAATTGCTTCACAACGAAGAGAATTAAAGCAATGCTTCCTACTATAATCGTGCCATAAACAATTGGGTCAGACCAACCTTTACTACCTGCTGTACTGAATCCATATAAAATACTACCAAATGCTACTGTTGATAAAAGTAATGATGGGAAGTCTAAGCGTACATCGCGTGTTTCCATCACGTTTTCTAATTTCCAAATACCGAACACTACACTAATAATGGCGAACGGAATAATCATTTGGAATAGCATACGCCAGTCATAATGTTCTACAATCCACCCTGATAATGTAGGACCAATTGCTGGTGCAGCAAACATTACTAAACCGAAAATCCCCATTGCAGTCCCGCGTTTTTCTTTCGGGAAGCTGATTAGCATAATATTCATTAGTAGTGGCGACATACTTGAAGCCCCTACTGCTTGCACCATACGTCCTGCTAATAGCACTTCAAAGCTTGGCGCGAAGCCAGCCATTATTGTACCGATCGTAAAAATCGACATCGCCGCAATAAATAAGTGTTTATTTTTAAAACGTGTCACGAAAAAGGCTGATGCAGGTACGAGAATACCACTTACAAGCATATAACCTGTTGCAAGCCATTGTACTGTTGCATAATCAATACCGAAGTCTGTCATAATCGTCGGTAAAGCAACATTTAATAATGTATTATTTAAGAAAGCAACAAAAGCTCCCACGAACAGAATGGCGATCATGCCATACGGGGGCTTTTTCATTGTTGATGCATTATTCATTTGTTTCCCTCTATTCTGTCTTGTAAATTATGATAAAACTAATTTTATACTCATAGTCTATTTTTTTCAATGATAAAGTTCTGATTAACTATAATCGTTGATATATAAGCGTTTTCATTATAGAATAAGAGTATAATAACATTAAAAAGGTGAGGTTATGAACAAAAGAAAACGACAAATAATCACTTCAGCCCGTAAGCTATTCATTGAAAAAGGCTATATAGAAACATCCATTATTGACATTATTAGTGCTGCAGAAATTTCTAAAGGCACTTTTTATAATCACTTCACCTCTAAAAGCGATTGCCTAATCGCCATTTTAGACGAGGGTCGTGAGGAAGCGAGTTTACGTAGGCACGAACTTATTTATGGTAAGGACCCGACCGATTTACAAGTATTGACTCAACAAATTGCTGTGCTTATCCACGTCAATCGTGAACACAATCTAATACCGATTTATGAATCAATTTTCCATTCACATGATAATGAACTAAAGAAAATTGTCCTTAACCATCATTTGCAGGAGCTAGAATGGTTAGCTAATCGTTTTGTACAAGTATTCGGCGAAGAAGTTAGTCCAATAAGTTATGAGTGCGCAGTACAAACATTTGGCATGATTAATCACACTTTCCGCGTAGTTTTATTTTCAGGTTACAAGTATATCGACCCTGAAACTGTTGTAAGTGTCGCATTACGTAATATACAAGCAATTATTCCTGCTATGCTTAAATCAAAAGATATTTTAATCAGCGTCGACATGATTACTTCTATTCAAAATGTCTTACATTCACGCACTGTAAGTAAAGAAGTTGTCCTTGAACAACTAGAAGGATTTACAAAAGGTTTAACAACGAGCGAACCAACTGCCGGCTTAGAATATGCAACCTTCTTATTAGAAGAATTACAACAAGAACACCCTAAGTTATTTATTGTAGAATCCATTCTAACGCCATTCCGAAAAGCATTTGCTGATACCGAGCACGCAGCAGAGGCACGCGACATCGCCAATTCTTTATGGCACTACATGAAAATCGAACAACCTTCTGAGCAACATACAAAAAGATAACCCATGCAAAAAAGCAATCCTCGTCTACTTAAGACAAGGATTGCTTTTTTACACCTAACTATTTTATTTAGCATGGAAAATCAAGAAAAAGACGGTACCGTTTGCACCTGACTGCACATCTATCGTACCGTCATGCAAATCTATTAACTGTTTTGTAATGGCCAAACCTAGCCCAGTACCAGTTATATCATCTGTTGTATTGGTCCCTCGATAATAGCGTTCAAACAGGTTATCCAGCTCATCTTGAGGAATTCCTGGTCCTTTATCAGCAATTGTTAGCATGATGCCTTGTTCTATATTTTGCGCTTCTATACTTACTTTTGTGCCTGTTACCGTATATTTTTTTGCATTGGTAATTAAATTATCCATTATACGCTTTAATAAAAGCTCATCCGCTTCAAGCAAGACATCCCCGTACACTTGCACACTCACCTGCTCATCAGCAAGCTGTGATAACCATGTAGCAAGAGTTAACGGTACTTTTTCTAGCTGTATCGCTTTATTTTTCAGCTGATACGTATACGTTAAATCTTGAATAAGTGCATCCATATACGTCGCTTTTTCTTGCATGGTTTTAGCAAATGCTCGCATTTCTTCACAAGTCCATTCATATTCTACAGAGGCTAGCATCGTTGAATAACCATAAATAGAACTAAGAGGTGTCTTTAAATCATGCGACAATCCAGTAATCCACTCTTCTCGTAATTGCTCTGACTTCTGAATTTGTCGCTCATTGAAGGCAAGACGATCCGATAAATGATTGAGTGATTCATCGACTGGTTGGAATAACTTGAACTTCCGTTTTAATTTCCCAGTCTTTTGATGGTGTAATTTTTTATCGATTACTTTTCGATAATCAAATTGCGCAAATCGTTCAATGCGAGACAAAACATACACAAGTGGACGTACAAATTGACGTGAAATTCCTAATGATAAAAAAATGACTCCAATTAATAAAATAATATGTCCACCAAAAAATACCGCAACAAATAAAATCATTGCTTTATTAAATGGTTCTTCAAATGGTTTATACGACGGATTCGGCATTCGTACAACAAGTGTAGAGCCGTCTTTTAGGGTTGCACTTTGTATAAGTTCTTTATGTTCAAAAATATCGTAATGCTCTTCTAACAAATCTGGTTTATACAGTAACTTATACTCTTCACCAATTACATTTACACGCTTCCAATGCTCATCATATATTTCTACAGCAGCCTTATTCTCAGCTAAACGCAGAACAAACGCTGACGGTAGCTCTCCCTCACCTTGCCAAAACTCAAGAGTTTCGTCAAATAGAGGATGCACAGGCGAATTCGGCAAAAATAGTAAATAATATTTTGGTAGTTTCCATGTATGCATACCTGAACGTTCTAGTGTCAGAATCTCACTATCTGTCATTTCACAGAGGTCACAATTATCACCTGTATAATCCAACACCTTCATGGATTTATTGAACAAATACAACTGCCCTAAATTTTCCCCTGCACGCTTTACGAGATAATCGGCAATCTGTACAGACTGCCCATCCATTTCCACAGCATTTTCTTCGATTTCATATGCAGTCATGACATGGATATTGTCACCCACTTGATCATTGATGAAGAACGCGAAAAATAACAAGCTTACAATAAAACCTATAATTATTAGTAAGTAAAACACTGTGAAATAAGAGATAAAACGTAGTGTTAATCTTCTAGATGGCTTCATCACCGGTTATCACCAACGAACTTATAACCAATCCCTCTCACCGTTATTATATGGGTTGGCTTACTTGGATCTTCCTCAATTTTCTCACGTAACTTACGTATATGAACCATTACCGTATTATCATCGAATATATAATCTCCCCAAACACGCTCGTAAATTTGTTCTTTCGATAACACTTGACCTGCGTTCTCACATAAATATTTCAACAAATGAAATAATCGTCCACCGATAATATCCTTCACACCATCAACTATTAATTCTGCCGCATCAACGTTAAATGTAAAACGACTAAACTTATATAGAGTGTCCTTTTGCACATCATTTTTCTTCATATATCGTGTTAGTTGCGCTTTCACTCTGGCAACTAACTCTAACGGATTAAACGGCTTCGTAATATAATCATCTGCACCATTCATAAATCCTCTTAACTTATCCGCATCACTCGCTTTTGCTGTTAGAAAGAAAATAGGTGCATCACTTTGCGCTCGAATATGTTTGGCAACATCAAGCCCATTGCCATCCGGCAACATAATGTCTAGCAAATAAAAATCCATTGTTTCTTCTTTTATTGCAAGCTTCGCTTCATGAACACTCTCACATAGTTTAATGTTCGAAAAGCCTTCTTTTCGTAAAATAATCTCTAGCATCTCTGCAATTGCACGTTCATCCTCTAACACCAATATCGATGCATTTTGCATCTAGTCACCCACTTTTAAGATTATTTTAAGGTAATCATTATTTTTCTATAAGGTTAATCAACTATACTATGTATAAGTTAACCAATTAAGGAGATAAAACGCAATGACAACAAAGCGAGTTTCTTTTATTGATGGTATGCGCGGATTTAGTTTACTCGGAATTTTGCTTGCTAATTTACTTATTTTTCAGTTCGGAATGTATGGAAAGGATGAATTAAAAAATTTATCAACACTTGATACAGGTGCTCTGTACTTCGTAAAAGTCTTTATTGAAGGCTCCTCTATGCCCATCTTCACTATTTTATTTGGCTATTCCCTTATTAAATTAAAAGAATCTATCCGTAAGAAGAAAAACAAGAGTCGATGGTCGATTATACGTCGGGCATTAGGGCTAATTGCAATTGGTTGGCTCCACGCAACGTTTTTATGGGACGGTGATATTTTATTGTCTTATGGCTTTATGACACTGTTTTTAATTCCTTTTATTAATCGTAAAGCAAAGACACTATTTATTTGGAGCGCTGTGTTATTTGTACTTTCTACTGCTCTAGCTTTTGGTTCTGCAGAGTTATCGGCGAAAGAGCAACGTGAAACAAATGCTTATATTGAAAAAGCAGATGCTGTTTATGCCAATGGTAATTATCAAGATATTTTTGATTTTCGTTTACATGTAATGCCTCCTGGTTTCGATGATCCGATTTTCTTGTTAATTATGTTCGCATTAGCCCCTTTGTTTATTGCACCGTTGTTTCTATTCGGCATGGGACTCGCGAAAAATCGTAGCTTTGAAAATATGCAACACGAACAGAAAGGGTACATGTTCGGGGCATTACTTGTACCTATTGGTCTTTTATGTAAAGCAACAAGTTTTATAGACAGTAATTTTTCTAACATATTGCTTATGGGTGGCTCTCTACTATTATCAGTTGGTTACCTTTATTTAGCAGCGCTACTATTCACCACTAGACCAGTACAACTACTTTCACATGTTTTTGAAAGTGTTGGGAAACTGTCGATGACGAATTATTTAATGCAAACCATTATTTGTACATCTATATTTTACGGATACGGACTCGGGCTATACGGAAAATTAGGTGTATTTTGGGGCGTTGTGTTCGGCATTGTACTCTATAGCTTACAATGCGTGTTTAGCGTTTATTATCTAAAGCGATTTAAACGAGGACCGTTTGAAACTGTGCTTAGAATGTGGACGAATTGGTCCCTAGATGGGCAGATTAAACAAAAGGAGACACTTTGAATGAATAATGAAACTGAAACGGATTTCACAGACACATGGTGGTTTCTCGGGGTTTGTGCAACAGTGGCAACAATTCTTGTAATCTGTGCATTTTAAAGGAGCAATAAGATTCGTGAAAGAAACAGTGTAGATAGCATCGAAAAAGAGGAGCATTCTGTTATCAAGATGCTCTTCTTTATAATAAATACCAATACTAAAACTATCCCCAGTTATGTATAAAATACAGCCTTTAAATCATATCTTAATCAATCCACCCCAAAAAGCGCTCCAACTGCCGTTGTAAAGGCAATAGCGGTGGTATTTGCGCTAACATGACCTCCTCGTCTATTATTTCAAATAGCAAATTCAGATACCAATAGTACTCTTTTTCATGATCTGTAGTTCAGCAAGCTACTTCTATTTTTGTATAAACCGTGAATTTTTTTTCAAAACCACATCGACAAGCTTTGTTCTTGTTTTCAAATCATACTTCCCCTACTGTATAATTAATTACAAAAGATACTTGGCTTAGGAGGATTTCCTATTGTTACAGCGAATAATTATTACGGGCTACAAACCCCATGAGCTAGGTATTTTCGATGACAAGCATCCCGGAATTCCCATCATTAAAAAAGCATTAGAGGATCGCCTTCGAACATTACTGGATGAAGGTTTAGAGTGGGTTATTATCAGTGGACAACAGGGTGTAGAGACTTGGGCAGCCGAAGTAGTACTTGCTTTAAAAGCTGAGTTTACTGATTTGAAATACGCAGTCATTACGCCATTTTTAGAGCAGGAGAAAAATTGGCAAGATCCTAAAAAGGAAAAGTACCAGATGATTGTAGCGGGAGCAGATTTTCATACAAGCGTGACGAAAAAACCATACGAGGCACCATGGCAATTTACCGAGAAGGATAAATTCATCATCCAAAACACTGATGGTATTTTACTTGTTTACGATGAAGAAAACGAAGGCTCACCAAAGTACATGAAACGTCTTGTAGAAAAGTATATGGAAAGACATGATTATGAGTTTTTATCGATAAACGCCTATGATTTACAAGTCATCGCAGAAGAAATGCAACGCTCAGATTGGTAAGGATATTGATATAATTTTCTGACAATTATATACTTGTAGAAGCAGCAGATGTACGCTACTATTTTCCGAGAGGAGCTGTCTAAATTTGAATAAAAAAGTAGAAATGGTACTTGAGCCTAAGCCAGTAAACGTTTCACACGATACGTACCGCCGAGAATGCCAATATAACCGAGGTATTCACATTGAAGAACAAGATTTTCATGCTATTTTAGATTCCATGTGTCATGACTCACGCTTATATTTTGATTTCCATAACCCTCGTAAAGAAATTATGACAGGGACATATTTAAATGGACACTCCGGTTTAGCACGCAATATCTACGATTATTATAAAAAAACAAGCAACATCGAACTGACTGAATTGTTGAACGGTAAGGATTTTTATGTAAAGATTATTTAAATGAAGACAAAAATTTTCTTCTCAGATAGCCCTCACGCAAAAAAGTTACCTTTAAAATCATATTTTAAAGGTAACTTTTTTTGTAAGCAGAAATAACGAACTGCTCTCTTTTTATGTTAAAAGCTAGAAAAAAATTTATATATCCCCAAAACCCAAACATTTACTTTATTAAAACTAATTGCAACTTTCTTTCCTATTCGATATAAAAAAAACTACATTTCCACGAAAGTTGGAAATGTAGCTCTTTAGCCTATAGATCAGATACGTGCGCACCTGCTGATGGATTGTTATAAATATCTGTATCAAGCTCTTTTGATACGCGTGCTGTTGCCACCCCAGCTGTCATTGAACCACTCACATTAAGCGCTGTACGCCCCATGTCGATTAATGGCTCAACTGAGATTAAAATACCGGCTAATGCAACTGGTAAATCTAAAGCCGATAGTACAAGAATGGCAGCGAATGTTGCGCCACCGCCGACACCAGCTACACCAAAGGAGCTGATTGCTACAACGGCGATTACTGTAATAATGAACACTGGATCTAACGGATTAATACCTACAGTTGGTGCAATCATAATTGCAAGCATTGCCGGATAAACACCTGCACAACCGTTTTGCCCGATAGATAAGCCGAATGAACCCGAGAAATTGGCAATACCTTCTGGAACACCAAGTCGACCAGTTTGTGTTTTAATATTGAGCGGCAATGTCCCAGCACTTGAACGAGAGGTGAAAGCAAACAGTAAAGTTTCTGCTGCTTTTTTCACATACGTAATTGGATTCAAACCACTTAATGTAATAATTAGTAAATGAACTGCAAAGACAATAATCAATGCCACATATGAAGCAAGTACAAATTTCCCAAGGTTGTATATCGCACCGAAATCTGATGTTGCCACTGTGCGTGCCATAATTGCTAAAATACCATATGGAGTAAGGCGTAAAACAATTGTTACAACGCCCATAATTAACGCATAAATTGCGTCTAACCCTTTTTTAATAGTTGCAGCTGTTGACTCATCTTTACGTGCGATACGTAAGTAAGCAAATCCGAGGAATGCTGCGAATATCACGACTGCTATTGTTGACGTAGAACGTGCGCCCGTTAAATCAAGGAATGGGTTCGCTGGGAACAATTCTATAATTTGTGTCGGTAAGCTCGGAGCTGCTAAACCTGTTGTTTTTTCCTCTAAATATTCACCACGAGCTGCCTCTGCATCCCCTTGCATAATTTGCGTTGCATCAAGGTCAAATACTGTAGCAGAGAAAATTCCGACTGCTGCCGAAATGGCTGTAGTACCAATTAAGATTGCTAATATAAGTGCGGCCATTTTCCCGAAGTTTTTGCCGATTGTCATTTTTGTAAAGGCGATCAGAATTGAAATAAATACAAGTGGCATGGCAATCATTTGTAGTAATTTAACGTAACCAGTCCCTATAATGTTGTACCATGACATCGATTCTGCTAACACTTCCGAATCAATTCCGTAAATAAGTTGTAATACCAGACCAAGTGCAATACCAAAGCCTAGACCTGCAAACACACGATTTGAGAATTTTACGTGCTTTTTGTTCATGGCATATAGAATTCCAACGAACACAAGTAATACCGCTACGTTGAGAATGACTTGTAAAATTGTCAATACATAACCCCCTAAGTTGATTTAATATTATGTAAGTCGAATTATATACCCTCAATCCCTATTAATCAAGTATGTTTTATTGAGATTATTTTTTTATTTAATAGGCATTCGCCTGAAACTATTCTAACCAAAAAGCAAACACTTCAATTTCTTTGATTATTGAATTTGAAAATCCTATTCTTCACAAAAAAACTGCCCCGTTTAGTGAACGAGGCAGTTTTGCTTGGCATTAATAAAATAACAACTTCCTGGTTTTTTTTTACACACCATCTTTAAGCGAGCAACAGCATCTGATAGCTGTTCAGCTGTTTCAAATTGCTGATATTCATTTGTAATGACAGCAATGGATATAGATGTACAGGTAAAGAGCTCTAGCTCACCTGCTCTATTAGGAACCTGTAATTGCGCCAAGTCCTCTAGCTCATAAAAGTTCGTAATCTTATCATCGAATTCGTTGATAATTTTTTGACATATAGGCCCTACTTCATAGTGTGGAAGAATTGCGACAAAGTCATCTCCTCCAACATGTCCTAAAAAGTCATCCACACCCGCTACATTCCTTTTCAATATATCTGTTAAGTAGAGTAAAATTTTATCTCCTCTATTAAAACCGTATGTGTCGTTGTAAGCTTTAAAATGATCTAAATCAAAATAAATAAGGCTGAATTCTGGAAGTTTTAACGCCTCATCTAACTTTTCATCAATTAATTTATTACCAGGTAAACTGCTTAATGGATTTAAGAAGCTAGCAATGGCTACTTGTGTCTCCACAAGCTTTAACAGTAGTTCGCGAATACTGACAACACCAAGAAAAAATCCATTCTTCGTAACAATCACATCATCATATAAATCTTCCACCGGTCGCTGCATGGAAGCCGTACTAACCTCCGTAATCGGAATATTACTTTCAACAACGAGCGGATCATTTTTGATGACAAGCTGATTTTGTCGACCCATAAATAAATTTCAGCCATAACGCGTCCCTATTTTCTGGTAGAAGTGTGTGCGTGTAATTTGGCCAATCGGTCTGTTTTCCTGAATAACTACAATACCTCGGAGTGTTGGATTTTGCGTAAAAAGAAGATCAACCTCTTTATTTTTTACAGATTCATCAATACAAGGAACAATCTCAATGACTTCCCCTATTTTCATCGCCACTCACCTGTATTCCCCCTAATTGTATGTCCATTGTCGGCTTTCCTAAAGCATACCCCTGTGCGTAGTGGATACCTATCTGTTGTAAATAATCGAGTTCCTCCAATCGTTCGATACCCTCTGCAATAATCTTTGTTTCAGCTTGCTCTGCATATTTCATCAGTAACGTGACAAGCTGCTGCTGTTCACTGTGTTTGTCTATAAACTGAATCAGTGACCTATCGAGTTTGATAAATTCCGGCTTTAAATAGATGAGTGTTTTTAAACTATTATAGCCCGATCCAACATCGTCGACTGCAATTCGGTAGCCCTGTGAACGATAGTGCGAAAGTACTCGCTCAAACTCCACAAAATCTGTCACAGCACTTCTCTCCGTCAGTTCAAAAACAACCTGCTGTGGCTTAATGTCTAACTCCCTTAGAAATTGCATGGTTTCCCCACTATGGTAACTTTTATCCAGCAGAACGTTCGGATGAATATTGAGAAATAACACAAAATTTTTACGCAGCATCTCTCCTCGCAGTCGTCCCTTGAATCGTTGAAGTGATAAATTGCGGCAAAAACAATCAAAAAGAAATACCTTATCTGTTTGACCGACAAACTCATAAAAATGATCGACACTTGTAAATAACTCCGTTACTTCTGGTCGATTCAATGCCTCAAATCCCATTGTTTCCTTCGTTTGAATATCCACGATTGGCTGAAAATATGTATGTAAATCCTGGTCCTGCATAATTTTTTTTAATACCTTTAGACGCTTCACATATAAAATGTTTTCCTGATGATGCTGATACAAGTGTTTTATATATGAAAAAAGGCTACTCGTTTTTATGCTTTGTCTCAAAACGGACTCCATTCTCGCACCTCTTAATTTGGTTATTTTGCTTCATTGTACGCTTCAATTGTTAACGTACTATAAATGTTGTGTAAAAAGAGGCCTGTTAGTTCCTTTTATAATGAATAAGACCTCAAATAGCTCCACTTTTTTAAGTGCCAACCATCTGAAGTCTCATTTAAATTGATTACTCAATAATTTATCCATAAAAATTTTTCTTTCCTCCAAAAGACTTATACCCGAAAAATATTACTAGTCATAATACTAGTTGTAATACCAACTACAAGTATCGTAATAATCGAAAGTAATAGTGTGCTAGAAGATAACAAAAGCCCTCCTGTTACAATAACCGCGGAATCAATAATGAAAATGAATATTCCGACGTTAATGCCTGTTTTAACAGATAAAAACTGAGCGATTAGGTCTGTTCCGCCCGTACTCGTTTTAAATCGCAACATCAACCCCACGCCCAAACCTAAAAAAATACCACCTAGAATCGAGCTGTATATAGCTTCAATTTGAATAAGGGAGCGAACAGGTTTCAAAAGATCAATCATAAATGAAGAAATAATTAATCCATGTAAACTATTGTAGAAATATCCCCTGTATTTAAACCAGGCAATTATAAAAATTGGGATACTTAAAATAATAATCATAAGTCCAATTTTTAATTTGTACAGATAATATAAAATTAGCGCTATCCCTACAATGCCGCCATCTAATATTTCATAAGGTGTTAAGAATAGATTGATACCTAAAGCTAAAAAGATGCTACCTACAATGATAACTAAACCTTTCTTTAGAAAAAACATATACTCCCCCTCAAAGAACTGGACATGTATCTATGTTATGAAATCACAGAACTGAACATGTTTTTCGTTGAATTATCAGGACGGTGCATTATTTTATATTCACTCTATAAGTTAAAGTTAAGGAAAATTGTCCAAATTAGCATACAACATAATTTCAAATAAGTGTCAGCTCAAGCAAAAACGCTGATTTCGCGAATGTCTTCGGAAATTTTTTTAAATAAAACTTTTCAAACTTTTTTTACCTAAGTCATTTAGAATCATGTGCTCAATTTTGTCGTTATTAAACTTTCTAAACTTATCCATGGATTTTACAGTATAATACAATTAAAATAATTTTTGTCGGAAGGGAAGTTAGATGATGGGGCGCATACTATTAGAACGTGTCAAACATACACGCATGTTTATCAGGCATGATCAGCTCGAGAAGATTTTCGAAGAATTCGACGGACAATGTATGGCTTTAAGTAAAGAGCAGCGCTTGGAGAAATATAAAACAATGCTTGAGAACCCATTCCGCTTTTTCCGTGGAAGTGCATATTTATTTTATTATGATGTGACAAAGGTACCGTCTATTTTTCATACCGATGATGAAAAACCCACTTGGATTCAGGGTGATCTGCATATGGACAACTTTGGTGCATTTCAAAATGAATCTGGTGACATTGTTTATGACGTCAATGATTTTGATGAGGGGTATGTAGGCTCTTATTTATACGATATCATTCGTATGAGTGTCAGTATCGCATTGTATCTCGAAGAGCAGGGCTTAAATACATCGGCTCAAGAAATGGCCATCCACCATTTCCTTCGTGGCTATATCAATCAATTAAAACGATTCCAACGCAAACAAGATGATCCTCGTACTTTGTCGTTTACGAAAGACAACACAAAGGGTCCCATAAAAAGAGTGTTAAAAAAGCTTGAGAAACGTCAACGTACTCATTTTTTACAGGATATTTCACAGATTAATGAAGAAGGCAAACGTGTTTTCCTATGGAATGAGGAAGTACAACCTGTATCCAAAGAAGAATTTGCGGCCATTTCTAATGTATTACCCAACTACGCCATCAAAGACATTGCCATTAAACACGGCTCTGGTACAGCGTCAATTGGTTTAAAACGCTATTATATTTTAGTAGATGGACAAACCGATGCACTCGGGGTAGAAGATTTAGTGCTAGAAATGAAAGAAGTACGCTCAGCAATTCCAGCATATTTCCTACCGTATAACGAAACATTTTGGGCCCATTATGAACATCAGGGTGCACGTGTTGTCGGAACTCAAAAGGCGATGCATCATTTAGAAGATCCACACTTAGCCTACGTCACAATGGATGGACAAGAATACTACATTCGTGAACGTTCTCCGTATAAGAAAAAAGTAAAGCCGAAAAACTATACAGATTTAGAAGATTACTTCGTCACAACATCGATTATGGGGCAAATCACCGCTAAAATTCATGCACGTGCGGACATTGATTATTCCGATGTTTTTACCTACCATAGCGAAGTTGAAATTTTACACGCAATTGGTAAACACCACGACATCTTTATAGAAAGTACGATATTACAGGCAATGCGCTATAAAGAGCTTGTCTATTCAGACTTTGAGCTATTTAAAGAGTGGGTAGAAGAAAAATTTAAAAGTTAGACAATAAAAAAACAGCTTCTCGAAAATTTCGAGAAGCCATTTTTAATGATGAACACCCAGAATGAGCATTTCCCCTCCCTCATTCCAGGATTCCTTTACTTTTTATCCAAACTTTTTAATGCATCTGCAAGTGGTTCTCTTAAAGCAGGGGCCAATGTTTTTGCGTACTCTGCTGTAATATGGTGCATGTCGCGATAAACAATGACGTTACCAATTACACCGTAACATCTTGATTCATCACAAAAATTATCCGTTAAGTCTGCAAATGTTACATTCGATGGAATTCCCCCGGTATTTTCCCAAGGGACAATTTCTGATACACCTTGATTTTTTGGAACCGAACATTCAGATGGATCACTTACTCTATCAACGCAGGTAGGGACATCTTCAACCATTCGTGGATTGTCACGGATAGCAAAGATTTGTGTGATTCCTTCCAACCTACTCCATTGCCCAATATATCCAATAGGTACAGTATCTCTCTTATTCAATGTTGATGTTGTAAATACTAAATCCGGTGGATCCTTGATTAAGACATCCATCACCTTTTCATTCCAAAGTAAACATTCTGATGTTATCTGACCATCAAAATCATCATTTGTAAAACGACATCCATCACGAATATAAACATCAATTTGGAAATTTAACTCTTCTGCTAACATCTCTAAAGCTGGGAACCAATGACCTGAATGCGAACCACCAACTAGTGCAATTATATAGTCTGGGTTATCCGTAACACCGAATGAGCATTTTGTTACAACTACACCTTTATTGGTAAAGCATTGTTTATCGTCATAAAATGAGGCGAGATCCGTTTTCACATTCACCATTGAAGGAATTAATTCAACGCCTTCATTTGGTTGGATATTTTGTTGGAATTCTAAAGCACCAGGATAATCTTGTATACTATATTCCAGAGGTTTTTGTGCTTTCGCTTGTTCCACAAAGTAGTTAAAGGAAAAGTTCATCAATAATACAGGGATCAACATCACGCATAATACAAAAATGAGTTGCGATTTTGAATGTCGTGCCTCTATTTCACGGATTGGTGTTTCAATAAACTTTGTTGAAACGTATGATAAAATAAATGTTGCGAATAAAATTAGAAGTCCATGTGCAATGGAAACGGTACTTGTATCCATATATACTTTATAAAAAATTAATAATGGCCAATGCCATAAATAAAATCCATATGTATATTTTCCAAAAAATAAAAATGGTCTAGCCCCAAGTATCTTGTCCACTCCAAATCGAGTACTAGATTCCGCTGAAAGGATTAACAAAAGTGCCCCCCCAATGGGTAGTAACGCAATATAACCTGGGAAAAGATCCGAGACTGGAATGATAACACCAGTAAAGCAAACTATTAGTAGGCCTACCCATCCAATAAACGTACTTATCCATTTATTTAAAGAAAGATATGGCAACAGAATAGCAAAAATACTCCCTAAACTAAATTCCCAAACACGTGCTAACAAATCAAAATATGCCCAAGGTTGATTTAAGTTTGTTATATAAATAGAATAACTAAGCGATAGAATAAAAACTATTAATAATACTACTAAAAGCGTTTTACGTACCGGCGTTTTTAAAATTTTCTGCGCTAAAATATACGTAACAAAAATTAAACATGGCCAGAGAATATAAAATTGACCTTGTACTGACATGGACCAAAAATGTTGAAACGGACTAGCTACATCAGCTTGTGCTAAATAATCTACGGCATCAAGCGATAAACGCCAGTTTTCAAAAAATAATGTAGAAGCTAACATATGAGAAGTAATTTGATCCCATTGTACTTGAGGTAACAGGAAAATAGATAACCCAGTAATAAATATTATTACAGTTAAAGCTAGTGGGAATAATCGTTTAGCCAAACCTAGTAAATAGCCCCCAAAGTGTATTTTACCAGTTCTCTCTATTTTCGAAATTAAGGACATAGTAATTAAAAATCC
This sequence comes from Lysinibacillus sp. NPDC097287, assembly GCF_044761695.1. Taxonomy (NCBI): domain Bacteria; kingdom Bacillati; phylum Bacillota; class Bacilli; order Caryophanales; family Bacillaceae; genus Lysinibacillus; species Lysinibacillus sp. NPDC097287. The sequence goes on from NZ_JBIWCX010000008.1 coordinate 198,255, forward strand.
TGAAAGTACGAAAAAGACATCGACGCCTCCCGATACTCTTCCTAACCATATATGATATATCGCGATTAGAAGTGTCGCAATTGCACGTAATCCTTCTATTTCTGTTCGATACCGCTTATCAGGTATCTTTAAATCCAACATTCATTACCCAACTCCAATTATTGTGAAATACCACTTAATAAATAAGATGAAGTACTAGTAAAAAGTATTCACCATATTAAATAATATAGTAAAATACTGATGTTTAATAACAGTTATTTATTACTCATTTACCATTAATCGGAGTAATCAACTTTAAATAATACCCTCTTTCATATTCGAATCTTACCGTTATATCTATCTGCGTTTTTTTAAACATTTGATTTAACAGGCTATATAAAGGGGCTGTCCTAAAAGTAAAATAGTTTGCTGGGAGTAGCTATTTTTACCATATAGAAAGCCATTTGTTCTGCTTAAAGGGACTTATCGGACATCCCCCTCTTTAACTGAAGAGAATAATCATACGCTTGTTTTAAAGTAAGTGAGACCATGTCTATATCACTCGCTAACTTAGCTTTCATTAAACATTCTTTTTCACCCATAAAAAATGCCACCTCCTCTATCTAAATTAATAGACAAAGTAGGTGACATCATTCCATCTATCTTAATATATGAGATATTAAGATAGATGTTATTCATTTATTAGCCATGCATCGGGTCTTTTTTATGTTTTGGCCCAATCATATTAAATAAGATGTTCAATAAAATTGCTGTCACAGAACCGCAGACGATCCCATTTGATGTTAAAATCGCTACACCTGGTGGAAGTGATGCAAAAATATCTGGAACAACCGCTACACCAACACCAAGACCAACTGCAATTGCTGCAATCATGGCGTTTTCAGCCGATTCAGCCATTACTGGTACTAACATCCCCATACCTTGTGTAATAACCATCCCGAACATCGCAAGCATAGCTGCACCAAGGACTGGTGTTGGGATGATTGTCGTCAATGCAGCTAGTTTTGGTAAGAAACCAAGAGCAACAAGTAAGCCACCTGTTATGTAGATGATTTTGCGATCTTTTACACCAGACATACGTGTAAGTCCAACGTTTTGAGAAAATGTTGTATACGGGAATGCATTGAAAATACCACCAATTACTGAAGCAAGACCCTCAGAGCGATAACCACGTGCTAAATCCTTTGAATTCACTTTTTTCTCAACAATATGACTAAGTGCGAAGTAAACACCTGTTGATTCTACCAGAGAGACCATTGCAACAAGTGTCATTGTAAGGATTGCTGTTGCATCAAAAGTCGGCATACCGAAGTAGAATGGCTGTACCATATGGAAAAATCCTGCCTCATTAACCGGTGTAAAATCCACTTTACCCATGAATATTCCGATAATTGTACCTGCCACTAAACCGATTAAAATCGAAATCGCGCGGATGAAACCTGTTGAAAAGCGATAAACAACTAAAATAATTACTAATGTAATAAACGCTAAAGCGACGTTTGAGCCAGATGCGAAATCTGCTGCACCTTGTCCACCAGCCATATTATTCATAGCAACCGGTAGTAAAGAAATACCGATAATCGACACTACTGAACCTGTTACAACAGGTGGGAAAAATTTCACCAATTTACCAAAGAAACCAGCAATAATCATTACGATGATACCTGATGCAATAATTGAACCATAAATATCCGTAATTCCTTGTTCTGGGTTTAAACCAATTGCAATAATTGGGCTAACCGCTGTAAATGTACAGCCAAGTACTACTGGTAAACCAATTCCGATAAATTTCCCTGAATACACTTGTAATAACGTTGCGATACCGCACATCATAATGTCGATAGCTACTAAGTACGTCATTTGTTCAGAACTAAAGCCAAGAGCACCACCAATAATCAGCGGTACTAAAATGGCACCTGCATACATTGCCAGTAGATGTTGGATAGCCAATGCCGTCGATTTCGTTTTATTCATTACTTTTCTTCCCCTGTCGCAAATGTCACTTTGCCATCTTCAAGTGAATCAACAATCGCTAATGATTCAATACGAACACCTTGCGCGCGTAGTAACTTGCCGCCGTCTTGGAAGCCTTTTTCAATGACGATACCAACACCGACAACATTTGCTCCTGCTTGAGCCGCAATGTCTAATAATCCTTTCACAGCTTCACCATTCGCAAGGAAATCATCAATAATTAGCACGTTATCGTCTGCACCTATGAAACTATGAGATACGGAAATTTCATTTGTTTCATTTTTCGTGAACGAATGTACTTTTGAAGAATATAAATTATCTGATAATGTAAGAGATTTACGTTTACGTGCAAACACCACTGGTGCGCCAATTTCAAGACCTAACATCACAGATGGTGCGATACCAGAAGACTCGATTGTTAACACTTTCGTAATAACCTGATCCGAGAAGCGATTCGCAAACTCAAGGCCGATTTCTTTCATAAGTTGTGGATCAATTTGATGATTTAAAAAAGAATCTACTTTTAATACAGTTGAAGATAACACTTTACCTTCTTGAATAATTTTGTCTTGTAGTAATTTCATTTCTTGTTGTCCTTCTTTCATATGTTTAATCAATTACGCCTCGGCGTAATTGCGTCCAGATTTTGAATTGTGCTTGGGCCTGCGTGATGCAGGTCAGTCAGCCGTTGTCGCATGGATGCGACGTACTTAGGCTGACTTCCTCTTCTTTCAAAATCTGCTGCTGTCGCTACGCTTTCGCGCAAAAACATCGGTGACATCCGCCGGAGGCTTTATATTCATTCAGTGGGCGCCCTGACGCCCACTGAATGAATATAGAAAAGCGCTGAATACTTTGATTCCATTCATCTACGAGTGGAGCAAAGTGTTCAGCGCTTAAAACGTTGACGCAATTAGAAAAACAACTCAGTTGAGTAAGTATTCTAAACATTGCCGCCCATAGTCGATTCATTTTCGGTAAATCGGTAGAAACTCGCGAGCCATATTCCCGCTATTATATGAGTGAAATAGTATTTAATTATAAGAATGTACTTATTATAAACATGGATTTTTCTGAATTCAAGATGAATAGAAATAATGGAATAATTCTAATTTTTCGGAAATCAACCACATTTCATCACTTTTTAACAGTGATCGTTCGTGTTTTGCAACTAATGCTCTGATTATAGCAGAAAACTATTCATTATGAAAGGCAACATTAATAAATCTTTTCTGTACGAAAGCGCAGCGTCAGCAACAAATTGTTCCGCCCTTTTTAGTCATTACTCATAATGAGCAAATTACAGAGCATTTACTTCCATCTAAATAGAGTGATAGTTACTTTCCGTTCCAGCACTTACGCATCCAGAGGGCGAGCGTTAAGCATCTTTTATAGAGCTCATTAATTGTAAGTAGGTTTGTTGATTGGAGTGGAGGCTGGGGGATCACAATAAAGGAACGAAGGCTAAAAACGTCACATCGTGTGACAACGCCTTCGTGACCAACATCATGTTGGCCTGATACCCTGAAGCGAGCTTGCGAGTGAAGCGGCTCATCAGACGCCCCCCGGAAAGCGCCCAGCCGGAACGAAAATCAACCATTCATAATGATAATTCTCTTTTAATACAGATTGGTATTTTTAGAGTGTAATTTCGCTCATATCGAGTCATTATTTCTGTAAATGAAAAGGTATTGTAATAATGACCACATTTCTATGGAATAATAGTGAAGTTCGTATTAATAGACTCGACTGGTTGTGCAATAGATGTTGCCAGCCTTTTTTCGGGAAGAACTGCGGGATAACAACTGAAACCCGTTGACCCGACTTTGCAAATTGATGCTCCACCTTATCTATAAACTTTGTGAGTGGATGCGTAATACTGCGATACGGTGAATAATAAGTCACGATTCGAATCGTTGGCTGCCACGCTTTCCATTTCTCTTCAAATGCTTTTGCATCCGCCTGATCGAACGCCACATAAAAGGCAATAATTTTATCCACATTCAATGATTGTGCATAATGCAGAGAATTTTCTACTACTTTTGTTATCCCAGCAACTGGAACAATCAAAACATTGCCCGTAATCTCAGGCAATACTTCCGCATCTAGCTTTAATTGAGGTCCGACCGCATCATAATGCTTCTTAATATGATGAAACATCCAAATAATCATCGGTAAAAAAATAAACACTGGCCATACTTGCGAAAGCTTCGTCACAAAAAACATCATTGCTACTACAAATGAAATAATTGCACCAATTGTATTGACAGTAAATTTTGCTACCCAGCCTGTTGGTTTTTCACGCCACCATTTACGCATCATCCCTGTTTGCGCAAGCGTAAATGGAATAAATACACCAACCGCATACAATGGAATCAAATGCTCCGTTGCCCCATCAAAGAAAATAATAAGCGCAATCGCAGCTACACCAAGCATTATTATGCCATTCGAATAGCCCAGGCGGTCACCGCGAATTTGAAATATTCTCGGAATAAAACCATCCTTTGATAAATTTACTGCTAACAAAGGAAACGCCGAGTAACCAGTATTTGCAGCAAGCACTAAAATAAGCGCCGTCATACCTTGCACAATGTAATAAAAAACATTCCGCCCAAAGCTTGCTTCTGCAATTTGTGAAACAACCGTCGCTTCTGCGTTTGGTACGACCCCATAAAAATACGCTAAGCCCACGATTCCTGCAAAAAGTACTGCCAAAATAACACCCATTACGAGTAATGTTTTTGCTGCGTTATTCGGTCCAGGTTCCTTAAAATTCGGAATCGCATTTGAAATCGCTTCGACTCCAGTTAAAGCCGAACTACCAGAGGCAAATGCTTTTAACAGTAAAAATAAGCTAATACCAGCAACCGGCGTACCAATATTTGTATGCAGATTAGCTGGTACCTGCCCCGTTACTACATTGTACATCCCTACCGCAATTAAAATTAGCATTGCTAAGACAAATAAATAAACGGGATATGCTAAAACGGACGCCGATTCAGTGACGCCACGTAAATTTAAAATTGTTAAACAAATAACAAAAAATACAGCAATGGCAACATTATGCTCATGTAAGCTTGGAAACGCAGATGTAATAGCATCCGTTCCAGCAGATACACTTACCGCTACCGTTAAAATATAGTCGACAAGCAATGAACCACCTGCGACAAGTCCTGCATTAACGCCAAGATTTTCCCGGGATACAACATATGCCCCTCCTCCATGCGGATACGCAAAAATAACCTGACGATACGATAGGATTAGTGCCCCTAGTAGCACAACTACCCCAGCAGCAATCGGTAAAGAATACCAAAATGCAGTTACTCCCACTGCCATCAGTACAAGTAAAATTTGCTCTGGCCCATATGCCACAGAAGACAATGCATCTGACGACAAGATTGCAAGTGCCTTTGTTTTATTGAGCTTTTGCTCCCCAAGTGCATCTGATTTTAATGGCCGGCCAATTACATAACGTTTGAATGAGGACTTCATACTAAACACCTTCTATTTTCTTAGAGTGTGTTTCTCATTTCTAAATCTATGATAGTTGCTGAATGAAGACAAATACGCGAAAATAAAAAATGTCTACAAGTCATCACGAAATAAGACTTGTAGACATTTTCACGTCTGCCAAGCTCCAATTTTTCTGCTCTTAACGCTTACGAGGTTAGCTGTCGGATTCGGGCCATGAGTAGCCCTACCCTTCAATATTGAAGAGATTCACCCCAAGAATTGTCTGTACAATCCGCCAAGAATGGGTCCCCCGCGTATAGTTGCTTCAGCGATTTAGAAATTTGAAACTTTTATATTGATGTCATCTTACGCCTCTCTTTGCAAAATGTAAAGAGGCAAATGCACATAAAAAAACAGCACCATTTTGCATGATGCTGCCTCTATTTTAGTCTTCAATATCTTGTTCAAATTCTACAATTTCACCGGTATTTGCGTGAATCTCAACGTCGTATCCAAACTGTCCGTCTACAATCTCAATTTCATAAACATCATCGTCTAGCTCTACTTTTGTCACTGTCCCATCAACTTTTGACAATGTTCTTTCAATTGCTTGCTCTTTTGTAATTTTCTTAGCTGTATTGTTTTCCACTTGCATGTTACGATCGTCATCATCATCATCATCTAATGCTTCTTTCTTTTGACTCAATAATTTACCTGTATAAGCATCGAATTTTAAATCATGCTCTTCTGTTGCAGTTATAATTTCTACTTCGTAAACGTCGCCTGTACGCTCCTTGTCGAATTCAATATCTGTAACCGTTCCGTTCACGATTGCTAATGCTTTTTTCTCGATTTCTTGCATCGTTAATACTTTATTTTCTTGTGCATTACCAGATAAAAGACTTGTAGAACCGATTACCGCTCCTATACCAAGTACACCGACTAACGCTGGAATTAAAATAATTTTTTTCATGTTCATCTCTCCTTTGTTTTATCTGTACTTAGCATACCAAGCGAAGATGATAAGACGGAAAGAGGTACATTAGAATTTCATGAGAATAAAATTCACCTTAGACATACAAGCAAATTTATAATGCTAATCATTCTCCTCCAAACTGACAGACATAATCTTGCCCGTAACTCCGTGTATTTCAAAGGTAGCCTCAGCATTATCCGATTCAATTTCGATTAAATAATAACCTCCATCTGCCGTTTCCTTATATTTTACTGACTCAACTTCACCTTGTAGCTCCTGTTGGGCAATTTGAATTGCCTTTTGCTCGGAAAGTACGACTTTTTCAATAACAGGCTCATTCACTTCTTTTGGCGTATCCTTTTCTGAGATGACTTCACCTGTATAGGCATCCATTAGGAGATTTTTAATCTTATTATCATTCGTAACTTGAACCTTATAATAAGTATTTTCTAGTGCGATACTTTCAATTTCACCAGGCGCATAATCCGTTACATATTTACGAATTTGCACCTCACTTAATAACGACTTTTTCACGGCCTCTTTTAATAGTAAATCTGTAATTTGGCGTGTGTTTACGTCGATAGCTACCTCATATGTAGCACCGTTGCGAAGAAGCTCAATTTCATATTGATTACCCTGTTTTTCGATGTGCTTGACCTGCCCATTATACAAACTTTGAATATGGGTGATTGCTTCCTTCTTACTTAATGGGTCCTCTTTCACGAAATAGTCCCGAAAAAACCAAAGAGCAACAGCGCAAACGATAATAATAACAGTAATTGTTATAAGCCATTTTTTCATTGTTACCCCTCCTTCGGTATGCACAGTGTAAAGTTTGATCCTTTGCCCACTACACTTTCGACCTCTATCTTAATCAATAGTTGATTTGCTAGCTCCTTGGCGATTGCAAGCCCTAGACCAGTACCACCTGTTTTACGATTACGGTCCTCACCTACACGATAAAAACGCTCAAATAAGTGTGGTAGATGCTCCTCAGGAATCCCATCACCACAATCTTGAATCGTAACGAAAACATGTTGATTGTTTTCAGACGCATGTATCCGTATCTCGCCTTCGCTATATTTGCGTGCATTATCAAGTAAAATGAACAGTAGCTGCTTAAGCATTTTTTCATCGCTATAAATGTGACTTGGTACAGCCTCGTCTACGATAAAAGGTCTATGGTATGCTTGTTGCATTTGTGTTGCTGTATTTTCTAGTAATGATGCTAACTCAATTTGTTCCCACTGGATATCTAACTGTTCCTTGTTTTTCGCTAGTTCTAGTAATTGTAAAACCATCTCATGCATACGTGCAGATTCATTGGCTATTGCTTGTAAGGACTCCTTTGCAACCGCTTCATTATCAAAACCTCGGCGTAGAAGTAATTTAGCATAGCTTTCAATGACTGTAATAGGTGTTTTTAGTTCATGAGAAGCATTTGATACAAATTGTTGCTGTTTTTGATAATGTAGTTCGAGCTTCTCCATCATGCCATTAAAAGTCCGACTTATCTCGGTTAACTCATCTTTGCCTTTGTCAGTTAACTCGATTTTCTCGTACTTTCCAGTATCCGCACTTTTTTTCATCGTAGTACTTAACCGTTCAAGTGGCTGTAAGATGAGGCGGCTTAATGCGAGGCTTGCTAAAAGAATAGGGATTGCCGCCAAAAGTGTAACAAGTATTAATATAATTTTCAGCAAACTCATTGTTCTCGCTACTTCTTCCATTGATTGAACAAGTTCAATTTCCACAACCGTCCCATCAGGCCAAATTGCCGGCATCTCGAATGTAATATATTTCGCATCTGACATCTCGAGGGTTGCCTGCACCTTCATTTTCAAATTCTGCCCCTCATCATAAACATGAACCGCTCCATCCGTTGGCATATACGCACGAATTACCTGCTGTATATTCGTCTGCACTTCCAGCTTGCTAAGTGCCGTACTTAGTTCGTCCCCACGATGCTGCAACTGCTTATATTCGGTATCGTACGCAAGCTCTTCATACAAAAAATATACCCCAATATTGGTCGCCACTAAAATCACTAGCATGAGCAGAGTCGTTAGCAAGTGAATTTTTGTTTTAAGCTTCATTCATCTGCCCCTTTAATACATACCCAACACCACGTACGGTCTTAATAATTGGTGTATGATTCGCTGCATCAAGTTTTTGGCGCACATAACGGATATATACATCGACAACATTTGTATCTCCGTAGTAATCATAGCCCCACACCGCTTCTAAAATTTGCTCACGTGTTAGTACCTGCTTTGGATGCTTCAGTAAGTATAATAAAAGCTCATATTCACGCGGAGTCAAATACACATGCTCTCCGTAATATAAAACATCACGTGTTTGTTCATTGATAGATAATTCACCAAATGCTGTAAGAGTCTCTTGCTCGATTGCTCGCTGTGAAAATCTTAGAGCCGTGCGAATTCTTGCCAGCAACTCTTCAATTTCAAATGGTTTTGTCATATAGTCGTTTGCTCCAAGGTCGAGCCCCTTGACCTTATCCTCTACATCCCCTTTTGCCGTCAACATAATAACGGGTGTATGAGACTCTGTTGCACGAATACGTTTTAACACATCCAGCCCACTCATTTCAGGAAGCATAATATCAAGTAACACCAAATCCCACTTCTGCTCACGATATTTCAGTAATCCATCTGTTCCAGTGTGTGCCATCTCCGCTTCATAGCCCTCAAATTGCAACTCTAGCTGTAACACTCGTGCAATGCTTTCTTCATCTTCTATAATTAAAATCCGATTCGTCATATGGCGTCATTCCTCAGCATTTTCTTTTATCGTAAACTATGCAAGGTATGAAAGTCTAATTAGAAAATGATGAGAAACAGATTGTATCAAGACAAGCTTTACATACATTCCCTCAATTAAGTGTAGATTTTATTTATTTCATTATTTGGGCGAATGACGGTATTTTTCAAACAAGTAGTCATAAAATATAATCAAACTTTCCTCAAGGAAACATTTTTGTGATAACGATACTTTTAATACGGAACGGGGGCGCATTATGGTTTATAAAAAAATTACAAAAACAACAGCAGAGGCAGTTTTGGATGGGGATGTAAAAGGCTGGCGACATATTTTACCATTTCTTGGCCCAGCTTTCATTGCAGCAGTTGCCTATATAGATCCAGGTAACTTCGCAACGAATATTACTGCTGGTTCACAGTATGGCTATTTGCTTTTATGGGTTATCGCTTTTTCAAATTTAATGGCAGTACTCATCCAATCCTTATCAGCAAAACTCGGTATTGCAACTGGTAAAAACTTGCCGGAAATCTCACGGGAAAACTTTTCAAAAAAAACATCTATCTTTTTATGGATACAAGCTGAAGTTGTCATCATCGCAACCGATCTTGCCGAATTTATCGGTGCTGCACTTGGCCTATACTTACTATTTAACATCCCAATGCTGCCTGCAGCGTTCATTACCACGGTTGGCTCATTTGCTATTTTAGAATTACAACGACGTGGCTTTCGTGCTTTTGAAGCCGGCATTTCTGGCATGGTGCTCATTGTAGTGCTAGCATTTGCATTCCAAACTTTTTTAGCACAACCTGATTGGGGTGGTGTGGCAATGGGCGTTCTAACACCTCAGTTTGAAGGCATAGATTCACTATTACTTGCCACAGGAATTTTAGGGGCAACGGTAATGCCCCATGCTATTTACTTACATTCTTCATTAACACAAAGTCGTATTGTCGGTCGTAATGAAAGTGAAAAACGCCGAATATTCCGCTTTGAATTTATCGATATTATGGTTGCGATGATTATTGCGGGTGCCATCAATATGAGCATGCTCATTATTGCAGCAGCAGTGTTTCATACGCAGGGACTTGTGGTAGAAGATTTAGATGTAGCATTTAACGGACTGCGTGATGCACTCGGTCCGCTGGCGGCTATTTCATTTGGACTCGGGTTACTGATTGCCGGTTTGGCAAGTTCTTCTGTGGGGACGCTCGCTGGGGATGTTGTCATGCAGGGGTTTATCCGAAGACGGATTCCACTTTATTTGCGTCGTGCCATTACAATGATTCCACCACTTGCCATAATTGCGTCTGGTGTAAATGCAACTCACGCGCTTGTCTTGAGTCAAGTCATCTTATCGTTCGGGATAGCCTTTGCTCTTGTTCCTCTTGTAATGTTTACGAGTAAAAGAGAAATTATGGGTAGTCTAGTGAATCATAAAATCACTTCCTTCCTCGGCTGGATTGTCGTTGCGATTGTTGTTAGCTTGAATATTTATCTGCTTTGGCAGACGATTTTTGCATAAAAAAACGAGGTGCGTAGATGCACCTCGTTCTCTTTATTTATCCACAGTTAAATCACAGTTTTTCAGTGGAACGATTTTCGTTTTATGTTTTAATTTATAGCCTAACCAGAACGCTAAAAACAATGGAATACCGATGTATGATACGAGCACGCCGTACCAGTCAATCGCACCGCCCATAAAGGCTGTATAGTTTTGACCCAAAACAACAATCATACATACCGTAAAGGCAAATAACGGACCAAACGGGAACAATTTCGCTCTATACGGCAGTAATTTTGGGTCCAATCCTTGTACCTCGAATGCTTTACGGAAACGATAGTGACTAATTGCAATCCCAAGCCATGCGATGAAACCTGACATACCTGAAGCATTCAATAGCCACATATAGACAACACCGTCACCGAAGAATGAGGCAAGGAATGCTAAGCTACCTACTGCTAATGTCGCAAGTAACGCGTAAATTGGAATACCACGACGGCTAAGCTTCATGAAAATTTTCGGTGCATGACCGTCTACTGCAAGACTCCATAGCATACGTGATGCTGCATAGAGCCCTGAGTTACCCGCTGAAAGCATCGCAGTTAAAATAATCGCGTTCATGAATGAAGCAGCAAAGGCAATCCCTAAGCGTTCAAACACTAACGTAAATGGTGATACAGCGATATCTTCAGATAATAAGCGTTCGTCTGTAAACGGAATCAGCATCCCGATTGCAGCAATCGCTAAAATATAGAATAAAATAATACGCCAGAAAACTGATTTTACGGCTTTCGGAATATTTTTACCTGGATCATCTGTTTCACCAGCCGTAACCCCTAGTAATTCTGTCCCTTGGAACGAGAATCCTGCTGCTAGGAAAATCCCGAACGTCGCTAAGAAACCCCCATGGAACGGCCCATCACTAATGAAGAAATTCGTAAAGCCGACCGGTGCTTGTCCACCTAAAATACCAAAAATCATCAGAAAACTAACGATGATGAATACTATTACCGTTGCGACTTTAATCATCGAAAACCAATATTCACTTTCCCCATAGCTTTTTACAGACAATAAGTTAAATGTTAACACGACTGCAATGAACATGACTGTCCATAAAGCAGAAGAACTATCTGGGAACCAATATTTCATAATAAGCGATACGGCCGCGATTTCTGCTGCAATTGTAATCGCCCAGTTATACCAATAGTTCCAGCCAAGTGCAAAGCCTAATGCTGGATCGACAAATTTTGTCGCATACGTACTAAATGAACCGGATGATGGCATATAGGCTGCCATCTCGCCAAGACTCGTCATTAAGAAGTACACCATAACTCCGATTAGCGCATAGGCCAGTAGCGCACCACCAGGACCTGCCTGAGCTATTGCACCACCACTCGCTAAAAATAGCCCTGTACCAATTGTTCCACCAAGAGAAATCATGGTAATATGGCGACTTTTCAATTCTTTTTTCAGTTTCGGAGCTTTATGCCCTAGCTGATTTACTTTTATTTCACTCACGTTAATAGCTTCCTTCCTTCTTAGAGGCAAAAAAATACCATCACAACACGATGCGATGGCTAAGTAGAATCCTCTGTTCTTTAAAACACGATAGCACAACACGTCGATCAAAACGTGACAGTTCTGTTCCTTTCGGAGACAGCCCCAGCATGAAGTTTTCAAGTCCCTTCACACTTCGGCGATATTTCCTTTCAGCTAATTTCATTAATGCTTGTCATTTCCATTAGCGTACTCTTAAATAACGCGACCTCTACCTCAATACAAACATGAGGCATTAATATATTAAATTTATGATGTAATTAAGCTTAACATATACCCTTTTACATTTCAATACGCATTTAAATGTTCAGTATTTTATGAACTTTCTACTATTTTTTTAAGCATGATAAAATGATATAGTGGTTCGAATTATAACTTTTATATCAGGAGGTCTTACTTTGGTAACTCATGAACAATCTACTTCTCCTAGCAAAAAATTAAGCTGGACAGGTACAACATTGTTACTTGTCATCGGTATTATTTTTATCGCATCTACTCTACGTATGCCGTTGACTGCCGTTGGACCATCCATTTCCTTCATTCGTGAAGGGCTAGGTATCTCTAATGTACTTGCTGGTTTATTAACAACAATTCCTTTGTTGGCTTTTGCAGTGGTGTCGCCCTTTGCACCCATTGTGGCACGCAAATTTGGATTAGAATTAACATTACTTTTATCTACTATTTTACTTGCGCTTGGTATCGTATTACGCTCACTTGGCACAACTGAATTACTCGTATTCGGAACGATACTTATTGGCGTTGCAATCTCTTTCGGGAATGTACTAATTCCAGGGCTTCTAAAATTGAAATTCCCTTACCATGTCGGTTTACTAATGGCTTGCTTTACGATGTCAATGAATCTTTCAGCCGGTGTGGGTGCAGGCATTAGCTATCCAGTCGCCAATTCGTCACTGGGCTGGCAAGGTGCACTTGCCCTATCTATTGTCCTTGTAGTCATCACAATACTTATTTGGATTCCACAATTGAAGTTCAATAAGCCTGAACCAACTGTTGCTACTACGAAAGTCCGTATACCGTTGTGGAAATCTCCAGTAACGTGGGCAGTAACTGGCGCGATGGGCTTACAATCTCTACTATTTTACACAACAGCCGCTTGGATTCCTGAAATCTATATAGCTCAAGGCTTGCCAGCTGACCGTGCTGGATGGATGTTCTCGACAATGCAGTTATCACAAATTCCAATGGCTATACTCACACCTATTATCGCTGGCAAAATGAAGTCGCAGCGTCCGCTCGTTTTCGTTTTTACAGCATTTTATTTAATAGGCTTTATCGGCTTAGTTATGGAATGGACAAGCCTTGCTGTTCTTTGGATGGTGTTTTTAGGAATGGCGGGTGGCGCTTCATTTGCACTAGCAATGATGCTCTTTACATTACGAACACGTACAGCTTACGAGGCTGCTGATCTATCAGGGTTTGCGCAGTCTGGGGGTTACTTACTTGCAGCTTCTGGTCCGATATTATTTGGCTATCTACACGATCTATTCGGTGGGTGGGACATCGCTGGCTGGCTATTTATTGTTGTAGTGTTAGTACTATTCGCAAGTGCTATGAGGGCTTCTAAAAATGAATATGTAAATTAGGAGTTACAAAAAGGCATCTCATCTAAATTACGATGAGATGCCTTTACTTGTTAATAGGGTGGCTTTTGATAGAAATAATTCGGTGTGTTGTACACATTCACATACGGCTTGTGGAAAATATGCGTTGATGCTGGTGATAGCGGTGGAATAAGCCAGCTCCAATTACCAGTAAGTTCACGCCCTACCGTTACCTCTGCCTCTTCAAACAGCTTAAACTGCTGTGCCGCGGTATGATGATCAACAATGCTTACACCGTCCTCTTTAAAAGAATGCAATACGGCAATGTTGAGCTCAACAAGTGCACGGTCTTTCCAAAGTGATGATTGCTTTGTCGTATCCAGCCCGAAAATTTTAGCCATAGCTGGAATCATATCGTAGCGATCATGATCCGCTAAATTACGCGCACCTATTTCTGTACCCATATACCAGCCATTAAAAGGCGCAGCCTGAAAATCGATACCCGCCATTTGAAAGCGCATGCTTGAAATAATCGGCACTGCATACCATTTCATACCTAGTGCATCAACCTCATTACGTTCAGGATGACGAATCGACACTTCTAATATATACTCCTGTGGAATTGCAAACATTTGTGGCGAACGCTCATCCACCTGTACAACCAGTGGCAGTACATCAAACGCTGTACCTTCACCTTGCCAGCCAAGCGACTCACAAATTTTTGTAAATGGCACGGAATGCGGGTCACCCACAATGCCCTCTGCAGTTTCATAGCCAGCATATCGTATAAGTTGATGATTCCAAATACGCACTCGCCCCGGTGCAAAAATAGTGATTGTAGGGCGAATTTTACCCTCATTTGTCGCGTATTGAATATGCGCAAGCAACGACTCAAAAATTTCCTGCTCATCTAATATTTCGCGTGCATCTACAACATGAAGTGACTGCCAAAATAAGCGCCCAATGCACTTATTACTATTACGCCACGCCACACGTGCACCAAATGTTAATTCTTCTGTCGTCGGGATATATTCTCCCACTGCTTTTATTTCTTGCAATCTATTCGTTAGCCAAGCCTCTGTTTGGTTTTTTTCCAATTGATAAAGTAATAAGAAACGCTGTACCTCTTGTAAATTCATGTCGAATTCCCCCATATACCCTCATCTTAGAGCAACGGAACCGGATTCACCATGAAAAAAAACGCTAGAAAACATACATCTTTTATATATGAAATACTTTGTTCAAATTTCCAGATGGATGATTTGAATTTGCAGTTACGAAAGGCGCAATATATTGACCGTACTTATCGAATAGTATAGTTTATCGTTTTAAGCATTATAACGCTTATTCTTTAGATATTTAAGTGCACAGTTCAACAACAATAAAAAAAGCATGTAGCAATAATATGCTACATGCAAAATGACCCGTACGGGATTCGAACCCGTGTTACCGCCGTGAAAGGGCGGTGTCTTAACCGCTTGACCAACGGGCCGTGGCTCCGAAGGCAGGACTCGAACCTGCGACAACCTGATTAACAGTCAGGTGCTACTACCAACTGAGCTACTTCGGAATAATAATGGGCCTAAATGGACTCGAACCATCGACCTCACGCTTATCAGGCGTGCGCTCTAACCAGCTGAGCTATAGGCCCCTATTGGAGCGGGTGATGAGAATCGAACTCACGACATCAGCTTGGAAGGCTGAGGTTTTACCATTAAACTACACCCGCAAAAATGGTGGGTCAGGACGGAATCGAACCGCCGACACTTAGAGCTTCAATCTAATGCTCTACCAACTGAGCTACTGACCCACATTCGATTAGTTTTAACTAATCTTTTGATTAAAAAATGGCGGTCCCGACCGGGATCGAACCGGCGATCTCCTGCGTGACAGGCAGGCATGTTAACCGCTACACCACGGGACCATTTTGGTTGCGGAGACAGGATTTGAACCTGTGACCTTCGGGTTATGAGCCCGACGAGCTACCACTGCTCCACCCCGCGACAATTTTATTAAGTATAAGCAAAAGTATTATACGCTTTTAGTACGTTGACGTCTTCCACGCTTCGCTTGCGTCGACGTTAATCGCAATCTTCGTGTTGCGATTTGCTCCACCCCGCGACAATACTACTCGTGTTTTAAAATACCATCTATTTAAAAAACTGGAGGAGGTAGAGGGATTCGAACCCCCGCGCGGTGTTACCCGCCTGTCGGTTTTCAAGACCGATCCCTTCAGCCGAACTTGGGTATACCTCCAAAGTTATATATAAATGATGGACCTTGCAGGACACAAACCTGCGACCGGACGGTTATGAGCCGTCTGGGCTAACCAAATGAGCTTAAGTTCCTTTAAGATGGCGGCAGAGGGAGTCGAACCCACGACCTTTCGGGTATGAACCGAGTGCTCTAGCCAACTGAGCTACACCGCCAGGATCTTTATATGGTTATAAGTTATGGTGGAGCCTAGCGGGATCGAACCGCTGACCTCCTGCGTGCAAGGCAGGCGCTCTCCCAGCTGAGCTAAGGCCCCATATAATGGTCGGAATGACAGGATTCGAACCTACGACCCCTTGGTCCCAAACCAAGTGCTCTACCAAGCTGAGCTACATTCCGAAAACTATGGCGCGCCCGGCAGGAGTCGAACCCACAACCTTCTGATCCGTAGTCAGACGCTCTATCCAATTGAGCTACGGGCGCAAATTATTATTAAAAGAAAATGGTGCCGAGGGCCGGAATCGAACCGGCACGGTGATCACTCACCGCAGGATTTTAAGTCCTGTGCGTCTGCCAGTTCCGCCACCCCGGCACATATACGAAGCGGAAGACGAGGTTCGAACTCGCGACCCCCACCTTGGCAAGGTGGTGTTCTACCACTGAACTACTTCCGCATGTGCTTAGATTTATTTATACTGGCAATTTAAATGATGAGCCATGAAGGACTCGAACCTTCGACCCTCTGATTAAAAGTCAGATGCTCTACCAACTGAGCTAATGGCTCATTTTATTAATAAAATGACTGTGATAATATTTTCCCAAACTACGCCATAATGTAATAACCGTAGTTATAGGACCTGGCAGGGGCAGTAGGAATCGAACCCACACCAAAGGTTTTGGAGACCTCTATTCTACCGTTGAACTATGCCCCTAAATGGTGGAGGATGACGGGCTCGAACCGCCGACCCTCTGCTTGTAAGGCAGATGCTCTCCCAGCTGAGCTAATCCTCCACAAAAAATAAGCGAAGCGACGTCCTACTCTCACAGGGGGAAGCCCCCAACTACCATCGGCGCTAAAGAGCTTAACTTCCGTGTTCGGTATGGGAACGGGTGTGACCTCT